>NC_010581.1:1293055-1595833 GCF_000019845.1 Beijerinckia indica subsp. indica ATCC 9039 | reverse complement strand
AGCTCCCGCATAGATCTTCATTAGATCCTCTACCCTGCCCCAAGCTGACCATCGGACTGGCCCAAACCTTTTCATGCCGGACGCCCTCATTTCGAGAGGGCGTCGAGAGCCTGTCCGAGACCGTTGAACGACACGGGGATCGTGAGATCATGCCCGCTTGCGTCCTTGAAGAGAAGACGGCCGTCACCCTTCGCTTCGCGCCAATGTTTCAGATCGTCATCGCTCGGCACGGATTCCGCGAAGCACCCGCCTTGCACGCAACGCCTCCAAGTAAAATCGAGACCCCAGGGGTCCTTGTCGCTGGAGAAAAGCTTGACCGTGCTGGGGAACGAAACATTGGTCGGCAGGAGAACGATCGCCTGGAGCGGCGCCTCGAGCGTTGGCCGGCCCAGTGCGATCTTGGCGATCGGCGCGGTCTGATCCTTCGCCTGGATGGTCAGGGCGACTTCACAATTCCTGGCATCCTTGTTGCCTCCCGCTTGGCAGCGCAAGGCCCAATCCCCATAATTGGTTACAGTCATTTGCGCGTCGGGGCTCGCCGGTTTCGCTTTCTCCGCAAGACAAGTCGCTGTCGTCCAAACTGTTGTCGTCAGCGACAAGAGAGCAAGGGCAATCGGAACAGAAATTTTGAACATGAGAACTCGCATAAGAGAACCATTGGAACGATCGCACGATTTTAGAGCTTTGAGCACGAGCTTGAAACCGGTGCGAGAGTCGATTCTCTTGCTGCATCGCACCCGGCCACACCAGCACAATACCAAAACGGGGGTTTTTCCCGATTTTCAGCAAATCCGCTTTGCCGGCCCCGATTGTTCGCTTATGCAGAAGCCATGACTCTGATTGCCTCGACCCAGGAACTTAGGGATGTTTGTCAAAGGCTCGCACGCCAACCGTTCGTAACCGTCGACACCGAATTCCTGCGCGAAACCACTTTCTGGCCGAAACTCTGTGTGGTGCAACTCGCGTCCACAGAGGAAGCTGTTGCCGTTGACGCCTTGGCTGAAGGCCTCGACCTTTCGCCGCTCTTTGAGTTGATGGCCAATGAAGCCACGGTAAAGGTCTTTCACGCGGCCCGGCAGGACCTCGAGATCATCTGGAACCTCGCCAAGCTCATTCCCACACCCTTGTTCGATACGCAGGTCGCCGCCATGGTCTGCGGTTTCGGCGATCAAATCTCCTATGGCGATCTCGTGCAGACCGTGACCAGGGTCAGCCTTGATAAATCCTCGCGCTTCACGGATTGGTCGCGACGCCCGCTGTCACCGGCGCAAGTGGATTATGCCATCGCCGATGTGACCTATCTGCGCGATATTTATCTTTATCTGCGCCGCAAGCTGGAAACCAGCAGCCGCCTCGCCTGGCTCAGCGATGAAATGGCGCTCCTCTCGTCTCCATCGACCTATGAACAGGCACCGGAGACGGCCTGGGAACGGCTCCGCAATCGCGTTCGCAAACCGCGCGATCTCGCCATTTTGATGGAAATCGCGGCTTGGCGCGAGGCTGAGGCCCAGGGCCGCGACATCCCACGCTCCCGCGTTCTCAAGGATGATATTCTCATCGAGCTGTCGCTGGCCGCGCCACGCTCAGCCGATCATCTCGCCAATCTCAGAGCCTTTCCCCGCGGCATGGAACGCACCAAGGCCGGGATAGAGATTCTCGCGGCCATCGAACGCGGTCTTGCCCGCGATCCTAAATCCTTGCCAAAGATCGAGCGTGAAAGACGGACCGGCGGCAACGGTGCCACAGTGGAGCTTCTCAAGGTTCTCTTGCGCCAGGTCAGCGAAAGCCATGGCGTCGCCAGCAAGTTGATCGCAACCGTCGATGATCTGGAAGCCATTGCCGCCGATGATGAAGCCGATGTGCCGGCACTGTCCGGCTGGCGGCGTGAACTGTTCGGCGCGAGAGCGCTGGAGCTCAAAAGCGGGAGACTGGCGCTCACCGTCGAGAAAGGCAAGGTCGTCCTCCTGGAATGGCAGGACGGCGACCCCACACCTTAGAGCATCAGACCAAAAGTGGCTCCCACTTTGGGACCAGCTCGATGCTCTAGAGCATCGCTCGTTAAATCGGAATCATGAGCGATGCTCTAAATTTTTATAAAAGCATCAAATTTTTCCGAAAAGTGGTGTCCACTTTTCGGTTTGATGCTCTAGGCATGAACGGGAGGGATCAATCCCTCCCGCAAAGAACAGATCATTCGCTGTCGAACTTGTCCAACTTGCGATGCTCCGCCTGGATCTTGCGAACCGTGCCAGTCGCCGAGCGGAAGATGATCGTCTCGGTGCGGATGATCTCCTTGCCGAATTTCACCCCCTTCAAAAGGGCGCCATCGGTCACACCCGTCGCGCTGACGATCGTATCGCCGGCAGCCATTTCGTTCAGCGTATATTTTTTGTTGGGATCAGCGATGCCCATCTTATGGGCCCGCTCGATCTTGGCCGGCGTATCGAAAATCAGGCGTCCCTGCATTTGACCGCCGACGCAACGCAAGGCCCCTGCCGCCAGCACGCCTTCCGGCGCTCCGCCGATGCCCATATAAAGATCGATGCCGGTTTCCTCGGGTTCGGTCGTATGGATTACGCCGACGACATCGCCATCGGTAATCAGGCGGATCGCGACACCGATCTTACGGCATTCGGCAATAATATCCTTATGCCGATCGCGATCCATGATCATGACCGAGATCTCGTGCGGCTTGACACCCTTGGCCTTGGCAAGGGCATGAATATTATCGGTCGGGCTCGCGTCGAGATCGACGACACCCTCTGGATAACCGGGGCCAATGGCGATCTTTTGCATGTAAACATCGGCCGCGTTGAGCAGCGTGCCAGCGGGAGCCATGGACAATACGGCGATCGAGCCCGGCATATCCTTGGCGCACAAGGTCGTGCCCTCGAGCGGGTCGACGGCAATATCGATCTTCGGGCCGCCGCGCAGGCCAACTTCCTCACCGATATAGAGCATCGGCGCTTCGTCGCGCTCGCCTTCGCCGATCACAATCGTGCCGTCGATCGGCAAGCGGTTCAATTCGCGCCGCATGGCGTCCACCGCAGCCTTGTCGGCAGCTTTCTCGTCACCACGTCCGCGCAGGCGCGCGGCGGCCACGGCGGCACGCTCGGTCACCCGTGCGAATTCCAGGGAAAAGATGCGGTCGCTAATATCCGGGCTCTTGATAAGGAGATCAGGCATTGGGGTCCCCGTTGGCAGAAGAAGAGCGGTCGAAGATACGGAGTTTGCCGTCTCCGTATCCAATAGTGTCGGGATTTATTCTCGCACAGTTTGTATAACATCCGTTATATAGAACGACTGGCGAGCCGCTCTCGGGTTCTTCTATTATCCCCTGGAAATGGCAAAAATTCGAGAAATGACGAAAATGCCAAGCGGGACGTCTTCTTCGGCGTGCGGCAGATCCCGCAACAGCCGCTCCTAACGCATTCCCTTACCTTTTCCAGATGACACAACGGCAAAACGAGGCGAATTGTCTCATTCCCGTTCGATCCGAATGAGTTGCGGCTTTGCGGCGAGATAGCCATCCGCGACGACGGCATCGAGCGCCTCACGCACAGTCTGTTCATGCGTCGCGTAGGTCACAAGGATCACCGGCACTGCTCCGCTCGCGATAGTGCCGGGACGGCGCCGCTGAACAATGCTTTCCAGCGAAATCTCCCGCTCCGCCATGCGCTTGGCAATGGCGGCGGCCGCGCCAGGACGATCCTCCACCGAAAGGCGGATATAATAACCGCCCTGATGCAGCCGCATGGGCGGCCGCGGCAAGCTGGTCAAGGCCGCGACCGGCAGACCAAAGGGAGCGGATCGGACACCCCGGGCGATATCAGCAATATCGGCGACAATGGCCGAAGCCGTGGCCTCGCCACCCGCGCCCGGCCCGGCGAGAGTCAATTCATGCACGGCATCGGCATCGATCGTCACGGCGTTGGTCACGCCCATGACCTGTGCGATGGCCGAGGTTTTGGGCACCATGCTCGGATGCACGCGCTGCTCGATACCATCGGCAGAACGCTGGGCGACACCCAGCAATTTGACTCGATAGCCCAATTCGTCAGCGGCCTGGAGATCGGCGAGGCTGATCGATTCGATGCCCTCGACACTGATCCCCTCCGGGTCCACGGCCGTGCCAAAAGCGAGCGACGCAAGAATGGCGAGCTTATGCGCCGTGTCGAAACCACCGATGTCGAAAGTCGGATCGGCCTCCGCATAGCCGAGCTTTTGCGCCTCAGCGAGACAGGCTTCGAAGGACAGGCCTTCCGTTTCCATGCGGCTCAGAATGTAATTGCAGGTGCCGTTCAAAATCCCATAGACGCGCTCGATCGAATTCCCGGCGAGACCCTCGCGCAGGGTTTTGACGATGGGTATGCCGCCCGCGACGGAAGCCTCGAAGGCGAGCGCCAGGCTCATTTCCTCGGCCAAAGTCGCGAGTCGCATGCCATGACGGGCGAGAAGCGCCTTATTGGCTGTGACGACCGGTTTACCCGAAGCCAAGGCCTGTTCGGCGCCCGCGAGCGCGGTGCCATCAGCGCCGCCGATGAGTTCAACGAAGAGATCGATCTCTTCCGAACGGGCGAGCGCGACTGGATCATCGAACCAGACAAAGCGGGAAAGGTCGATCCCGCGCTCCTTGGTTTTATCGCGGGCGCTGACGCCTGTGACGATCACAGCGCGGCCAACACGGCTTGCCAGGGCCTCGGCTTGACGGTCGAGGAGCTTGATCACGGCGGCGCCGACAGTCCCGAGACCAGCGATGCCGACACGCAGAGGTCGCTGCATGAAGGGGGAATTCCACAAGACGAACGATCGGGATTCGGAACGATCCGGTGGCGTCTTGTGCCCTATTTTCGAGGTTCGATCAAGAAAGCTGGATCATGCCGAAAGCCCTCACCTTGTCAAAAGCGTAAGGACAAGGGCAAGATGGCCTGACCGCTTCTCCTATATCTGGATGATGATGATGGACCCTCGCTCGACCGCTCTCGTCCTAATCGAATATCAGAACGATTTCACCTCGGAAGGGGGCAGCCTGCATGCCGCCGTCAAGCCCGTGATGCAGGCGACGCATATGCTGGACAATACAGTGCGGCTCGTTGAGGCGGCGCGCGCGCTCGGCGTCCAAATCATTTTCGTGCCGATCCAATTCAGCAGTGATTACCACGAATTGTCCGCCAAGCCTTACGGTATTCTGAAAGGGGTCGTGGATACACATTCCTTCCGCAAAGGCACATGGGGCGCCGAAATCGTCGAATGCCTGACGCCAAAGCCCCAGGATATTGTCATTGAAGGCAAACGCGGCCTTTGCGGCTTCGCCAGTACCAATCTCGACTTCATCCTGCGCAGTCGCGGCATTACCTCCCTCGGGATCGGCGGCTTCTTGACCAATTGCTGCGTGGAAGCGACATCGCGTTCAGCCTATGAAAAGGGTTACCATGTCGTGACCTTGAAAGACTGCACCGCGACGGTCAGTCAGGAAGAACAAAATTTCGCCTTCGAAAAGAATTTCCCAATGTTTTCGCTCCCTGCGAGCGCCGATGAATTTTTGAGCGAATTGCGCGCTAGCGCGGCCTCTCATACGGTCGAAACAGCCGCCGCCTGAGGGGGAAATCATTGCTTTTTTGACGAGGCGAGCGTTCATTAAAAGCGGTAACAGCAACGATGCCGTATGGCTCGCCTCAAGGATTGAAGAGCATGCCCTTAGACCTCAAGGGAGAATGGACCGACGCCGATCTCGCCAAGCTGATCGGTTCCGTCAAAGACGATCGCGATTGGCGGCTCGAAATCAGCACCGACGGGATTGCAAGCCTGCAGGACAAGACCGCCAATCCGACAGGCGCCGATTACGATGAAACGCTGCATGGTTTCTTCGAAACCTGGATGCAGGGCACGGATTTCGTCGGGCCGGGAGCGGCTGGAGACAAGGACCTGGTCGGCAAAGTAGCGAAGGCTTTGCGCGACAATTATCCGACCTTGAAAAAAGATAAATTCATCTACGTTTCGCTCTGATCCCGGAAAAGCGAAAGCTTTTCATGATCCAACGCGAATCAAAGGTCCAAAGACATCCTATTTCGAGGCGCGGGCAAGGCTCGCGCCTTTTGCTTTATCTCCCCTCCTCCATAGGCTGCTGACTGGCATGGATACTGCCTCCATCACGGCAGGACCTTTACGGGCCAGCATGCGGGAAAATCAGGCCTTTCGCCCAGCAATCCAGAGCATTCAGCCGGTTCCGTTCGACTGCAGTGAGGAGTGGAATATGACGGAGGAGACGAAGCCGACGCGTAACATTGTCGCGGAAACGGATGTTCCGTTCCCCATCGAGCAAGTGTGGCGCGCGATCACCGATTCGGAATATATCGCTCTCTGGTTCATGAAGAACGATCTGAAGCCCGAATTCGGTCACAAATTCACGTTCCGCAGCCGGCCGATCGAGCGGTGGGATGGCGAGTTCCAATGCCAGGTCCTTGACGTCGAGGAAAACCAGAAGATCTCCTACACCTGGAAGGGTGGCCATCAGGAACTCAAGGGGTTCGGCCATTTCATCGATACGATGGCGATCTGGACCCTGACGCCTAACGCCGATGGCAGCACCCATGTTCGTTTCGAGCATGAGGGCTTTGATATGTCGGAAGAAATGGACGGCTGTTTCGAGGCCATGAGCAAAGGCTCGCAAAGCATTTTGCGCACGCTCAACAAGATGATGCCCGACTTCGTCGAGGAATGGGCGACCACCAATAGCTAAAAGCGGCTTAAAGCCGCCAATGGCGGTTCTCAAGCCGGACAACAACATCTTTCGGTAAAAACTAAAAAAGCGGCCGTAAAGGCCGCTTTCTTCTTTAATGAACCTGTCTCTATTCGAAGCTCATCACATTTTTCAGGCGCTCGGTGGCTGCCAAGAGCCGCTTGCGCACATCATCGAGATCCTTGCCGGATGCGGTAATGCCTAATTCCCTGTCCTGATAGGATTGGAATACGACAATATCGCCGTCCGGTTCCTCGGCCGCATCAACGGCCGCGCAAACCTGCTCCGGATCCCGCTTCCCATCCGTCTTCACGACAACCGCCATGGCCGATTCCTCATGCCAGCGGAACGGGTTGAAACGATACAGCATCTCGTCAAAAGACGAGATCAGCGCCGGCATCAGATCACCCTTCATGCGCAGCATGATCACCTGCCATTCCGGGTCTGAAAAATGGACCTTGTAATCCATAAGCTTCGGCCCTTCGGCGGTCAGCTTGAGATTGACTTGCAGATGACCACGAAACTGGTGGCGCTCTTCCTTCATCTGCTGGACGGTCGGCAACAAAAAAAGATCGACCAATTCGCTCTCTAATTCAGGCGTCACGCCAGGCGCTGGCGAGAGAGAGCCTGGCAGATCGGCGGGGGTATTATCGCCGTTCCAGGCTGGCGTCGTCGTGGTCAAGGGCAAGACGACATTGCCGTCGGTGATGGCCGAATAAGTGATTTCCTGGCCGGTCAGGAATTCCTCAATGATGACGTTTTGATTTTCTGCCCCTGTAAAACGGGCATCGATCGCCGCCTCGGCATCTTCCTTGGTTTGGCAAATCACCACCTTGGCGCCATCGACGCGAAGGTCACTCTTGACGACGAGTGGCAAGGTAGCACCCGCGACATAAGCTTTGGCCGAAGCCGCATCGGTGAAAGCCTCCCAATGCGCGGTCGGAATCGTGTTGCGTTTGCAAAATTCCTTGGCGAAGAGCTTCGAAGACTCCAGTTTGACGCCGCCCATATCAGGGCCGAACGAGGGATAGCCGTTGCGATTCAACATATCGACGAGCGCGATCTCCATGGACGCGATCGAATCGACAATGACGAATTCCACTTCATTATCGTCGCAATGGGTGAGAATCGTATCGCGCGCGGTCATGGAAATCGGCACGCATTCGGCGAGATTGGCCACTCCGGCGCCGCCTGGAGCGCAGGCCAGTTCGTCAACGAGGGGGGATTCCACAAGCTTCCAGCACAAGGCATGTTCGCTCGCGCCATCCCCGATTACCAAAACGCGCATTTAGTTCCTCACCCGCCAACCGAATTCAATCCTGCGCCGCTGCCGGAAACAAAGCTTGCCGGCGGGCCCTACTCGTCCCTCACTAAAGCATCCGCTCTCGAGAGGGCACGATTTTTTGGAAAAAACCGTAATAAAGGCCAAGCTAAAGCAGGAATCATTCCGGCCGAATCGTTCCCCGATATGGGATCGCGGCCGTCACTTTTCTAATAACTCTCTGAAAAATATACTTTTACAGACCTTTTCCGGCTCATGGATGCGCGGACTTGGGCTTGCCTGGCGACGGCTTTGCGCTTGGTGGAGCGAGGCCAGCCCGACTACGGCTCTGCGCGGCCGCCTGATCGAGTTCCGATTTCAAAGCCTCGATTTCTTCCTTGCTCTTGATTCGCGGACGCGTGGGACTGGCGCCGGTCAAGGGAGTAAAATCGAGTGTATTGGGAGCTGGCCGATTTTCGCGCACGAAATCCTTGGCTTCCGGGACATCCGCCCACAACCTCGTCTTCAAAAGCGTGTCGAGAGGCGAATCGCCAAAAAGTTTTCCTGGCTCCGTTTTAGCCTGTCCTGCCTTGACCGCTGTATCGCAAAGACAAAGGGAGAAGAAAAAAAAGCACAAAAAGATGCGCAAAAGGGCCCTACCCCGTCGCATCGGCTGGCAACTAGACCGTAAAAATCCCACCTCTATCATTAGCCTGAAACCGATGATCGGAATTGACGTTCCCAGCCGATATAGGTCCAATGGACTCAATCGGAAAGATCCGAAACCATGAGCCTCAAAAGACTCAGCACATAAGCCAAAATAAGGCAGACAGAAACAGGGCAAGCACAACGGGGTAGGAAAGACATGGCTAGGAAAAATCGCCGTCGTTCCAGCGTCACCGGACGCCAGCGCCGGAAAATGCTCGAAGTCTCAAGGAACACCCCGACCTATTTGAAGACCCTTTCTTCCGTCGCTTCGCCTGTGACCAGACCACTTGGAGCCGAAGCAAACGGGACCCTTTTGCCGCCCTCCACAATGGTGCCCGGCCTCGCGCCGGAAGCGGCTGATCTGCTGATCGATACGCAATCGAAAGGGCCAAATATGTCGCTCACCCCTCCTCATGTCGATGAACCGCCCCTGAAACAGCCCGCTCAGGACCAAGCGCCAATCATTTTGCCGCCTGGGGAGCCGACCCAAGTCGATACGGGCGCACCCGCGAAAGCCGCATTTTCCAACGGTATCCCCAAACCGTTCATCTTCCCTTCGTCTGTTTCCCCATCGTTGCGCCCTGGCCTGCCCGCCCCCTTGTCCCTGTCGGTGCCGACCTTGGAAACGATCACCAAAGCCTTCACGAAAAATGCGGCTCTTCTCGGTGTTTCGAAGGGCACAGAGGGGAAAGCGGGGGAAAACACTACGCCCACCCCGGATTTCGAGCGTCTGTCCCGCAATCTTGCGAAGCTCACGGAACAAGCTGGCAAAGTTCTCGCCACTTATTTCAAACCCATGGAGCAGGAGGAAATCCGCAACGAGATTTCCAGCGAAGTCGGCAATGCGGTCCGCAGCATCGGACGTATTGCCGAACATTGGTTGAAAGACCCCGCCCGCCGGCTGGAAGCGCAGAACAAGCTCGTAACACCTCTCCTCATGCTCTGTACCCAGACACTTTGGCGTTTCTCGGGCGAAGCCCGGGAGCCTGTCGTGCCGGTCAATCCCGCCGACAAGCGTTTCAGCGCTCCGGAATGGCGCGAGAGCCCCTTTTTCGATTTTCTTCGCCAAGCTCATGCGATCATCGTCAATTGGATAGACGATCTCATCAATAATGCCGAAGGGGTCGATCAATTCGCCAAGGACAAAGCGAAATATTACGTGCGCCAGATTACCAGCGCGCTTTCGCCCTCGAATTTCCTCGCCACCAATCCAGAATTATTGCGCGAAACGCTCGCCTCCAACGGCGAAAATCTGGTGCGCGGCGTGAGTTTATTCACCCAGGATCTCGAAGCCGGTAAAGGCAAGCTGAAGATCAGCCAGACCGATATGTCGAAGTTCACTTTGGGTGTGAACATCGCGACAACGCCTGGAAAGGTCGTTTTCAGAAATGAACTCATAGAGTTAATACAATATTCTCCAACGACGGATGAAGTTTATAAGCGCCCGCTTCTAATCGTGCCGCCCTGGATCAACAAATTCTATATTCTCGATCTTAATCCCGAAAAGAGCTTCGTCAGCTGGGCCGTCTCCCAGGGCTTGACCGTTTTCATGATCTCTTGGGTCAATCCGGACGAACGCCACCGCAATATGGGATTTGAGGCCTATATGCATCGTGGCCTGTTTGCCGCGCTAACGGCCATCAGGCTCGCCTGCGGGGAGGAGAAAATCACAACGATCGGCTATTGCATCGGCGGCACCCTGCTTTCGATGGCGCTGGCCTATATGGCGGCAACCGGGGACGATCGGATCGAGAGCGCGTCCTTCTTCACGACGCAAACGGATTTCAGTGAAGCGGGTGATCTCCGCTTGCTGATCGATCCGGAACAATTACAGATGCTGGAGCAGAAAATGGCCCAGCACGGCTATCTCGAAGCCGAAAAGATGGCTCACGCCTTCAATAGCTTACGGCCGACGGATCTGATCTGGTCCTATGTGGTCAATAATTATTTGAAAGGTCAGCCGCCCAAAGCCTTCGATCTCCTCGCCTGGAATTCAGACCCAACGCGAATGCCGGCGGCTAACTATCTGTTTTATCTTCGTGAGCTCTATCTCAACAATCGGCTCACGAAGGGAGAGATTGCCTTTGACGGTCATCCGCTGAACCTCGCCCGGGTCAAGATCCCGATCTATCATCTCGCAACCCGGGAAGATCATATCGCTCCAGCACGCTCGGTTTTCCTGGGCGCCAAATTCTTTGGCGGCGATATTCGGTTCGTGGTGGCGGGCTCGGGCCATATAGCCGGGGTCATCAATCCCGCCAACAAGCCGAAGTACCAATATTGGACGGGATGCCGGCCCGAAGGTAATTTCGACGCTTGGTTCGCCAATACGAAGGAACATCCGGGAAGCTGGTGGCCGGACTGGCTGAATTGGGTCGCCGCCCAAGCACCAGCAAAGGTTAAGGCTCGGATTCCCGGTGAGGGCCAATTGCCGGCGATCACCGATGCTCCCGGCGATTATGTCAAGGTCCGGTATTGAATGAAGATCTTAAAACCCTCTTTTTCTTAAGATGGTTATAGAATTTTCATCAAAGCGGGGATGAAGATGGAAAGGACCGTCTTCATCCTTGCGGGGCGAGCCCGAGCATGAGTTCCACATTCTGCAAGGCAGCGCCTGAAGCGCCCTTGCCAAGGTTGTCGAGTCTCGCCGCCAGAACCGCCTGATGCCCCCCTTGCGGACCACAGACAAAAAGCTCGAGTTCATTGGTCCCGTTCAAGGCTTGCGGCTCAAGCCTTTCCAAACCATCGGCCTGCCGAACATGGACAAAAGTGCTGCCGGCATAATGAGCCGCGAACACCGCCGACAGATCCTCAATCTTTGGGTGCCGTGGCAAGGCGTCGAGAAACAAGGGGATGAAGACCAGCATGCCCTGCCGGAAATTGCCAACCGAGGGCGTGAAAATTGGCCGCTGAGCAAGCCGGCCATAGGCCATGATCTCTGGCACATGCTTGTGTCCAAGACCCAAGGCATAGGCCTCGAAAGCAGGCGCGGTGCCGGCTTCATAAGCCGCGATCATGCTTTTGCCGCCCCCTGAATAGCCGGACACGGCGTGAATCGAAACCGGCCAGTCTGAGGGCACGAAGCCAGCCTCCACGAGAGGCCGCAAGAGCGCTATGGCGCCTGTCGCGTAACAGCCGGGATTGGCCACGCGTGGTGCGGTTTTGATCGCCTCGGCTTGCCCTTGGGTTAATTCGGGAAAGCCATAGGTCCAGCCAGGCGTAGTGCGATGCGCGGTGGAGGCATCGAGAAGGCGCGGCGCGCGGGCACCGAGATCCTCCGTCAAGGCGACCGCCTCCCGCGCCGCATCGTCCGGCAGACACAGAATGGCCAGATCGACGCTCGCATAGACTGCGCGTTTCGCCTCTTCGTTCTTGCGGTCCTCGGCGGGCAGGCTGACCAGTTCGATATCGCTCCGTTCAGCCAGGCGCTCCTTGATGCCAAGACCCGTGGTTCCCGCTTCACCATCGATAAAGAGACGTGCCGGCATCATTCCATCCCCATGAAAAGAAAAAAGGAGAAGAAAAAGGACAAGAAAAAAGGCGGCTCGTGAGCCGCCTTGGAACTTCCCTCCGAAAACGCCGGATTAACGTTTCGAGAATTGGAAGCTACGGCGGGCTTTCTTCTTACCGTATTTCTTACGTTCAACGGTACGCGAATCGCGCGTCAGGAATCCCTCCTTCTTGAGGGCCGAGCGCAATTCCGGCTCATAATTGACGAGCGCCTTGGCAAGGCCATGACGCACCGCGCCCGCCTGCCCGGAAAGACCACCGCCAGCAACCGTAACCATCAGGTCATATTGATCGACGCGCTTGGCGACGCCAAGCGGCTGCTGCAGGATCATGCGCAGAACCGGACGGGCGAAATAGACATCGAGCGGACGACCGTTGACGGTGACCTTGCCGGAACCGGGTTTGATCCAAACCCTGGCGACCGCATCCTTGCGCTTGCCAGTGGCATAAGCACGGCCAAAAGCATCGAGCTTTTGCGCATAAACCGGCGCTTCTTCCGTCGGAACGGCGGTGGCGGCCTTCAGATCCTGAAGCGAAGAAAGAGTTTCAGCCATGATCAGACAGTCCTGGCGTTTTTGGGATTAAGCTTGGCGATATCGAGGACTTGCGGCTGCTGCGCCTCGTGCGGATGGGCCGAGCCCTTATAGACCCGCAGATTGCCGAGCTGCTTGCGGCCCAGCGGCCCGCGCGGAAGCATGCGTTCGACGGCCTTTTCAACCACGCGCTCGGGAAAGCGCCCATCGAGGATGAACTTAGCGGACCGTTCCTTGATGCCGCCCGGATAACCCGTATGGTAGTGATAGACCTTCTGATCCCGCTTGCGGCCGGTGAAGACCACCTTTTCCGCATTGATGACGATGATATTGTCACCATCATCCATATGCGGCGTGAAGGTTGGCTTGTGTTTGCCGCGCAGGCGCAAGGCGACGATCGAGGCGAGACGTCCGACGACCAGACCGGCCGCGTCGATCACCACCCATTTCTTCTCGATATCTGCCGCCTTGGCTGAATAAGTTTTGCCAAACATGAAAATATGGTCCTGCCAGGAGAGCCTGGAAATGAATCCGCCACGCAGCTCGACGAGCCAGCGTGTAGTCTCGAGCAGCTTCTATTCAAGCGAAGGCGTCGGGTCAAGCGCCTTATTTCCGATGAACGAATGTATAATCATATATTTATCGAATGAGGTATTATAATACCATACATGGAACCAATCGGCCGTTAAGCTCTTTGACTCGGGACGCACCATTCGGTTCCCAGCGCGACTAGTATAGAATTAGAATAATACAATATAACAGAACTTGAATGATGTTCATTTTCGTATTATCCCGATAATATAAGCGTATATATTAAATATAAGTGGCATCTAAATAATAATTATAAAAATTCAAAAGCATATTGAGGGTAATAACACCCATTATTCAATAGGAAACACATCGCGCTACCTCCAGGCAGACAGCAAAGGATGAAAACATGGCATCGGAGAAAACAGTCTTCATTCCCAAGAGGAACCATGCCGCCAAGACCTCGGCGGAACATTTGCTCCTCGTTCAATATCGTTACTGGATGACGGGCCATGCCACACGCAAAACCTGCTACTGGGATCGTGCATGGGAAGTCCTGCGCGGCACACTGGAGACGGAAAAGGCCAAGGCCCTCTTCGCGGATTTGCATGTCTTCACGCGGCTCCTGCGTGAACAGGCCGTCCGCGATCTCTCCTGGCACCCAAGTCCCTGCCAATGCCCCTGCCATGATGAAAGCTTGGTGCTTTCTCTGATCCACGCGTCTCAATGCGCGGAAGAATTCACGGAAATTCTGGCCGCTTCCGAATTACTCGGCACCCATAGGGTCGATTGTCTCGTCGAAGCCAGCCGCGCAACCGCGAAAGGCCTGAAGTCCTGCGGCTTCATCCTCCAATCCGGGGAGGTCTTGCCCCATTCGCCTCCCTCGCAAAGGCCTGTGCTCCATTAACTTAGCCGAATCAGGCCCAAGTCTCTCTTGCCTCTAAAAACCAGCGAACGATCTCATCTCAGTCCCGCCGTCTGGGTTTGAGGCGCTTGGCCGATCCCGGTCGAGTTCAAAAAGCGGTCCCGGCCCCACCGAGACCTAAAATTCTATGAAACTTGTGGACAATTCTCCCTTCGAACCCTATCGGTAGTTTACGAACACGTACCAAGGCGGTTGCTTAAAACGCTCTACTGCAGCGTTTGCTTGGACGAGCGGACCGCGGGATGTCCCGATCGGAGTTCGGATGCTCACTAAAAAAGGAAAATACGGTCTCAAAGCCATGGTGCATCTCGCCGGGCGGCCGCTCGGCGAAGCGACCCTGGTCACGGATATTGCTGTCGCTAATGAGATCCCGAAGAAATTTCTCGATACTATTCTCGGGGAATTGCGCAATGCGGGTTTCGTCAATTCCCGCAAGGGCAAGGGAGGCGGCTATACACTCGCCCGGCCGGCTCATGAAATCATGGTCGGTCATATCGTCCGTGTGCTCGACGGACCTCTGGCCCCCATTCAATGCGCCAGCAAGACGTCCTATCGTCGATGCGACGATTGCGCTGACGAGAAGAAATGTACCGTGCGGCTGCTGATGCTGGAGGCCCGGAACGCCATAGCCATGGTTCTCGACAATCGGAGTCTCGCTGAAATGCGGGCGCTTGCCGAAACCGATGATGCCGACCTCATGTATTATATTTAGGACGTTTCCTATCCAACGCAAAATAAAGGCGGTTTCGTTGATCGAAACCGCCGCGTCGGACACTCTGTTTTGCTTTAGGCTTTGAGAATTTTATCGATCGCAGCCGTCACCGTATCAATATCGGCCATCCCATCCACTGTTTTCAGGACGCCCTGGCTGGCATAATAGGCCGAAACCGGAGCGGTCTGCTCACGATAAGTATCAATACGCGTTTTGAAAGCGGCTGGATTATCATCCGCCCGCACGGTGCCGCCCGCCGCCAAAGTTTCCTTGGCGCGCTTTTCGATCCGGGCCAGAAGCGCGTTTTCATCAACGACAAGCTCGATGACCGCGTCGAGATCCATCTTCTTCTCGTGGAGCATAGTGGTCAGGGCTTCCGCTTGTTTGACCGTCCGCGGGAAGCCATCGAGAATGAATCCGTTGCGCGCATCAGGTTCTTCGATCCGATCCGCAACAATGCCGACCACAATATCGTCGGACACCAGACCACCCGCGTCCATCACGGCCTTGGCCTTCAGACCGATCGGCGTGCCGGCTTTCACGGCTGCGCGCAGCATATCACCTGTCGAAAGCTGCGGGATTTTGCATTGTTCCCGCAAACGCTCCGATTGAGTCCCCTTGCCAGCGCCAGGCGGTCCCAAAAGAATAAGCCTCATTTCCGTTTCCCCCGCAATTTTGCCTTCTTGATCAAACCCTCATACTGATGGGCCTGCAGATGTCCATGAATCTGGGCCACTGTATCCATGGTGACACTGACAACGATCAAGAGCGACGTGCCTCCGAAATAAAACGGCAACGCGGCATAGGAAATCAGGATTTCCGGCAAAAGACAGATCACTGCCAGATAGGCCGCGCCCAGCACCGTTATGCGCATGAGAATCGTATCGATATATTGCGCTGTCCTCTCTCCCGGCCTGATCCCCGGGACGAATCCCCCGTGCTTCTTGAGATTATCAGCTGTTTCCACCGGATTGAAAACGATTGCCGTATAAAAGAAAGCGAAGAAAACGATCAAGGCGACATAGGCAGCCATATAAAGCGGCCGTCCGTGTGCGAGATAGGCCGAGACCGTCGCCAAAATACCGGTGCCACCCTGATTCTGCGAGAAATTGGCAATCGTCGTCGGCAAAAGCAGCAAGGAAGAGGCAAAAATTGGCGGGATCACACCAGACGTATTCAACTTGAGAGGTAGGAACGACGTCTGACCTTCATAGACACGGTTGCCTTGCTGTCGCTTCGGATAAGTGATCAGGACGCGCCTCTGCGCCCTTTCCATGAAGACGATGAAGGCGATCACCGCGATCGACATGATGATGACGCCGATAATCACGCCGGTTGAAATGGCTCCCTGACGTCCGAGTTCCAAAGTGTTGAGGATGGCCGAGGGGAAAGCCGCGACAATACCCGCGAAAATAATCAGCGAGGATCCATTGCCGATGCCGCGCGAGGTGATCTGCTCGCCCAGCCACATGAGAAACATCGTCCCACCCATCAGGGTCAAGACGGTGCTGATCCTGAAAAAGAACCCAGGTTCCGTCACGACGCCCGCTTGGCTCTCGAGGCCGACCGCTATGCCATAGGCTTGGAACGCCGCCAGAATCACCGTCAGGTAACGGGTGTATTGATTCATGACCTTGCGGCCCGCCTCCCCCTCTTTCTTGAGGGTTTCCAGCGCAGGAAGCACGGAGGTCAAAAGCTGGATGATGATCGAGGCCGAAATATACGGCATGATGTTCAAGGCGAAAATGGCCATGCGCTGCACGGCGCCGCCCGCGAACATATTGAAAAGCTCGAGAACACCCTGCCGATTACCGGTAAAATTCGCCTCGAAAGCCGCAGGATCAATGCCCGGCAAGGGAATATACGTTCCCAACCGATAGATGATCAGTGCGCCCAAGGTAAACCAGATGCGTTGCTTGAGCTCGGTGGCTTTAGAAAAGGCCCCCCAATTGACATTGGATGCAAGTTGTTCCGCGGCCGAAACCATTGAAAGCTCCGCTGAGGCATGGCCCCTCCCCGCCTCCCACAAGTCGCGGCTGGGTCCATGCGTTGAACCATTGATTTCAAATACAGCATCAAGTCCGAAAATGGATACCCGTTTTCGAATAAATTTGATGCATTTACAAAGGCATGGAACGTGGAATTCTTTTGCTGCTCCAGCCTCGCCGCCCTAAAGGAACGATTGAAAAGCCCAAAAACCGCCGATTAAGACGCTCCTTTTGCCTGTCATACCCGTTTGACCAAACATCTAGGGCCTATGTGGTGAATGATTTTCCACCGCATAGGCCCTAAAAGGAAACGAGCAATTTGTCGATTGGCGCTTTGGCGCAGGCCCGAAGCCTCAAGCTTCAGCAGCAGCCGGCTGAGCCTTCAACAGCGTAATCGAGCCGCCGAGCTGTTCAATCGCGGCAACCGCTGTCTTGGAAGCGGAAGCCACTTCGAATGTCAGCTTCGCCTTGAGTTCGCCATTGCCAAGAATCTTGACGCCATCGCGCGCCTTGGCGCAGACACCGGCTTCGACCAACGCTTCAATGGTGACGGGAAGCGCCACATTGAGCTTGCCGGCATCAATCGCGGTCTGAATACGCCCGAGATTGACTTCGTTATAATCAGTCGAGAAAGGATTCCAGAAACCGCGCTTTGGCAGGCGCCGATGAATCGGCATCTGACCGCCTTCGAAGCCCTTGATCGCCACACCGGTACGGGCTTTCTGACCCTTCACACCACGTCCGCAGGTCTTACCCTTGCCGGAGCCGATACCACGGCCGACCCGCATGCGCGATTTGGAAGAGCCAGGATTGTCGGAAATATCATTGAGTTTCATCGCCCAAAGCCCTCACTGCCCGTCAATGACGCGGATCAGATGCGCCACTTTAGCGATCATTCCGCGAACCGCCGGGCTATCCTCCAACGAGGACCGGCGACCAATTTTATTGAGACCGAGTCCAATCAGGGTCGCCTTTTGCGAGCCTGGCCGGCCGATCGGGCTTTTGACCTGTTCGATCGTGATGCGGTTTGTTGAGGTCGTCATCGTCTAAAACTCCTCAACCTTCCGCAGCGGTTTCGGTGTCACCGCCCAGGCGCCGGCCTTGGAGAACCGAAACCTTGAGGCTACGGCGGGCAGCGACGGCGCGCGGTGAATCCTCGCGCTGCAAAGCGTCGAACGTTGCGCGAATCATATTGTAAGGGTTCGAAGACCCCTGCGACTTCGCAACCACGTCATGCATGCCGAGTGTTTCGAAAACGGCGCGCATCGGGCCGCCAGCGATGATCCCGGTTCCGGCGGGCGCAGCGCGCAGGACGACACGCCCAGCTCCGTGGCGACCATTCACATCATGATGCAGCGTCCGCCCCTCGCGCAAGGGCACGCGAATCAAGGCCCGCTTAGCCGATTCCGTCGCTTTGCGAATAGCTTCCGGCACTTCACGGGCCTTGCCATGGCCATAGCCGACTCGACCCTTCTGGTCGCCGACCACGACCAGAGCGGCAAAGCCAAACCGCCGGCCGCCTTTCACCACTTTGGCGACGCGATTGATATGGACCAAACGGTCCACGAATTCGCTATCGCGTTCTTCGCGGCCACCACGACCGCCGCCTTCACCTTCACGCGCCATTATTATTGTCCGTCACTTAAACGCGGCCTCCGAAAGATCGACCGCTCGCTTCGAATGGAAAAAGGTCGAAAAGGCCAAAATCCTTTCCGACAGCTGGCTTTAAAAATTCAAGCCGCCTTCGCGCGCGCCATCAGCCAAGGCCTTGACACGCCCGTGATACATATAAGCACCGCGATCGAAAATCACGTCCTTAATGCCAGCCTGAACGGCCCTTTCGGCAATCAGCTTGCCGATAATCTTAGCCGCTTCGACTGTTGCGCCGGTCTTCAAGCCTTCCCGGTTAGCCTTTTCAAGCGAAGAGGCTGCAACGAGGGTCTTGCCTTCGCCATCATCGATAATCTGACAATAAATCTGCTTCGACGAACGGAAGACGGAAAGCCGCGGCTTACCATAAGCCCTTGCGCGCAGCGAACGGCGGACCCGCGCCTTGCGGCGTTCAGTCGCCTCAATGTCCTTTGCCATAATATTGGCCCTTCGCTCTCAATCTTATTTCTTCTTGCCTTCCTTACGGAAGATGAATTCCCCGGCATATTTCACGCCCTTGCCCTTATAGGGTTCCGGCGGACGCAGGGCCCGAATTTCAGCGGCAATCTGCCCGACCCGCTGCTTATCGATCCCGGTGATCGAAACCTCGGTCGGCTTGGGCGCAGCAATCGCAATTCCATCCGGAATCGGAAAGCTAATATCGTGGCTATAGCCCAGAGAAAGTTGAAGATTCTTTCCTTGCACCGCAGCCTTGTAGCCGACACCCGTGATCTCGAGCTTGCGCTCAAAACCCTGCGAGACTCCGATTACCAGATTATTCACGATCGACCGGGTCATGCCCCAGGCCGCGCGGGCTTTTTTATCTTCAGAACGCGGCGAGACGGCAATCTGCGTGCCTTCCAAAGCAACAGAAACATAATCGGGCGCGGTGAAATGCAATTCGCCTTTGCCGCCCTTCACCGAAATGGCCTGTCCTTCGACCTTGGCTGTCACGCCAGCGGGAATGACGACCGGCTTTTTTCCGATACGAGACATTGAACTGGGCTCCTCAGCCGGAGGTCAGAAGACCTTGCACAAGACTTCGCCGCCGACATTGGCCTCGCGTGCCGCGTGATCGGCCATAACGCCTTTGGGGGTGGAGATGATCGAAATACCAAGCCCATTGGCAACACGGGGAATCGCGTTCACCGCGGTGTAAACACGCCGACCGGGCTTCGATACGCGCTGAATTTCACGAATGACCGGAAGGCCATCGAAATATTTCAGCTCAATCTCAAACTCGCTGCGCCCGTTGCCATATTCCGTGGTCGAATAACCGCGAATATAGCCTTCTTCCTGCAACACATCGAGCACATGGGCGCGCAACCGCGAACCCGGGGTCTGCACTTTTCCTTTGCGCCGCATCTGAGCATTGCGGATGCGTGTGAGCATATCGCCCAACGGATCGTTGACTGCCATGATCCGCTCCTTTTACCAGCTCGACTTCACGAGGCCCGGGATCAGGCCCTGCGAGCCCAATTCACGAACCGCGATACGCGACATTTTCATTTTGCGGGTGAAAGCGCGCGGACGGCCACTGATTTCACAGCGGTTGCGCAGCCTTACGGGAGCCGAATTACGCGGCAATTCCGCCAATTTGAGGCGCGCTTCGAAGCGCTCCTCCATGCTCAGGGTTTCATCGTTCGCGATCGCCTTCAAGCGGGCGCGACGGCCGGCATATTGCTTGACCAATTGCGCGCGATGCTTGTTCTTTTCGACCGAACTTTTCTTCGCCATGAACTTTACCTCTTGATTCCGCGTCTGAGCTCGAAACTCACTGCCGGAATGGGAAGTTGAATGCACGCAGAAGCGCACGAGCCTCATCATCGGTTTTTGCCGAAGTACAGACAATAATGTCCATCCCGAGGATGCTTTCTGCTTTGTCGTAATCGATTTCCGGGAACACGATATGTTCCTTGATACCCATGGCATAATTTCCACGGCCATCGAAGCTTTTGGGATTGAGGCCACGGAAGTCACGTACACGGGGCAAAGCGATCGTTACGAGACGGTCGAGAAATTCATACATTCTCGTCTTACGCAACGTCACCTTGGCGCCAATCGGCATGTTCTCGCGAACCTTGAAGGTCGCGATCGCCTTGCGCGCCCGGGTGATCACCGGCTTCTGGCCAGCAATCAGCGAGAGATCGGCCGCAGCCAACGTCACGCGCTTGGTGTCATTGACCGCATCACCGACGCCCATATTGAGCACGATTTTTTCAATCGTCGGGATTTCCAGCGGATTCTTATAGCCGAATTCCTCGATCAGCTTCGGCTTCACCGTCTCTTCATAAAATTTCTTGAGACGCGGCGTATAATCCTTCGGAGCGGCCAGCGCCTCTGCTCCGGCCGTCGCAATCGGGGTCACATCGCGGCTCGAGATCGAGCCCGCGGGTTTCTTGGTGGCCGGTGTCTTCGCGGGGGTTTTCGCCTTGCCACCCTTGGCCGGTGCCTTACCACCCTTTTTATTATCAGCCATCGATCACATCTCCGGAATGCTTGGCGAAGCGCACCTTGCGGCCATCTTCAAGAATCTTAAACCCGACGCGGGTCGCCTTACCGTCCTTGGGATCGGCCAACGCGAGATTCGACAGATGGATCGTCGCTTCTTTCGTATAGATGCCAGCTTCCTGCTTGGCGGTCTGACGCTGGTGCCGCTTGACGAGATTGATCCCCCGGACCAGTGCGCGATCTTCCTTGGGAAGGACCTGCAGCACTTCGCCAGAACGGCCCTTGTCGCGTCCAGCCAAAACGACGACCTTGTCGCCTTTTTTGATTTTAGCGGCCATCACAGCACCTCCGGAGCGAGCGAGATGATCTTCATGTGATTTTTGGCGCGCAATTCGCGCGGCACCGGCCCGAAAATACGAGTGCCGACCGGCTCCGACTGATTATTAATCAAAACGGCGGCATTGGTATCGAAGCGAATCACGGAACCATCGGCGCGCTTGATATCCTTGGCGGTCCGAACAACCACCGCCTTCATCACATCGCCCTTTTTCACGCGCCCGCGCGGAATGGCCTCTTTGACGGATACGACGATAATATCGCCGACCCCGGCATATTTGCGCTTCGAGCCGCCAAGAACCTTGATGCACATCACACGCCGTGCGCCGGAATTATCGGCCACGTCGAGATTAGTCTGCATCTGAATCATCTGCTTGACCTTTCTATTCAGAACGGTTTCCGGCCTGCAACAAGTGCAAGCCGGACTGCGCCTGAAGGAGACCTGCGTCTCCTTTATGATTTATTTTCAAGCTTTAGCCGCTGTCTCGAGAACAATCCAGCGTTTCAACCTGGAAATCGGCTTGGTCTCTTCAATCGAGACGGTATCGCCAATCTTATACGTACCTGCTTCGTCATGGGCGTGATAATTTTTCGAACGCCGCACCGTCTTCTTCAAAAGCGGGTGTGTGAAGCGGCGCTCGACTTTCACCACAATGGTTTTTTCTTGTTTGTCGCTCACCACGACGCCTTGGAGGATTCGCTTCGGCATAATCTTTTTAAACCTGTTCTAGCAAGTGGGCGGGCCTGTCCTCAGGCGCTGGCGGCTTGGCGTTGCTTGGCGGCGAGCGTTTTGATCCGCGCGATATCCCGCCGCACAATGCGCACACGTGCCGTATTTTCGAGCTGGCCGGTGGCCCGCTGAAAGCGCAGGTTGAACTGCTCTTTCTTGAGATTCAACAATTCCTGATCCAGCTGGTCGACGGTCATGACCCGAAGATCCGACAAACGCTGTTTGCTTTTCATGGCTGCGCCCTCTTACTCTTCGATGCGCTGGATGAAGCGCGTTTTGATCGGCAACTTGGCCGCAGCCAAACGCAGGGCCTCCCGAGCGAGATCAGCCGGTACGCCATCGAGCTCGAACATGATACGCCCGGGTGCCACGCGGGCCGCCCAGAATTCCGGCGCGCCCTTACCTTTACCCATGCGAACCTCGGTCGGCTTTTTCGACACCGGCACATCCGGGAAGATTCTGATCCAGACACGTCCAGCGCGTTTCATATGGCGAGTCATGGCGCGGCGAGCAGCCTCGATCTGACGGGCCGTAATACGTTCGGGCTCCATCGCCTTCAAGCCGAACTCACCGAAATTCAGCTCGAACCCACCCTTGGCGGCGCCATGAATGCGGCCTTTGAAAGCCTTTCGGAATTTGGTGCGTTTTGGTTGCAGCATGATGGAAACTTTCGAATAAATTCAGATCAAGAGGCCTCAGGCCGCATCCCGTTCGCGACGCCGGCGTTCACCGCCGCCACCACCGCCCGCATGGTCGAGTTCGGCCATTTTGCGATCCTGCGCCATTGGATCATGTTCCAGGATTTCTCCTTTGAAGATCCAAACCTTGATACCGCAAGTACCGTAGGCCGTATGGGCTGTTGCGACACCGTAATCGACATCCGCACGCAATGTATGCAGCGGCACACGTCCCTCACGATACCATTCGAGCCGGGCAATTTCCGCACCGCCAAGACGGCCGGAACAATTGATGCGGATACCCTCAGCGCCGAGGCGGATTGCTGACTGCACCGCGCGTTTCATCGCACGCCGGAAAGCGACGCGCCTTTCGAGCTGCTGCGCAATCGAATCCGCAACCAGAGTGGCGTCGATTTCAGGCTTGCGCACTTCCACGATGTTGATGACGACTTCCGAATCCGTCAGCTTGGAAACCAGCTTACGGATCTTGTCGATATCCGCACCCTTCTTGCCGATGACGACACCCGGACGCGCCGAATGAATGGTCACGCGGCATTTCTTATGCGGGCGCTCGATGATGATCTTGGAAACAGCCGCCTGCTTCAGGTTCTTCATCAGAACCTCGCGGATACGCATATCCTCGTGCAGAAGCTTGCTATATTCGCCCTTATTCGCAAACCAGCGCGAATCCCAGGTTCGATTGATCCCGAGCCTCAGGCCGATCGGATTGACTTTCTGTCCCATCGTATTCTCCTCAGGCTCCGGCCGCTACGGCAGTCACTTCACGCACGACAATCGTCAAATGCGCGAAAGGCTTCTCGATACGCCCGGACCGACCGCGCGCGCGGGGGCTGAACCGCTTCATGACCATGGCCTTGCCGACAAAAGCCTCCGCGACGATCAGATCGTCAACATCGAGACTATGATTGTTTTCGGCATTCGCGATCGCACTTTCCAATGTCTTCTTGACATCATAAGCGATCCGCTTGCGCGAAAACTCAAGATCGGCCAGCGCTTTGTCGACCTTCTTACCGCGAATAAGCTGGGCAACGAGATTGAGTTTTTGAGGGCTGACCCGCAGCATGCGGGCCACAGCCTTGGCCTCATTGTCACCGAGCGAGCGTGGGGTTTTCTCTTTCGACATCGGCCTCTCTTAGCCCCTTCTGGCTTTTTTATCCGCCGCATGTCCATGGAACGTGCGCGTCGGAGAAAATTCACCGAATTTATGGCCAATCATGTCCTCGGTGACCGAAACAGGCACATGTTTATGTCCGTTATAGACACCGAAAGTGAGGCCGACGAATTGCGGCAGAATCGTCGAACGACGACTCCAGATCTTGATAACCTCCGAACGGGTGGAGGCACGCGCGGCTTCAGCCTTCTTAAGCAGATAACCGTCGACGAACGGACCTTTCCAGATCGAGCGCGCCATGGATCAACCCTTCTTCTTGCTCTTATGACGCGAGGTCACAATAAATTTGTCCGTTGATTTATTCGTGCGGGTCTTCTTGCCCTTGGTCGGCTTGCCCCAAGGCGTAACCGGATGCCGGCCGCCAGAGGTCCGGCCTTCACCACCGCCGTGCGGATGGTCAACCGGGTTCATCGTGACACCGCGATTATGCGGGCGCCGTCCGAGCCAGCGGCTACGACCAGCCTTGCCGATCGAGGCATTCATATGATCCGGGTTGGACACGGCGCCAACCGTCGCAAAACATTGCCCGTGGATCAGACGCTGCTCACCGGAATTCAAACGAACGATGACATAGCCCTGATCGCGACCGACGACCTGCGCATAGGTGCCGGCCGAGCGGACCATAGCCGCGCCTTTACCGATCTTCATCTCGATATTATGCACGATCGTCCCGACCGGCATGTTCGCCAAAGCCATGGCATTACCAGGCTTGACGTCGACCTGCTGGCCGGAAATCACTTCATCACCAACCGCAAGTTTCTGCGGAGCAATGATGTAGGACAATTCATCATCCGCATAACGGATCAGAGCAATGAACGAGGTCCGGTTGGGATCATATTCGATCCGCTCGACCTTCGCCGGCATATCCAGCTTACGCCGTTTGAAATCGATGATCCGATAGGTCTGCTTGTGACCGCCACCACGAAAACGAACGGTGACCCGGCCGTTGTTGTTGCGACCGCCCGAGGAAGACTTACCCTCTGTCAATTGCTTGACCGGCTTGCCCTTATACAGATTGCTGCGATCGACGATGACCAGCTGTCGCAGGCTCGGTGTGATCGGCTTGAATGTCTTCAGTGCCATTGGCCTAATCCCAGCTCCGCGTCAAAGCCCGGTCGTCACATCGATCTTGTGGCCCTCGGCGAGAGTCACGACCGCGCGCTTGACATCGGACTGAACCCCACGGGTTCCTTTAAAAACCTTCTTCTTCCCTTTGCGGAGAAGCGTATTGACGGCCTCGACTTTAACGTCGAACAACCGTTCCACCGCAGCCTTGATTTCCGGCTTGGTCGCGGTCTTCAACACTTTGAAAACCACTTTGTTTTCTTCCGAAGCGATCGTCGCTTTTTCGGTAATGACCGGAGAGACAATCACATCATAATGGCGGGCGTCTTGAGCGATTTTCGAGGCACTCATTTGAACCGAGCCTCCAGGGCATTAATGGCGGCCGTGGTCAAAACCAGCTTGTCCCGACGCACGATGTCGTAGACGTTGATGCCTTGCACCGGCAGCACATCGATTTGAGGAATATTGCGAGCAGCAAGAGAGAAATTCGTCTCAAGCTCGGCGCCGTCGATGATCAGAGCATTGGTCAGCCCGATCTTCTCGAAATTCGCCTTCAGACCCTTGGTTTTGGCCTCTGGGATCTTGGCGTCATTCCAGATGATGATGCCACCATCCTTGGCCTTGGCCGAAAGAGCATGCTTCAGCGCCAAGGCGCGAATCTTCTTCGGCAGATCATGCTCGTGGGAACGAGCCACAGGCCCAAAGGCCTTGCCGCCACCACGAAACTGCGGCGCACGCGCCGAACCATGGCGGGCGGAACCCGTGCCCTTCTGCTTGTACATTTTCTTGCCGGTGCGATGGATATCCGCGCGGCCAAGCGATTGGTGAGTACCGGCACGCCGCTTCGCCAATTGATAGCGGATCATGCGCGCGATCAGATCGACGCGGGGCTCCAGACCGAAAATGGCGTCGTCGAGATCGATCGACCCCGCGGTCTCGCCGTTGACAGAAGTAATATCGATCTTCACGGCTTAGCCCTCTGCGGATTCGGTTGCCGGCGCAGGTTCGGCGCCCTCGTTAGCCAAGCGGAATTTGCCCGGCAAAGGAGCTTCCTTCGGCAAATGTTTCTTGACGGCATCACGCACATAGATCCAGCCACCCGCCGTTCCAGGAACGGCGCCTTCGACCAGAATCAATCCGCGCTCGACATCCGTTTGCACGACGCGCAGGTTCAACGTCGTGACCCGCTCTGTGCCGAGATGACCAGCCATTTTCTTGTTCTTGAAGGTTTTACCGGGATCCTGACGACCACCGGTCGAACCATGCGAGCGATGCGATATCGACACGCCGTGGGTCGCGCGCAAACCACCGAAGTTCCAGCGCTTCATGGCACCGGCAAAGCCCTTACCCGTGCTCGTGCCGGTGACATCGACGAATTGCCCGACCACGAAATGATCGGCGGTGATTTCGGCGCCGATGGGCAGCAATGTCGCATCATCGACACGAAACTCCGCGAGCTTCAGCTTCGGCTCAACCTTGGCCACCGCGAAACGGCCACGCTCGGCCTTCGACACATTCTTCACCTTGGCGCGCCCGATGCCCAATTGCACCGCGACATAGCCATTTTGTTCCTTGGTACGATGACCAACGACCTGACAACCGTCGAGCTTGAGCACGGTGACGGGTATGTGCTCGCCGGCGTCCGTGAAGACGCGGGTCATGCCGAGCTTTTGTGCGATGACACCTGACCGCATAGTTTCATCCTTCAAGGCGAGCATACAATGACGCAAGCTGCCCAGTTCATCTCGAATTCAGCAAAGGTTAGAGCTTGATTTCCACATCGACGCCAGCGGCGAGATCGAGCTTCATCAAGGCATCCACGGTCTGCGGCGTCGGATCCACAATATCGAGCACCCGCTTATGGGTCCGAATTTCGAACTGCTCGCGCGATTTCTTATCGACATGGGGCGAACGGTTCACGGTGAATTTTTCGATCTTCGTCGGCAAGGGGATCGGACCACGCACCTGCGCTCCCGTCCGTTTCGCGGTGGAAACGATCTCCTTTGTCGAGGTATCAAGGATTCGATGATCGAACGCCTTGAGACGGATGCGGATATTCTGGCCGTTCATTGTAGTTATGTTCCTTGTCGACCGCTCTTGACCTTGGTCCAGCCGGCTTCAAACCTTTTCTCCCTCCAATCCACTGCTCTAGGCAGCAGATCGGAGACCTATCCACTTCCAACAAATGCCGGAAGTGGAGAGACCAAGCGGCCGGACCGAGCCCGGCCGCTTCAAGCTTTTACTCGGTAATGGAGGCGACGACGCCGGCGCCGACCGTGCGGCCACCTTCGCGGATGGCGAAGCGCAGCTTCTCTTCCATCGCGATCGGAACGATCAGCTCCACATCCATCGTCACATTATCGCCAGGCATCACCATTTCCGTGCCTTCCGGCAGCGTCACGACGCCCGTCACATCGGTCGTCCGGAAATAGAACTGCGGACGATAGTTGGTGAAGAACGGCGTATGCCGGCCACCCTCATCCTTGGTCAGAATATAGGCTTCCGCCTTGAACTTGGTGTGCGGCTTCACGGAACCCGGCTTGCACAGGATCTGGCCACGCTCCACATCCTCGCGCTTGGTGCCACGCAGCAGAGCGCCGATATTGTCGCCCGCCTGACCCTGGTCCAGAAGCTTGCGGAACATTTCGACGCCGGTCACCGTCGTCTTCACCGTCGGCCGCAGACCGACGATCTCGATTTCCTCACCGACCTTGATGACGCCACGCTCGACGCGGCCTGTCACAACCGTACCGCGGCCTGAGATCGAGAACACGTCTTCCACCGGCATCAGGAACGGCAGATCGATCGGACGTTCCGGCTGCGGAATATAATCATCCACCGTCTGCATCAGAGCGAGAACCGCATCATGACCGATTTCCGGATTGCGGTTTTCCAAGGCGCACAGGGCCGAACCCTTGGTGATCGGAATGTCATCGCCGGGGAAGTCATATTTCGACAGAAGCTCGCGCACTTCCAGCTCGACGAGTTCGAGCAGTTCCGCGTCATCGACCATGTCGACCTTGTTCAGGAACACGACCAGCGCCGGAACACCGACCTGGCGCGCCAGAAGAATATGCTCGCGCGTCTGCGGCATCGGGCCATCGGCCGCCGAAACCACCAGGATCGCCCCGTCCATCTGCGCCGCGCCGGTGATCATGTTTTTCACATAGTCGGCGTGGCCGGGGCAGTCCACATGCGCGTAATGCCGCTTCGGCGTCTCATATTCCACATGCGCCGTCGAGATCGTGATGCCGCGCGCCTTCTCTTCCGGCGCCTTGTCGATCTGATCATAGGCCGTAAAGGTCGCGCCGCCCGCTTCCGCCAGAACCTTGGTGATCGCCGCCGTCAGTGACGTCTTGCCATGGTCAACATGGCCAATCGTTCCAATGTTGCAATGCGGCTTCGTCCGCTCAAATTTTTCCTTGCCCATCGTCCGGCTCCTCTAGGATCTCTTTGCTAGCCCCGTGCGACCAATCAAGCGTATTTCGCTTGAACTTTCGCCGCTTCATTCGCGGGGACCTGCTCATAATGGTCAAATTGCATGGAATAATTGGCACGGCCCTGGCTGAAGGACCGCAACTGATTGACATAGCCGAACATATTGGCAAGCGGCACCATGGCGTTAATAACCACGGCATTGCCACGCATGTCCTGACCCTGGACCTGTCCGCGACGTCCCAGAAGATCGCCCATAACAGAGCCCGTATATTCCTCGGGCGTCGTCACTTCGACCTTCATGATCGGCTCAAGCAGAACCGAACCGCCCTCTTTCAGCGCACGCCTCGTCGCTGCACGCGAGCAGATTTCAAAGGCGAGAACCGACGAGTCGACTTCATGGAAGGCCCCATCGATCAATGTCGCCTTGACATCGACAACGGGGAAGCCCGCCAGCACACCGCTGTTCAGCACGCTGTAGAGGCCCTTTTCGACACCGGGAATATATTCCTTCGGAACCGCACCACCGACGATGTTCGATTCAAAGGCATTACCCGCCGCCGCTTCGTTCGGCTCGAAGATCATCTTAACCCGGGCGAACTGGCCCGTACCACCGGTCTGCTTCTTATGCGTCTCGTCAATTTCGACACGCCGCATAAGCTTTTCGCGATAAGCGACTTGCGGTGCGCCAATATTGGCATCAACCTTATAAGTCCGCTTCAAAATATCGACTTTAATGTCGAGATGGAGTTCGCCCATACCCTTAAGGATGGTCTGGCCGGATTCCTGATCGGTCGAAACGCGGAAAGACGGGTCCTCGGCTGCGAGTTTCGACAAAGCAATGCCGAGTTTCTCCTGGTCCGCCTTAGATTTCGGCTCGATCGCGATCTCGATAACCGGCTCGGGGAATTCCATCCGCTCGAGAATGACCGGCTTATTGACATCACACAAAGTATCACCCGTCCGGGTTTCCTTCAGGCCCGCCAGCGCGACAATGTCACCAGCATAGGCTTCCTTGATGTCTTCGCGATTATTCGCATGCATCAAAAGCATGCGGCCGATACGTTCCTTCTTGTCCTTGGTGGAATTCACCACGCTGGTGCCGGATTCAATCTTACCGGAATAGACACGCGCGAAGGTGATCGAGCCCACAAAGGGATCGTCCATAATCTTGAAGGCGAGCATGGAAAAAGGCTCGCTATCGCTCGGCAGACGCACGGTCTCCTCGCCGGTGTTGACATCGACACCCTTGATCGCCTCGCGATCGATTGGGGTCGGCAGATAATCAACAACGGCATCGAGCAAAGGCTGGACACCCTTGTTCTTGAAGGCCGAGCCGCACAAAACAGGAATGAAGGTGATCTGACGAACAGCCTTGCGGATCAAAAGCTTAAGAAGCGCCTCATCGGGCTCCACGCCTTCGAGATAGGCGGTCATCGCATCATCATCGAGCTCAACAGCAGCCTCGACGAGGAGATTGCGATAATGAATCGCCTTTTCCTTCAAATCGTCAGGGATTTCTTCATCATGATATTTCGCGCCGAGAGCCTCATCTTCCCAGACGACAGCCTTCATGCGCACGAGATCGATGATACCTTTGAAATCCGCCTCGGAGCCGATCGGCAATTGAATGCAGACCGGACGCCCACCGACCTTGGTCTTAATGTCTTCGACGCAGCGGTAGAAGTCGGCGCCGATCTTGTCCATCTTGTTGACGAACACGATGCGCGGAACATTATATTTATCAGCTTGGCGCCACACGGTTTCGGTCTGGGGCTCGACGCCCTGGTTACCGTCAAGCACACAGACAGCACCATCGAGCACACGCAGAGAACGCTCGACTTCAATGGTGAAATCGACGTGACCAGGCGTGTCGATAATGTTCAGGCGCCGACCATTCCAAAAGGTCGTCGTGGCGGCAGAGGTGATCGTGATACCACGCTCCTGCTCCTGCTCCATCCAGTCCATCGTGGCGGCGCCATCATGGACTTCGCCGATCTTATGCGACTTGCCTGAATAATAAAGAATACGCTCGGTCGTCGTCGTCTTGCCCGCGTCGATATGGGCCATGATACCGAAATTTCGGTAGTCTTCGATCGGATGGCTGCGAGGCATGATGAAAATTCCTTCTCCAGCGCAAAAGCGCTTCCTCGTGTCCTACCAGCGATAATGCGAAAAAGCGCGATTGGCTTCCGCCATGCGATGCGTATCTTCCCGCTTCTTCACGGCATTGCCGCGATTATTGGCGGCATCGAGCAGCTCCGCAGACAGACGATCAATCATAGTTTTGTCATTACGACCGCGCGCCGCGGTGATGATCCAACGGATCGCCAAAGCCTGACGGCGTTCGCTACGAACCTCGACCGGCACCTGATAGGTCGCGCCACCGACACGCCGCGAGCGCACTTCGATGGAGGGAGCGACATTGTCCAGAGCCTGCTTGAAAACCGACAAGGGCTCGTTATGCGACTTCTGCTCGATAATATCGAAAGCACCATAAACGATGGCTTCGGCGATTGACTTCTTGCCGTCATACATGATGGAGTTCATGAATTTGGTCAGAATGATATCACCGTATTTCGCGTCAGGGATGACTTCCCGCTTTTCAGCACTATGGCGCCGCGACATCTTTTTGCTCCGTCCAAATCTTCACCGGAGCCCTCGCCTCGCGAAGAAAAGCTCCATTCCATTACGTTCGATTGCTTTGCCGAGCGGCGATCCACCCGCGACAATCTTATTTCGGCCGCTTGGCGCCATATTTCGAACGGCGCTGCTTGCGGTTCTTGACGCCCTGCGTATCGAGCACACCGCGTAGGATGTGATAACGCACGCCAGGAAGATCCTTGACGCGGCCGCCACGGATCATGACCACCGAGTGTTCCTGAAGGTTATGCCCCTCACCCGGAATATAACCGATGACCTCAAACCCATTGGTCAGACGCACCTTGGCGACCTTACGCAAGGCCGAGTTCGGCTTTTTCGGTGTCGTCGTATAGACACGCGTGCAGACACCACGCTTTTGCGGACACGCCTCAAGATGGCGCGCCTTTTCGCGATAGGCCTTTTCGTGCCGCGGCTTGCGAATCAACTGACTGATCGTCGGCATGCTTTCTTCCGTGGGCGATTTTCGTGCGCCAGCGAGAGGTTCATCTTCCCGTGAGCTTCATAACGCGTGAAGCCTCTAGGAAGATGCACCCAAACCATCAGGCTTGAGAACCAAAAGGCACCTTCTATGAGGCACCTGCCGGTCCACAAGGGTAAAACAAGAACTCCATGCGCAAACAACTCAACGCCAAAGGCCATAGGGCTTTCGGCGTCAAGGACAAGGAGAGGAACCCAGCGCAAACCAGGTTCATGCCTTCTGTCAATCATCCTCAAGGAATGATTTCGGTGACTTGTCAGTCGCTGAAGCCAACAGCGTTTAGATTCTATGGGTTCAGGACGCGTCGTCCCAAAAAGAGAATCTACAGCCTGTTGAAAGTGGGCTGAACTTATTGCCCAGCGCGCATCTCGTCAACCCACTTTCTCACAGCTCGCGCGAGGTCCGTAACATTGCTTATTCTTCATAGATCTTAAGAGGTTACTAAAAAATTAGCCTCCCGCTCCGAAAAGCGGGAGGCTCTATCAATCAGCCTGATGAATGCGGACGAGTAGGAATCGCCCCTGCCTTGCCGATTATTCGGCAGCAGGCAAATGCGGAATCGGTACCAGAGGTGCTTCGGAGGTTTCCGCCTTTTGCGCGAGAATCAATTCATCGCGCTGGACGGCAACCCGCCGCAGCTTGGCCATGGCAGCCCCCGTGCCCGCCGGGATCAAACGCCCGACGATCACGTTTTCCTTCAAGCCTTCGAGTGTATCCGCCTTGCCATTGACAGCCGCTTCCGTCAGCACGCGTGTCGTTTCCTGGAACGACGCGGCGGAGATGAAGGAGCGGGTCTGCAAGGAGGCCTTGGTAATGCCAAGCAGAACCGGTGTCCCTGTTGCCGGCTTGCCGCCATTTTCCACAGCCTGGATATTGGCCTCTTCGAATTCAAGCTGGTCGACCTGCTCACCCGGCAGGAAGTCCGTATCGCCGGAATCGACAATATCGACCTTCTGCAACATCTGCCGGACAATCACTTCGATATGCTTGTCGTTGATGCTCACACCCTGAAGTCGGTAGACTTCTTGGATCTCATTGACGAGATAGGCCGCGAGTTCCTCGACACCCTTGATGGCGAGAATATCGTGCGGGGCGGGATTGCCGTCGACGATATAATCACCCTTTTCGACCACATCCCCATCCTGCAGATAGATATGTTTGCCTTTGGGGATTAGATATTCGATCGGCTCCGCGCCATCTTCATGCGGGACGATCGAAATCCTGGTCTTGTTCTTGTAGTCGCGGCCAAACTGCACCGTACCAGAGGCTTCTGCGATAATCGCATGGTCCTTCGGACGACGAGCTTCGAACAATTCCGCGACACGCGGCAAACCACCGGTAATATCGCGGGTTTTGGCCGATTCCATCGAGATACGCGCGATGACGTCACCGGCCTTGACGGAGCCGCCCGGATCGACACCGATGATCGAATCGACCGGCAGCATGTAACGGGCCTCACCGCCGCGCTGCAATTTACCAACCTTGCCATCGGCAGTCTTGATCACCATGGCCGGTTTCAAGCTGGCGGAACGCTGATTGAGCCGCCAATCGATGACCATGCGCTTGGCAATGCCGGTCGCTTCGTCGATAGTTTCCGTCATCGAGGCACCTTCGACCAGATCCTCGAAACCGATCGTGCCATCGATTTCGGTCAGGATCGGACGCGTATAGGGATCCCACTCGGCGATCCTCTGTCCACGCTTGATCTTGTCGCCTTCATCCACCTTGAGCCGCGCGCCATATTGAACACGGTGCACGGCGAGTTCTGTCCCGTCGGGTCCATCAATCACCACCGCCACGTTGCGGGCCATGACCATGAGATCGCCATCAGTATTGCGCGCAACGTGCCGGTTGCGGATCTTCACCGTCCCTTCGAAATTGGATTCGATGAAGGACTGATCCGCGATCTGCGCCGCGCCGCCGATATGGAAGGTACGCATGGTCAATTGCGTACCAGGCTCACCGATGGACTGCGCCGCGATGACACCGACCGCCTCACCCATATTCACGGGCGTGCCACGGGCAAGGTCGCGCCCGTAACATTTGGCGCAAACGCCATTCTTGGCCTCGCAGGTCAGAACCGAGCGGATCTTGACCTCCTGGATGCCGGCCGCATTGATACGGCCGACATGGATTTCTTCGATCATCTCGCCGGCAGGGACGATGATCGTGCCGTCGGCCTCGCGCAAATCCTCGGCCGCCGTGCGTCCAAGAATACGCGTTTCCAGAGAAGCCACGATCTGGCCAGCATCGATGATCGCGCGCATACGAATCCCATTCTCCGAATGACAATCGGGAATGGTAATGATCGCATCCTGCGCCACATCGACGAGACGGCGTGTCAGATAGCCCGAGTTCGCCGTCTTCAAGGCTGTATCGGCCAGACCTTTACGCGCGCCGTGGGTCGAGTTGAAATATTCAAGGACGGTCAGACCTTCCTTGAAGTTCGAGATGATCGGCGTCTCAATGATCTCGCCGGACGGCTTGGCCATCAGGCCGCGCATCGCCGCGAGCTGCTTCATCTGGGTGGGCGAACCACGCGCACCCGAATGGCTCATCATATAAATCGAATTGATCGGCTTATCGCGACCGTCATCATCCTTCTGAACGGCCGAAATGCGCGCCATCATTTCATCGGCGAGCTTGACGGAACATTTGCCCCAAGCATCGACGACCTTGTTGTATTTCTCGACCTGAGTGATGAGGCCGTCGTTATATTGCTGCTCATATTCCTTGGCCAGCGCGCTCGTCTCTTCGATGATGCGCGGCTTGGTTTCCGGCACGACCATGTCGTCCTTGCCGAAGGAAATGCCAGCTTTGAACGCCTCACGGAACCCAAGCGCCATGATCCGGTCACAGAAAATGACCGTCTCCTTCTGCCCGCAATTGCGGTAGACGATATCGATCATGTTCGAGATTTCTTTTTTCGTCATGAGCTTATTCACGACGTCAAAAGGAATTTTCACATGATGAGGCAGCAATTGACCAAGGATGAGACGGCCAGGAGTCGTGTCGAAGATCTTTGAGACCTTCTCGCCGTTCTCGTCAAAGGTCCAGGCGCGTCCCTTGATCTTCGTATGCAGGGTGATCGCCTTGGCATTCAAGGCATGCTCGATCTCGCCCATATTGGCGAACATCATGCCCTGCCCCGGCTCTCCATCCCGCATCAGCGTCACATAATAGAGGCCGAGCACGATATCCTGCGACGGCACGATGATCGGCTGACCATTGGCCGGATGCAGAATATTATTGGTCGACATCATCAAGACGCGGGCTTCGAGCTGCGCCTCGAGCGACAAAGGCACATGCACCGCCATCTGGTCCCCGTCGAAATCCGCGTTGAACGCGGCGCAGACGAGCGGATGGAGCTGAATAGCCTTGCCTTCGATCAGCTTAGGCTCGAAGGCCTGAATGCCGAGACGATGCAAAGTCGGAGCGCGGTTCAGCATCACCGGATGCTCGCGAATGACTTCGTCGAGAATATCCCAGACCTCGGGCTTTTCCTTTTCGACGAGTTTCTTCGCCTGCTTGACGGTTGCCGAAAAGCCCTTGGCGTCGAGCCGCGAATAGATGAAGGGCTTGAACAGCTCTAAGGCCATCTTCTTCGGCAGGCCGCATTGATGCAACTTCAATTCTGGACCGACGACAATGACCGAACGGCCGGAATAATCGACGCGCTTGCCGAGCAGGTTCTGGCGGAACCGGCCCTGCTTGCCCTTGAGCATATCGGCGAGCGACTTCAACGGACGCTTGTTGGCGCCGGTGATCACGCGACCACGACGACCATTGTCGAACAAAGCATCGACCGCTTCCTGCAGCATGCGCTTTTCATTGCGCACGATAATATCGGGAGCGCGCAATTCGATCAGCCGCTTCAGACGATTGTTGCGGTTGATGACACGACGATAGAGATCGTTGAGGTCGGACGTCGCGAAACGGCCACCATCGAGTGGAACCAGCGGACGCAGGTCCGGCGGAATGACGGGCACCTCGGTCAGGATCATCCATTCCGGCTTATTGCCCGAATGCATGAAGGCCTCGATGATCTTGAGGCGCTTGGCGAGTTTCTTGGGCTTCAGTTCGGTCGTCGATTCCGCGATCTCGACCTTGAGATCCTCGGCGATCTTCGGCAGATCCATATTGCGCAAAATCTCGCGGATCGCTTCCGCACCGATCAGCGCCGTGAAACTGTCCTGGCCGTATTCATCCTGGGCCTTGAGATAGTCTTCCTCGTTCAGAAGCTGACGATCCTTCAAAGGCGTGAGGCCCGGATCGAGAACGATATAAGACTCGAAATAGAGAATGCGCTCGAGATCCTTGAGCGTCATGTCGAGCAGAAGCCCGATGCGCGACGGCAAGGATTTCAAGAACCAAATATGCGCAACCGGAGCCGCGAGCGAAATATGGCCCATGCGTTCGCGCCGGACGCGCGACAGCGTGACCTCGACGCCGCACTTCTCGCAGATGACGCCCTTATATTTCATTCTTTTGTATTTGCCGCACAGACATTCGTAATCCTTGATCGGACCGAAGATGCGCGCGCAGAACAAGCCATCACGTTCCGGCTTGAAAGTGCGGTAATTAATGGTTTCCGGTTTTTTGATCTCGCCGTAGGACCACGACAAGATCTTTTCCGGGCTGGCGATCGAAATCTGAATCTGGTCGAACGCCTGCGGCTGCACAACCGGATTGAAGAGATTCATCACCTCTTGATTCATGGTTCTCTCCTATGCTCGGGCCATCAGCGCAAGAGCCGTGGCCACTGGCCGGAAATCTGTTCCTTCGCAAAGAGGGTTCAGCGAAGGGTTGGAGGATGGAGGACCGCCTAGCCCTCCCATCCTCCTGCAATTATTCGGCGGCTTCAGCCGGCGGTTGTTCCGGCGACGGCTGTTGTTGCTGCTGATCGGTCAATTTTGGAGCCATATTCAATTCGACATTGAGGCCGAGCGAACGCATTTCCTTGACCAGCACGTTGAAGCTTTCCGGAATACCGGATTCGAAAGCATCATCACCGCGCACGATCGATTCATAGACCTTGGTACGACCCGCGACGTCGTCCGACTTCACGGTCAGCATTTCCTGCAGCGTATAGGCCGCACCATAAGCTTCGAGCGCCCAGACTTCCATTTCGCCGAAGCGCTGGCCACCGAACTGCGCTTTGCCGCCCAATGGCTGTTGCGTCACGAGGCTGTACGGACCGATCGAACGCGCATGGATCTTGTCATCGACGAGATGATGCAGCTTCAACATATAAATGTAGCCGACCGTCACCTTACGGTCGAAGGCCTCGCCAGATCGGCCATCGTAAAGCGTGACCTGACCGGAATGATCGAGCCCCGCCTCCTCGAGCATGGCAACGATATCCTTCTCACGCGCGCCATCGAACACAGGCGTGGCAATAGGAACACCGCGGCGCAGATTTTCACCGACCTCGACCAATGTCTCTTCATCGAGAGCGCTGATCTGCTCCCGTTGACCTTCACCATAGATCTCGATCAGCTTGTCGCGGATCGGCTGCGTATCCTGCTGCCTGAGATAGGCATTGACCGCCTCGCTCACCTGCTTGCCAAGCCCTGCGCAAGCCCAGCCGAGATGCGTCTCGAGAATCTGCCCGACATTCATGCGCGAAGGCACGCCGAGCGGATTGAGCACGATATCGACCGGCTGACCGTCGGCCAGGAAGGGCATGTCCTCCTGCGGCACGATCTTGGAGACGACACCCTTGTTGCCATGACGGCCCGCCATTTTGTCGCCGGGCTGGATCTTGCGCTTGATGGCGACAAAGACCTTGACCATTTTCATAACGCCAGGCGGCAGTTCGTCACCGCGCTGGAGCTTTTCGACCTTGTCGAGAAAGCGGTTTTCCAGTCCTTTTTTGGCCTCGTCATATTGCTTGCGCATGGCTTCGATCTCGGCCATGAGCTGATCGCTTTCGATGGCGAACGTCCACCATTGAGAACGAGGATATTCCTCGATCACCGAGCGCGACAGCACCGTCTCCTTCTTGAAGCCCTTGGGGCCGGCAATCGCCTTCTTGCCATCCAGAAGATCAATGAGGCGCGTATAGACGTTGCGGTCGAGGATCGCGAGTTCGTCGTCACGGTCCTTCGCGAGACGCTCAATTTCCTCGCGCTCGATCGCTTGAGCTCGTTCGTCCTTGTCGACGCCGTGCCTGTTGAAGACACGAACTTCGACGATCGTCCCTTGCACGCCCGGAGGCACACGCAGGGACGTGTCGCGAACGTCAGAGGCCTTCTCACCGAAAATGGCGCGCAGCAGCTTTTCTTCCGGCGTCATCGGGCTTTCGCCCTTCGGCGTGATCTTGCCGACGAGAATATCGCCCGCCTGAACCTCGGCACCGATATAGACGATGCCGGCCTCGTCGAGATTCTTCAAAGCCTCTTCCGAAACATTCGGAATATCGCGAGTGATTTCCTCCGGGCCGAGCTTCGTATCGCGTGCCATCACTTCGAATTCATCAATATGGATCGAAGTGAACACGTCATCCTTGACGATCCGCTCGTTGAGCAGGATCGAGTCCTCGAAATTATATCCGTTCCAGGGCATGAAGGCGACGAGCACATTGCGGCCGAGCGCCAGATCACCCAGATCGGTCGAGGGACCATCGGCGATAATATCGCCCTTGCGCACGAAATCGCCGACGCGGACCAAAGGCTTCTGGTTGACGCAGGTCGATTGGTTCGAACGCTGGAACTTCATCAGCCGGTAGATATCGACACCCGGCTTGCCGGCATCGGTCTCTTCCGTGGCGCGAATGACGATACGGGTCGCATCGATCTGGTCGATATAGCCCGTGCGCCGCGCGGCAATGGCCGCCCCGGAATCGCGTGCCACAACCGCTTCCATACCGGTCCCAACCAGCGGCGCATCGGCTTTCACCAGAGGCACAGCCTGGCGCTGCATGTTCGAGCCCATCAGCGCGCGGTTGGCGTCATCGTTCTCAAGGAACGGGATCAAGGCCGCGGCGACCGAGACGAGCTGTTTCGGCGACACATCCATGAAGTCGACACGCTCGCGCGGTACCATGATCACATCGCCGGCATGACGGCAGACGATCAGATCCTCGACGAGGCCACGATCCGCATCAACCTTGGCATCGGCCTGGGCGACGTAATATTTGCTCTCTTCCATCGCCGAAAGATAGACGACGTCATCGGTGACGTGATTATCCCTGACCCGGCGATAAGGCGCCTCGATAAACCCGTATTTATTGACACGCGCGAAGGTCGCGAGCGAGTTGATAAGACCGATATTCGGGCCTTCCGGCGTCTCGATCGGACAGATACGGCCATAATGGGTCGGATGCACGTCGCGCACTTCGAAGCCCGCGCGCTCACGCGTCAGACCGCCCGGTCCCAAGGCCGAGAGGCGCCGTTTATGCGTGATCTCGGACAGAGGATTGGTCTGGTCCATGAACTGCGACAATTGCGAGGAACCGAAGAATTCGCGGACGGAGGCCGCCGCCGGTTTCGCATTGATCAGATCCTGCGGCATGACCGTGTCGATATCGACCGAGGACATCCGTTCCTTGATGGCCCGTTCCATGCGCAGCAGGCCGAGGCGATATTGGTTCTCCATCAATTCGCCGACCGAGCGGACTCGGCGATTGCCGAGATGGTCGATATCATCGATTTCGCCACGTCCATCGCGCAGATCCACGAGCGCGCGCATGACGGCAACAATATCGGCTTTACGGAGAATACGCACCGTATCGGCCGCGTCGAGATCCATGCGCATGTTCATCTTCACGCGCCCGACCGCCGAGAGATCATAGCGCTCGGGATCGAAGAACAGGGAATGAAACATCGCTTCCGCAGTCTCGAGCGTCGGCGGCTCGCCAGGACGCATCACGCGATAGATGTCGAACAAAGCGTCTTCGCGCGAATTGTTCTTGTCGACCGCCAAGGTGTTGCGGATATAGGGTCCGATATTGATATGGTCGATATCGAGAACCGGGATCTCTTCGAAACCGGAATCGACAAGGGTCGTCAGTGTTTTCGCACTGATCTCCTCGCCGGCCTCGGCGAAGATCTCACCCGTCTGCGGATTATAGAGATCGCTGGCGATATATTGACCGTGCAGATCCTCGTCCTGTGCCTTGATGAATTTGAGGCCGCGCTCCGCCAATTGCCGCGCCGTGCGCACGGTGAGCTTCTTGCCCGCCTCCAGCACGACCTCGCCGCTTTCCGCATCGATCAGATCGATCGCCGCCTTCATGCCCTTCATGCGCTCTGCGTCGAAGGGAATGCGCCAGCCATCCTTATCGCGCGTATAGACGATGGTCTTGTAGAAAGTGGAGAGAATTTCCTCACCATCCATGCCCAGCGCATAAAGCACCGATGTCGCCGGAATTTTGCGGCGGCGATCGATACGCGCATAGACGATGTCCTTGGCATCGAATTCGATATCGAGCCAGGAACCGCGATAAGGGATGATGCGGGCGGCAAACAGGAGTTTGCCGGAAGAATGGCTTTTGCCTTTATCGTGATCGAAGAAAACGCCCGGCGAACGATGCATCTGCGAGACGATCACGCGCTCCGTCCCATTGACAATGAACGTACCATTCATCGTCATTAGGGGCATATCGCCCATATAGACATCCTGCTCCTTGATGTCCTTGACCGATTTCGCTCCCGTATCGGGGTCGACATCAAAGACGATCAGGCGCAAGGTAACCTTCAGCGGCGCGGCGAAGGTCATGCCGCGCTGACGGCACTCATCGACATCATATTTCGGCAGTTCGAATTCATATTTGACGAATTCGAGCAAAGCCGTGCCGGAGAAATCGGAAATGGGAAAGACCGATTTAAAAACCGATTGCAAGCCTTCGTCCGGTCGGCCGCCCTTCGGCTCGTCGACGAGCAGGAATTGATCGTAGGAGGCTTTCTGCACCTCGATCAGATTGGGCATTTCCGCAACTTCGCGGATATGGCCGAAGAATTTACGGACACGCTTGCGGCCGGTGAATGTCTGCGCCAAAGATTGAGCCATGTCGCTCCTCCACCTCGTTCTGTAGGGCGTTCCGCGCGAAGGAACGCCCTGTCCGCATCCGGCCCAAGTGCCGGCGGGGACCGAAATCTGCCTTCAGATTTCAAAAAATATCTGCTGCCAAAAATATATTGAACGGGTCGAAGTTACAGGCCATTAGGCCTCAAAGCTCAACCCTTCCCTAAACATTCAGCTCATATCGTCTTCGGCCTCTCTCGCAGTCCGCGATCCGGCCAGATTATTTTCCGTAAACACCCGGCAGATGTTCACGGAAAATGTCCTGGCAAACCGATTTCACACGCGGATTTCGCCCAAAGATTTCTCTCGGAGACGACGAGACGGTCTCGTGAAAACCCACGAGACCGTCCGCGAAACCCCGAAACCGCTTGTGCGAACACCGCCCAAGCGGATCGCGTTCTTACTTGAGTTCGACCTTCGCGCCGGCCTTTTCGAGAGCAGCCTTGATCTTCTCGGCTTCTTCCTTCGACACGCCTTCCTTGACGGGCTTGGGAGCAGCCTCGACGAGATCCTTGGCTTCCTTGAGGCCCAGGCCGGTCACGCCGCGCACTTCCTTAATGACTTCGATCTTCTTGTCACCGACGGCCGCGAGAACGACAGTGAATTCCGTCTGCTCTTCAACCGGAGCAGCAGCAGCGCCGCCAGCGGCGGGACCAGCAGCAACCGCAACGGCGGCAGCCGCCGAAACGCCCCACTTCTCTTCCAAAAGCTTGGCAAGCTCGGCCGCTTCGAGCACGGTCAGGCTCGAGAGGTCTTCGACGATCTTCGCTAAATCAGCCATATTCTTATCCTTCGATCTATCTAGAAAATTTATGTCGTACTCGTGCAAGATTAGACTGCCATCATCAGACGACTAGTCTCACGCTGCATCGTCCTTTGCGGCATAAGCGCCGAAGACCCGGGCCAGTTTGGCGGCGGGCGCCGTCGTAAGCTGGGCGAGCTTGGTGGCGGGGGCCTGGATGAGGCCGACCAGTTTGCCACGCAGCTCGTCGAGCGACGGCATGGTCGCGAGCGAACGAACACCATCGACATTCAATGCCGTCGTTCCCATGGCGCCACCGAGGATGACGAATTTATCGTGATCCTTGGCAAAGCCCACGGCGACCTTCGGAGCCGCGACCGGATCGTCCGAATAGGCGATCAGTGTCGGGCCTTTCAGCAAAGGAGAGATCGAAGACACCGGAGTGCCATCGAGCGCAATCTTGACGAGACGGTTCTTGGCGACCTGAACTGTGGCGCCAGATGCCCGCATCTGCTTGCGCAGATTTTGCATTTGCGCGACGGTCAGGCCGGAATAATGAGCAACGACCACGACCGATGTCTTTTGAAAGACATCGGCCAGAGCCGCAACGCTCTCTTTCTTTTCCGCTCTGTCCACAGTGCTTTCTCCTGACGCGGGCGAGAGAATCGCCCGCTGGTTGCATGCGCCGCCCTATTGCGAAACAAGTTTCGCGCATAGAACAGCCTGTGCCTGTCCCCGGAGCGACACGTCGCACCGGACAGAGGGATAGACCGACATCGAAGGAGGTAAGGAATAAAGCCTTAACCATCCGAAATCTGACGATTACCCCGTCTATGCTGGCCCCGCCTATGAACCGGATGGAACCGGATCATTGGAATGGAATTAAGCTCAAGGTTCCGCTAAAAGAACCAGAACGCCGGCAGTCTCGGACAGGACATGACAAAAAGGGACAGAGACCGAAGCCCCTACCCTTTTGTCTATCCACCCATGGGTCGTTCAAATGACCTCAAAAAAATCGAACTCAAAGATACCTTCCATGGGGTGCATCCGCCATTAATGAACATGGCGGAGGCTCTATGTAGCCCATCTCCTATCCCTTGCCAAGGGGTGATTGGAGGGGAGGAAAAAATTTCTTCAACTTGTCAAGTGAAGAATGGCGATCGCTGATACGCTCAATGTCAAAAAGAGAGGCCTCTCTTGGGAGCCTCTCTTGGGGTTTGACGCTTAAGCAGTCACCGTCGCAGGATCGATCTTAACGCCCGGCCCCATGGTCGAGGACAAGGCGACCCTTTGAATATAAGTGCCCTTGGCGCCCTGCGGCTTAGCCTTGGCGACAGCATCGACGAAAGCGGCAATATTCTCGAGGAGCTTTTCCGTCTCGAACGAAGCCTTGCCGACACTCCCCTGGATAATACCCGCCTTTTCGACGCGGAACTCGACCGCGCCACCCTTGGAGGCCTTCACGGCGCCAGCCACATCCATGGTGACGGTGCCAACCTTCGGGTTCGGCATCAGGCCGCGCGGACCGAGCACCTTACCGAGACGGCCGACCAGCGGCATCATATCTGGCGTCGCGATGCAGCGATCAAAGGCGATCGTACCACCCTGCACCGTGGCGACGAGATCCTCAGCACCGACAATATCGGCGCCGGCCGCCAGCGCCTCATCAGCCTTGGCGCCGCGCGCGAAAACGGCGACCCGCAGGGTCCGACCGGTTCCATTCGGCAGATTGACGACGCCGCGCACCATCTGATCCGCATGTTTGGGATCGACGCCAAGATTCATGGCGATTTCGACGGTCTCGTCGAATTTCGCATTGGCGCGTTCCTTGATGAGCTTGACGGCTTCATCAACGGGATAAAGCTTGACGCGGTCAATGCCTTCCCGATTCTTGACGACACGTTTTCCGACATGGGTCATCTGGGCTTACTCCACGACCTGCAAGCCCATGGAACGGGCCGATCCTTCGATCATCGTGGCTGCCGCATCCACGCTCTGACAATTCAAATCCGGCAGTTTCTTCTCGGCGATTTCACGCACTTGCGCCTTGGTCACCTTACCGATGAACCCGCGCCCGGTGGTTTTCGCGCCGGACTGAATGCCAGAAGCCTTTTTCAGAAAATAGGATACCGGCGGCAGCTTCATCTCAAAGGTGAAGGAGCGGTCGGCATAAGCCGTGATCACCACCGGAATCGGGGTGCCTTTTTCCATCTGCGCGGTCTTCGCATTGAAGGCCTTGCAGAATTCCATGATATTCAGACCACGTTGACCCAGAGCCGGACCAATCGGGGGCGCCGGTTTGGCGTCTCCTGCCGGCACTTGAAGCTTCACGTAACCCGCGATCTTCTTTGCCATTCTCCATTACTCCCAACAAGCCGGCCCATTGGTTTCACCAAGGACGCGGCACGTGTGTCCGGTGGTTCGACAAAAGCCCGCATGGCAGATCGGGGTTTCGTCTTCCACCTCTCGAATGCGAGGACGCTTATCTGTCCTCGCGGCTTCGCCCATGGAATGAAACCATGCGCAAACTCAAGCGAGCTTACTCACCTCGCAAAACTTAATCTCTCTTTTTAAGAAAAAGAGCTAAACCTTTTCAACCTGACCATATTCCAGCTCGACTGGAGTCGCGCGGCCAAAGATCGAAACGGCCACCTTGACGCGCGACCGGCTCTCGTCGACTTCCTCCACAATGCCATTGAAGGAAGCAAACGGCCCATCCGCCACGCGCACGGTCTCGCCGACCTCGAAGGAGACCGATGTTTTGGGCCGCTCGACCCCATCGGCCACCTGCCCCTTGATGCGATCCGCCTCCGCATCGGAAATCGGCATGGGCTTTTTGTCAGCGCCAAGAAAACCGGTGACCTTCGGCGTCTCCTTGATGAGATGGTAGAGCTCGTCGGTCAGATCGCATTTCACCAGGACATAGCCGGGAAAAAATTTGCGTTCGGAATTGATCTTGCGTCCGCGCCTGATCTCGACGACCTGCTCGGTCGGTACCAGGATTTCCTCGAATTTTTCGGTCAGGCCGCGCTGCGCCGCTTGTTCGCGAATCGATTCCGCGACCTTCTTCTCGAAGTTGGAATAAGCGTGGACGATATACCAGCGCATGCTCATAGGAAATCTCAAAACCCTTGATGAATAACAGCTTTAAGTCTCGAACGATCAGACCTTAATGGCCGAGACTGAGAATGAAGGTCACGATCAGGCGCAACGCTTGATCCACCGACACGAAGAATAGGCTCGCCACCAGAACCATGAGAATCACGAGGAGGGTCGTGATCAGGGTTTCACGCCGCGAAGGCCAAGTGACCTTGGTGGCTTCAGTGCGGACATCCTGCAGGAACTGGAACGGATTTGCCATGAATCTCGATGTTCAATGGAAAGGCCGGCGCGAGCGCCAAGCCAAAAAAATCAGGGCGCGGAGCCGGAAGGCCTCGCGCCATATCTCTCTACAAGTAGGGCCCCGGCAAGCAAAAGGCAATCCACTTTTTTCCCCTGCTTCATCGCGAGCAGGCTCGAGCTATTGAGCTTATAATGGATCTGATAGTGAGATTCGTTTCAGCGCGGATGCCCTATCGCCCTCTCTGAACCCAATCTCACGATCCGACCATGATTTTCAACCTTGACAAGCTTGCCCTGTATGCGCCCATCATCAGCATGATCCTCGTTCCAGACAAAGTGCTGAAAAAGATGGAGATTTTCGCCAGCGTGCCGGGGCCGCTCGATCAGGATTTTAAAAAGTGGCGAAAGATCAGGCTGTTCTCTAAGAAAGTCAAAGTGGTATGACAGAACCTAAGGCAGAGACGAACAAGGCGGTCGACATCGAGCTCGTCGAAACGGTCGCGGAAATCGTGACGCGTCTGGGCCTTTCCGAAATCGAGGTCGAGCAGAACGGCCTGCGGATTCGCGTCGCCCGGCAACTTGTGGCGGCGGCCGCGGCCCCCGTGGCGACGGCTCTTTCGCTCCCCGTCGCTGCGGCCCCCGCGGCCAATGGCGGAACCGAACATCCTGGTGCAATCAAATCGCCCATGGTCGGCACAGCCTATCTGCGTCCCTCACCCAGCTCGCCGCCCTTCATCGAACTTGGGGCACAAGTGAAAGTGGGTGACAAGCTCCTGCTGGTCGAAGCGATGAAGACCTTTAATGAAATCACCGCGCCACGGAATGGCACCGTCAAAGAAATCCTGGTCGAGGACGGTCAGCCGGTCGAATATGGCCAACCGCTTGTCATCATCGAATGAGCTCCCTGAATCAAACCGCTTGCAACCTTTATTGAAACCCTTAGTGATACCGACGGTCATTGAGAATGGCCGTTGGGATACTCTTGAATTTTGGCTATGCCTTTGAAAATTCAAGAACGAAGCCAAGAGTCGCTTACGCGTCCCTTGGGTTGAATTGCTCGGCGAGTGCATTGACGAGTTGCCTGGGATGAAGCGGCAGTGGCTGCTTCCAACGGATTCATATGTTCGACAAAATCCTCATCGCCAACCGGGGCGAAATCGCGCTGCGTATCCTGCGGGCGGCCAAGGAGCTCGGGATCGCGACTGTCGCGGTCCATTCGACGGCCGACGCCAACGCCATGCATGTCAGGCTGGCCGACGAATCCGTCTGCATCGGGCCTCCCCCGGCACGCGATTCCTATCTGAATATTCCCGCGATTCTCGCGGCCTGTGAGGTCACCGGCGCGGAAGCCGTGCACCCGGGCTACGGTTTTCTTTCAGAAAACGCGCGTTTCGCCGAGATCCTGGCCGAACATCACATTGCTTTTATCGGCCCCAAGGCGGAGCATATTCGCTTGATGGGCGATAAGGTCGAAGCCAAGCGCACGGCGCTCCGGCTCGGCATTCCCTGTGTGCCCGGCTCCGACGGCGCGATCCGAGACGAAGCCGAGGCCCTGGCTGTCGCCAAGACGCTGGGCTTTCCGGTGCTGATCAAGGCGGCGGCCGGCGGTGGCGGACGCGGCATGAAACTCGCCCGCACGGCTGAAGACCTGCCACTCGCTCTCTCGACCGCGAAGATGGAGGCCCTATCCGCCTTCGGCGACGATTCCGTCTATCTCGAGAAATATCTCGAGAAACCGCGCCATATTGAGGTCCAGATCCTGGGCGACGGCAAGGGCAAGGCGATTCATCTCGGCGAGCGCGATTGTTCCTTGCAGCGGCGCCACCAGAAGGTCTGGGAGGAAACACCCTCTCCCGCCTTGAATCAGGAGCAAAGGCCCCGCATCGGCGAGATTTGCGCACAGGCCATGCGCGATCTCGGCTATTCCGGTGCCGGAACCATCGAGTTTCTGTACGAAAACGGGGAATTTTATTTCATCGAAATGAATACCCGTATTCAGGTCGAACATCCCATCACCGAAATGGTCACGGGCGTCGATCTCGTCAACGAGCAGATCAAGATCGCGGCAGGCTCAACCCTCAGTCTGACCCAGGAAGAAGTCCTGTTCAGCGGGCATGCGATCGAATGCCGGATCAATGCGGAAAATCCTTCAACCTTTCATCCCTCGCCCGGCAAGATCGCCTATTATCATCCGCCGGGAGGCCTGGGTGTGCGCGTCGATAGCGCGGTCTATGCCGGCTATAAAATTCCGCCAAATTACGATTCTCTGGTTGGCAAGCTCATTGTCCACGCCAGGAACCGCAATGAGGCCTTAATGCGGCTGCGGCGCGCGCTCGATGAATGCGTCATCGACGGCATCGAAACGACCTTGCCCCTGTTTCGGACCCTGATCCGCAATACGGACATCCAGAATGGATCTTATGACATCCACTGGCTGGAGAAATTTCTCGCGACCGGTGGCATGGACGTCACGGATATTTAAAGCCGTGTCTTAAGATGGTTCTCCACCCCTTTCGTTTTGCAGGGGAATTAGGAGAACAAGGGCAAATCCTTCCGGCGCATAGCGAAGATCAATCTCGGCGTGAAATTGTCCGCCGAGAACCCGTTCGATCAGTTTGACGCCAAATCCCTTATGGTGGGGCGGTGAGACCCGCGGCCCGCCATGCTCCCGCCAATGAAGCCTCAACTGGCTCCTCTCACCGGTGTTTTGGAGCGACCAGCCAAGATCCAAGCGGCCGCCCGGCGTCGAAAAAGCCCCATGGTGCAGGGCATTGACCGCAAGTTCATGGAGGGCCATGCCGAGCATGACCGCCAGATCCGATGCGACGGCAACAGAGGGTCCACAGGCCTCAAAAGGACAGTTCAAGCGCTCCACGTGAGGAGCGAGAATGCCGGCCACGACAGCATCAAGGCGAATCGTTTGCCAATGTTCATCATTCAGAAGTGATTGAGCCTTGGCAAAGGCTCCGATCCGCGCGGTGAAGACGCTCTGGAAATCTGCCGGATTCACACAGGTGCGCGCGGTCAGGCTCATGATGGCTTGCACGACCGCAAGGCTATTCTTGATCCGGTGATTCATTTCATGAACCAGCCGTCCGACCATCCTCTCAGCTTCGCGCAGCCGATAGGATTCGTGCAGGATCATCGCCTGCGCCGCGAGCCTGTGCAAGCTTGTGATCTGGTCTGGCGAGAGCACACGCGGCCGGGGATCGAGCACACCCAGAAAGCCCGCTGTAGCCCCTTCCCGTGTCACCAGCGCGGCGCCCGCATAGAAACGGCAGAAAGGCGCCTCACGAACAAAAGGGTGAAGGCGCAAAGCTTCGTCGTCCGCGAGATCTTCGATGATTCGAAAAGGCTGCTGATTGAGCCCAAAGGCGCCGAGCCGGCCCGTGCACTCCACACGGGGTCCAATCCAGGCCTTCAGATGCTCGTTCATCTCATCCTGGAAAGCGATGAAAGCCATGGATGCGCCGCAGATCTGTGCGGCCAAGTGGCAGAGATCGTCCCAGGCGGCAATCGGCTCTTCTGCTAGGATTTTGCGTGTTTCCTCAAACAAGCTCATGAGCAGAAACGATTGGGTGAAAAGCCATGAGCACGAAGGATCGGGGCGTTCTCACAGTGAGAGAGAACGACCAGAAACCGTGTTGGAGCGGGTGAAGGGAATCGAACCCTCGTATTCAGCTTGGAAGGCTGCTGCTCTACCATTGAGCTACACCCGCCGATCACCGCGCCACTATGCAATGCGCGGAGAGGCTTAGCAATCCTCGTTTGACGATCGCTCACCAAAGCATCGCCCACCGAGCGCGGTCCTATCGAAAACTGGTGGTGGGGGAGGTAGGACTCGAACCTACGAAGGCATAGCCAGCGGATTTACAGTCCGCCCCCTTTGCCGCTCGGGACACTCCCCCAAAACCCACGGCAACAGCGAAGGGCGTGGGTTCTGGGGCCGCTTATGCGAAGCGCATCCTTTTCTGTCAACCGCAAATTATTAGCCTGCCATGATAAGAGCATGACAAACCGCTGCAAAGCTGTGCACAAGCGCCCTTCCGTTTACAAAGCACGTCCTTTTCCCGCATGATGACGCAGTGGATTCATTGCTCTTGGAATCGCTTCCGCGATCTCATCCATGGATAGAAGATCTTCGAATAAGATAATGATAAAAATAGAGAATAATAAACTCGTCGTCAGGGGGAATGCCGCGAATTCCTCATCCTGGAGCCCGGCATGAGCCGAATGGATTCATCGAAAACCCATCAATCGAGAGGCCCTACGGCCAAAAGATCCGAGACGAAACCGCCTCGCTCAAAACCTTGGGAGGGCCAGGGGGAGTCGCGCCCTCACCGCCCGAAATCGGCTCCGGCCTCCCAGGAAAAGAATCCCTCGCCTTTTCGGCAATCGAGCCCCGATGTTATTCTGCTGCATGGATTCCACGCCGTACGTGAGGCTTTGCGTTCGGACCAGCGAACCTGCCTAGCCCTTTACGCAACAGAAGCCGCCGCCGAGAAATTGGCGCCCGACTCAAAAGCGGCTGGACTTGCGCCCCATATCGTAACCGCTGAGGATCTTTCTAGAAGGCTCGGCTCGCAAACCGTCCATCAAGGTGTGTTGCTTGAAGCCCGCCCCCTCGAGCCCCTGGACATCACCGAAATCCCGACGCGCAGCGGCGTGGTGCTGGTCCTCGATCAGATCACCGACCCCCATAATGTCGGGGCGATTGTGCGGACAGCGGCGGCCTTCGACGTCGATGCCATCGTGACGACGGAGCGTCATGCGCCGGCACTCGGCGGGGTTTTGGCGAAAGCCGCTTCCGGCGGCCTCGAACACGTCCAGATCGTGCCCGTCGTCAATCTCGCCCGGGCTCTCGAAACCCTTGGGCGGCTGAATTATCTCCGCGTCGGCCTCGATTCGGCCGCGGAGGCCGATTTCACGCAACTTCCCCTGCAACGGCCCATTGCTTTGGTCCTCGGCGGCGAAGGGACGGGCCTGCGCCGCCTGACTCGGGAAAAATGCGATTTCCTGGCCCGTCTCGACATGCCAGGAAAGATAAAGAGCCTCAATGTTTCCAATGCTTGTGCCGTTGTCCTCACCTTAATCGGGAGGATTTAGATCAGCATTTCAGTGCGTTTCAATGATCGTGGTGATGCTCGGCGGGCGGTGCCGCCTTGCCGCCAAGTGCTTCGACGAGGAAGGTGATTTCGGCGGTCCCGGCCTTTTCAAAGGTCAAAGTCGCTTTGAAATGATCGCCCGCCTTGAGCGGTTCATGCAGCCCCGTCAGCATGAGGTGGAGGGAACCGGGCTTCAATTCCACGGTGTCGCCGGGCGGCAAAGCAATGCCTTCTGGCAATGCCCGCATGGAGACGACGCCATCCTCAGTCTTTGTCACATGGATTTCGGCGCGTTCGGCGACCGGTGTCACCACGCTAACCAGTCGATCAGGCGATTCGCCTTTATTGGTGATCTTCAGGAAAGCGCCACCAACTTGCGCATTGGGCGAGGTTTCACGCGCCCAGGGATGCTCAAGCCACAATGTCCCCACATGCTCGGTCCCCACATGCTCGCCACCATTCGTGACCGTCTCGGCCTGAGCAGCTGAGATGAGCGCGGTCGGGAGATTTGCGAGGCCGGGAGCAATTCCAAAGGCAGCAATCGCCATGTAAAAGGTGAGAGGCCGGATTTGGAATGAGCGTAAAGGCGCAAAATGTTCGGAAGCGGGGAGAAGAAACATCGCAGCCATTCCTCCTTTGCAACGAGAAAAAGTGAAATTTTCCCTTCCCGCCGAATCGGGAACGGCATGAAGCGGTATAAAAGTCGCAATCTTGCCAATCTGTTTTTCAAAGCAAAATGAATAATAGGAAAAGCAACCAAGAGAGGCGGATGACATGGCTTGAAATCACTTATGCGGCTAAACGCCGCATAAGTGAGTCTCCCTGCGCAATCCCCCATTTGGCCGAGACGGAAGGACGCACCGTTACTGGACAAGGGGTCGAGATCAGATTTAAGTGATCGTAATCCTGCAAGAACAGGTAGAAAGAAACGAGAGACCCAAAGGAAACAAGCCGCTAAGGCCGACCGTCTCTTCGTCATTTCCGTAAGCATCATAGGCGCGGGTGCCGCGTCCAATGGATATAGGGAGGGATTATGGTTTTTTCGACCAGTGCTGTGCGCCAGCACGTTGAAAAACGGCCGATGTCTTCAGCGGAACGAAAAGTAATTTTCGCCTCCTCGCTGGGAACGGTCTTTGAATGGTACGATTTTTATCTTTATGGCTCTTTGGCCAGTATCATCGGCGCTCAATTCTTTAGCCAATTTCCGAAAACCACTGCCGATATTTTCGCGCTTCTCGCTTTCGCGGCGGGTTTTCTCGTGCGCCCCTTCGGCGCTCTCGTCTTCGGCCGGCTGGGTGATCTCGTCGGACGTAAATATACCTTCCTGGTGACGATCCTGATCATGGGTCTGTCGACCTTCGTCGTCGGTCTTTTGCCGAATTACGATTCGATCGGCATTGCCGCGCCCATCATCCTGATTTCCGCCCGTCTTCTCCAGGGTCTCGCGCTCGGCGGTGAATATGGCGGGGCGGCCACCTATGTGGCGGAACATGCGCCGCATGGACGCCGCGGCTTTTACACCTCTTGGATTCAGACCACCGCGACGCTGGGCCTGTTCCTGTCCCTGCTGGTGATCCTGGGAACCCGCACCTTTTTTGGCGAAGCTCGTTTCGCTGAAATCGGCTGGCGTGTGCCCTTCATTGTTTCGGTCCTGCTGCTCCTCGTCTCCTTGTGGATTCGTCTGCAATTGAGCGAATCGCCGGCCTTCCTGAAAATGAAGGAAGAAGGCACCGTTTCCGAGAAGCCGCTGACGGAAGCTTTCGCCACCTGGTCGAATGCCAAAATCGCTTTGCTCGCCTTGTTCGGTCTCACCATGGGCCAAGGCGTCGTCTGGTACACGGGCCAGTTCTATTCCTTGTTCTTCCTGCAATCGATCTGCAAGGTCGACGGCTATACGGCCAATCTGCTCATCGCTTGGGCGCTTGTTTGCGGTACCGGATTCTTCGTCTTCTTCGGCTGGCTCTCCGATCATATCGGTCGCAAGCCCATCATCCTCACGGGCTGCTTGCTGGCTGCCCTGACCTATTTCCCGATCTATCGGGCGATTACCGCCAACGCCAATCCGGCTCTTGCTCAGGCCCTTGAAACGGTCAAAGTCAAGGTTGTGGCGGACCCGGCGGATTGCGGCAATCTCTTCAATCCCGTCGGTACGCGCGTCTTTACCAGCTCCTGCGATATCGCCCGCGACTTCCTGGCCAAGAGCGCGGTCCGTTATGAAATGGTGCCCGGGCCGGCTGGCAGCCCCGCGCAGATCGTCGCCGATGGCGTCAACGTCACCGCATTCGACTCGACGCAAGTCTCCAATGCGAAAACGGCCATGGCCGATTTCTCGAAAACAGCCACTGCGGCCCTCCAAGAGGCTGGCTATCCCAAGCCCAATGATCCGGGCATCATTCGGATGAAACATCCGTTCGATCTTTCGGAACCGCGTGTCTTACATTTGATCGGCCTGCTCGCCATTCTCGTCATCTATGTGACGATGGTTTATGGCCCGATCGCCGCGGCCCTCGTCGAATTGTTCCCGACGCGGATTCGGTACACGTCAATGTCCCTGCCCTACCATATCGGCAACGGCTGGTTCGGCGGTCTGCTGCCGGCCACGGCTTTCGCCATGGTCGCCCAGACAGGTGATATTTATTACGGCCTCTGGTACCCGATCATCTTCGCCGGCATCACGTTCGTCATCGGCTCCCTGTTCATTCCCGAAACCAAGGACCGGGACATTTACGCCGAGGATTAATGGGTCCTCCCGAGACCGGTCATGCCGGTCTCGGAAATCAAAATTTTCACCGGCTTTTCACGGCTTGCGGAATAGCCCGAAAACTAATCGCCAGCCGGTTGTAGGCATTCATCAAGCCGATCGCGATGGTCAAATCGACCAATTGTTTCTCATTAAAGTGCCGGGCGGCGGAGTCGAACTCCTCGTCCGGCACTTGCGTTTCGGCGACAAGCGTCACCACTTCCGCCCAGCGCAAGGCAGCCTGTTCCTCGTCCGAGAATAATTCCTTTGCTTCCTGCCATACCGGCACGAGCACAAGTTTTTCGATCCCCAAGCCATCCTTCAACAGATCGCGGCTATGCAAATCGATGCAATAAGCGCAGCCGTTGATGTGGGACACTCGTAAATAAACAAGGTCGATCAAGGCCTTGGAGAGGCCGGAATGCGCCACATAAGCATAGACGCCCCCCAGAGCCTTCACGCCGTCAGAGGCGATTTTGGTATAATCGAGACGTTGGGTCATCGGTTGATCCTCCTCTAAGCGTCGCCCGTTCATTCGGGTTCAGAAACGATGTTGTTTGATCTCGAGTGCTTCTCGTACCCATCGGATGAGGCTGCGCACTTCCTACAATCATGGCATAATCGACTTAGAGCCTCTTTTGATGAACTCATGAGTCCGATGAAGATCCGCGCTGATTTTTCACAAAAAGCCTTTCTGCTCCCCGGTGACGAGCCCTGGATTTCCTCACCGCAACCTGGTGTTGATCGCCAGATGCTCGACCGGATCGGAGAAGAGGTTGCCCGGGCGACAAGCCTCGTGCGTTTCGCTCCCGGCAGTTTCTTTCCGCATCACGTGCATGGTGGTGGTGAGGAATTTTTTGTGCTCGAAGGCACACTCGAAGATGAAAACGGCCGCTATCCGGCCGGCACTTATCTCCGTGACCCGATCGGTTCACAGCACACGCCCTTCACGAAGGACGGCTGCACAATTTTTGTGAAGCTTTGGCAGTTTTCGGCAAGCGACAAGCAACGGCAAGTCACCGAGAGCGCAGACATTCCTTGGCAGGCCGGCCCAAGCGAAGGTCTGACCCTCAAACCCCTCCATGAGTTCGATAGTGTCACGACATTCCTCCTCCATTTGGCGCCCGGTACGCGCTGGAAACACCAAACCCATCCGGATGGCGAGGAGATTCTGGTCCTCGAAGGGACGTTTTCCGATGAGGAAGGGGTCTATCCCGCAAGAAGCTGGATCAGGGAACCAGGCGGGCGCAGCCATAGCGCGCTTTCAGAAGCCGGCGCCACGCTTCTCGTGAAGACGGGTCATCTTGCCGCGCACCATCTCACGCTCGCATCGAACGCCGTTTGAAGAGGCACATTGCCAAGCAAAGTACAGGCTCCCAAGTCAAGCCAATGATACAACGGGCAAATCTGCCACGCGGACCAGTCCCTTCTGGCTTGTAAACGTCAAGGTCTGGCTGCTCGACTGGCTTTGGGAAACACCCGATATCTGATGCTCGCCGGTATCGTAGATCGTGATCTTGCCATTGTCGTCAATCGCCAGTCGGCGGATGCGCGGAAAAGCAGCATAGCGCAAGGCATTCTGGGAACCGACAGACGTCGGTTCTCCAAAACTCGCCGGCCACCATGCGGCTGAGGATTGCGATGTCGAACGATAGCTTACGGGCGCAGATTGTTCGGAGCCGGCTGGCTGGGGATGTTCTTTCAGAAATAAAGCGAGATCCGCGCAAAGCGCATCGAGCTTGGCTTTTAGGGCGGTATTGAACATATCGCCGACCATCGCCATTCCGGGAGACCATTGCGCCATGCCGCCGAAGGCTGGATGGCTGAACTGGGCCATTGAGCCACCCCCGGAGCGGAGAGCGGCAAGCACCGTTCTCACCGCATCAGCGGGAAGGGAATATTTGATGGCGAGGCGCATGACGATCGCCTCTTCGTCCCGATCGATAGCCATGAGTCCTCCTGTCCGCCTCTCTCCAATCTCTCGGAGTCAACGGTTCAGGATGAGCCATGTTCCCACTCAAAGAGCGGCCCCGCTTCACGACGCGTGAAGCGGGTTTGTAAAACGAAATAGAGAGAATGCTCTGGGGAAATCTATTTCTCGACCGTTTCGCCGGCTTGCGCCCAGGCCTGAAATCCACCCGGATAATGGGCCTTGATGTCATCGCGTCCGGCCGCTTGGGCGAGCCCAAGCGCGGTGAGGGACCGTCCCCCGGCGCGACAGGCCAAGACGACCCGCTGGCCCGGACCGGCATGCGGCAGGGCGCTGACATCGAATTTCTGCAAGGCATTCAGAGTCGCGCCAGGAATATGGCCTTCCGCATATTCATTGGGTTCGCGGACATCGACGAGAATGATGGAATGGTCGCCAAGTCCCTTCTTCAATTCATCGATGGAAACATTCTCAACGACTTTTGGTGCCGGACCCGCCATTCACATATTCCTTCTCAAAGACCAGAGCATGATTGGAAATATCCACTCATACTTCAGAACTGTTGCGCCAGGACAGCGCGAATGGGCAAAGCTTTTAGCGCATCAGGAGGAAGAGAGGGAAACGGTTTTTAGCTTTCCCCCTAAAAATACATATTGTCCATGGATAATATGTTCTGATCTTTGACTGGAGCATTGCGTCTCGTATCGAGAATCCCAGATTCTCGATACGTCACTTTTAAAACCGTATCCACTTGTCCTCATTGGATCGCGATGAGCCGCGCTTCAATGAGGGTGGATACTAGGCTCAGAACCGATACCAAAGGGCAAGCAAGGGACCAAATTCACGACCCGCATTGGTTCCCGCAACCGTTATGAAGCTGCCACCTTGCACCGACCATTGCGACGTCAAATCATAGACAAGGCTTATCTGGAACTTGTGCCAGGATTGGCGGGGCCAAACCTTTGTCTGATTGCTAAAGATGGTGCTGAAATTCTGAATCAGGGCAAGCAAACGCGGAATCGGACGCCCGCCCACGGTCAGATCCACGTGCCATTCGCCAGGCTGCGCATGGCCAAAGAAACGATAGCCGAAAGCCGCTTCCAGAAAGACGGGGACCGCTTCCAATTTAAACCCATGCGCCGCGGCCAGATGGAGATCGGCGCCCGCCGCGCGCCGGGCTTGAATGAGAGCGGCCCCTTGCGTGAAAGGCGGACTGGGGCTCAGCAAACTCGTCTCGAACGAGAGAATATCCCAATCCGAACGCAACAGACCGATGCGCGCGCCGATCATGCTTTGCCCTAAGCCGTCATAGGTAAAACCAGGCTTGCCGGAACGAATATGATCGTAGGAGGGAGAGGCAACCAAGGTTACCCGCTCATGGAGCCCATATTCGAGATAAGTGCCGAGTTCGAATTTGCGATAGGAGGGAACGGGAATGACGCGGCCATGCGCGTCGAAAGCCCGGCTCGAGCCGGAAAACGTCATGCCTCCTATGACCTGTCCCGCGCCGGGAGGCAAAAGAAAGGCGCCCGCCCAGGCCGAACCCCAAAAAGGTGCCAGAGCCGCAAGGCCCAGCACGGAAGCGCTGATCAGAAAACTCCAGCCGCCCGGAGAAAAGGGGGCTTCCGTTGCGGCCTCGTCGTGGGCCTTCATCTGGAATGGGGGCTGTTCGTCCAACGGGAACATAGCAAGTCTCGAAACCTCTCGAAGGAGGTTTGAGCTGTATATGTAAATAATTTATATTATGATTTCCTCCGGCAAGCGATATATAAATATAAGCTATAATGCTGCCGCTCTCTTTTGGCGCCTCCCACCGCCCAAAACCCGGCCCAAAACCCGGCAAACCGCAAAAATCCAGCCGATCCTTGACTTGCCCTGCCGCATCCTACAGCCTTGACGGGTGAGCGCGGCTTCCACACCGGCCGGCTTCCATCCCTAACCGCATGGATCAAGAGCCTCGCTTGCCCGATTCTCCACATAAACTTTCTGGTCTCCATGACCTCGCCGCCAATTATGACGTGATCCTAAGCGACGTCTGGGGCGTGATTCACAATGGCATTCATGCCTTCCCCAAGGCCTGCGACGCTCTGCAACGGTTCCGCCACCAAGGGGGCAAAGTGATCCTTCTGACCAATGCCCCACGGCCGGGGCAAGTGATCATTACCCAGCTCGACGGGTTCGGTGTGCCGCGTGACGCTTATGACGGCATCGTGTCATCAGGGGATATAACCATTAGCCTGATCAAGGAACGGCAAGCCCTTTCCCTCTTCAAGATCGGGCCGCGGAGCGACGATGTTCTTTACACCGAGGCGGAACGGCACATCGTCACGCCACTGCGCTTTGCTCCCGCCGATCAGGCGGATTATCTCGTCTGCACAGGCCTGTTCGATGAACTCCGGGAGAGGCCCGAGGATTATGATCCTCTCCTGCGAGCGCCAGCGGCGGCCGGCCGCGAATTGATCTGCGCCAATCCTGATATTGTGGTGCGGATCGGCGATGAACTCGTCGCCTGTGCCGGCGCGATCGCCGAACGCTACCAGGCTTTGGGCGGCAAAGTCTTGCAGGCCGGCAAGCCCTTCGATGCGATCTATGTCCGGGCTTTGAGTCTGGCGGGCCGAACGCCAAGCCAATCTTCGCGTGTCCTCGCCATTGGCGATGCGATGCATACCGATATCGAGGGGGCACACCGGCAAGGCCTTGACAATGTGTTCATCACCTCGGGGATTCACCGCTCCGTTCTGCATCATCCAGAACGCGGCGATCTCGATGCCGCTGCGCTGCGGCAATTCCTGCAAGGGTCCGAGGCCCCGCCCATGGCCGTCATGCCGGAACTCATCTGGTAGCCTTTGCCGTTTGGCAAAAATTGGCGACGCAAACGCTTGACGCCATCAAATCAGCGAGGCAGGGTCCGGCCCGGCTCGGACATTCCGAGCCGCAAGAGGCCGGCCACAAGAGGCCATGGCCTCAGCCCATTCGCTTTGTTGATTGATCCCTGGTCGTTCCCTTGACCGATTCCCCAGCGCAAAAACCGTTCATCCTCGCCGTCGATCCTCAGGAGCCGCCTGCGGGCCTTGCCGGCGCGGTTATCGCCATCGGCAATTTCGATGGCGTTCATCGCGGCCATCTCGCCGTGATCAAACGCGCGGAAGCCCTCGCCGCACGGCTTGGCCGGCCCTGCGCGGTTTTGACGTTCGAGCCGCATCCGACCGATTATTTCAGTGGCGACCACTCAGTTTTCCGGCTGACCCCGCTCAAGGACAAGGCCAAAACCCTTGAACGCCTCGGCCTCGATGGAATGATCGTCATTCCCTTCAATGCCGGACTCGCCTCCCTGGCGGCTGAAGATTTCGTGACGGAGATTTTGCTGCGCCGGCTGGCCGTTTCAGCCGTCGTCGCCGGCTATGATTTCCATTTCGGCGCTGGACGCAAAGGCACGCCGGATTTCTTGAAACAGGCCGGCCAACGCCATGGATTCGAGGTTGAGATCGTCGAACGCATTGCCTCGGATGCGGAAAACAGTACGGAAGCCGCCTCTTCCACCGGCACGCGGCTGGCCCTCGAGACGGGAGATGTCGATCATGCCACGCATCTCCTCGGCCATCCCTATACGATAACGGGCGAGGTTCTACATGGACAGGAACTCGGCCGCCAACTCGGTTTTCCGACCGCCAATCTTCGCCCCGACCCAAGCTGCCGCCTGCGCCATGGCGTCTATGCGGTGCGTGCGCTGATCGAGGGAGAGGTGCCGGAGCGCATGCATGAAGGCGTCGCCAATTACGGCCGCCGGCCAACCGTGGACCATGGCGCGCCTCTTCTGGAAATCTTCCTTTTGGATTTTACCGGCGATCTCTACAGCAAAATCGTGGAAGTCTTCTTCATCGGCTTCATTCGTGGCGAGGAGAAATTCGCCTCGCTTGATGCTTTGAAGGCGCAGATCGCCAAGGATGTCGAAAGCGCGCGCGCGATCCTCAAGAAACATTCATAAGGCTGATCGCGCCGGCATTGGCCAGGGGAATGGATCAACCTCATCCGGCTCCAAGCCACGCATGCGTAATACAGCCTCGAGGGCAGGACTCAACGGCCCGCCCTTGGTGAAGAAGACGCGATGCCGCACACCCTCTTCCACCCGGCCCTCTGAACGAAATCCCAGCTCTTCGCGCAAGACGTAATCAAGGCGCCGAGCGATGGCCGGCGCGGGATCGATCCATTCGACCGGCCAAGGCGCAAGTCTTTGGAAATGATCGGTCAAGAGAGGGAAATGCGTGCAGGCCAGGACCACGCAATCGGTGCGGCGTCCATCGAAATCCACGAAACAGGGCGCGATCTCATGCGCGATCGCTTCATCCGGCACGCTCTCACCCTTCATCATGGCTTCGGCAAGACCGGCGAGCTTACGCGAGCCGACCAGGGTCACCGCACAATGGGAGGCATAAGTGCGCACGAGTTCATGCGTGTAATCGCGTGCGACTGTGCCTGGCGTCGCCAGAACCGAAATCAGATGCGAGCGTGATATTTCGCCCGCCGGTTTGACCGCAGGCACCGTGCCAACGAAGGGCAAATCGGGATAAGCGGCGCGCAGATGCGGCAGCACCAAGGTCGAGGCGGTATTGCAAGCAATGACCACCGCATCCGGCGCATAGGAGGCAATCAGGCGCCCCATCACATCGAGCACGCGTGTGATCAGGGCCTCTTCGCTCATCGCCCCATAGGGGAAGGCGGCATCATCAGCCGCATAAAGATAATCGGCCTGCGGACGCAGACGCAAAATTTCCGCGAAGACGGTGAGGCCACCGAGCCCTGAATCGAAAATCAATAGCCGAGGCGCACGCATCATCGAAAGCATCATATCCGAGGAAAACACCGCTTTCGGGTTCACTGCTCCACCCAAGCCGACAAAAGGCGCACAGACGGCTGTTCCGGCGGCTTGCGAGCTTCGGGTCTCAGCGAAGGCTGCGCTCCCGATGGCCCTGCTTAAGACAAAAGCCTGGAAAAGCCAATTGATCCGGGCGGCGACATCTCCATTGCGGAGCAGTCAACGCACGGCACCCGTATCAAAGGCGATAATTATTGATTTTTGGTATAACGCGGTCAGTCTTGATGATCGTCGGCCCGACGGGTGACGAGCGCGCGCGGACCCTCGACGAGCCGCACGACCATGCCGCGCAAGGTCCGCACATCCTGCTCGCTCAAATGCATGCGGTGGAAAATATTGCGCAAATTGCGCCGCATGACGGGCGCCTTGCCGGCCGGTCGGAAGAAGCCCGATCGGTCGAGTTCGCCTTCGAGATAGTCGAAAAAGGACAAGATCATCTCGCGGGGCGCCGGCGGCGAATAATCAGCCAGCTGAAACGGCGCCTCGGCATTATGGGCCGCCTGAAACCATTCATAGCCGGTCAAAAGGACTGCCTGCGCCAGATTGAGCGAGGCATAGGCGGGATTGACCGGAAAGGTGAGAATCGCGTCGGCAAGCGCAATATCGTCATTGGCAAGGCCCGTGCGCTCAGGCCCGAACAAGATGCCCTGCCGCTCCCCCAGTGCCAGCCGAGCCGCGTTTTCGGGCATAGCCTGCGCAGGTGTCGCGACGCGCTTGCACTGGCCGCGCTCGCGCGCCGTGGTCGCCCAGATAAAATTCAAATCGGCGACCGCTTCCGGCAAGGTGGCATAAAGTTTCGCCGAGGCCAGAAGATGCACCGCGCCGGCCGCCGCGGCTTCCGCTTCGTCCTTGAAACGCCCTTCTCGCGGCCAACCTTCACGCGGGGCAACGAGACGCAGGTCGGACAGGCCGAAATTCGCCATGGCTCGCGCGCACATGCCGATATTGACCGCGAGCTGTGGCCGCACGAGGATGATGGCGGGGCCGCCAGCGACATTCTCACGACTGTGATCGGTACCGGCTCCGGTCATCGCGGCCGGTCTCCAGCGCAACACAACCAGGGGAAAGCGTCCCCTGTCTCACTTTGGATCATCATCGCGTTCCCGCTACCCAATTTTCACGCCCTGGCATGAATTAGCCTTGGACGCGGCACCAAATCGGCTTGCGGAACCAAGTCATATATGCGACTGATCCATAGAGGCTTTGCTCTGGGGAGCCAATGGTGCATAGGATGAAATCGTTCCACAAGATCCTTTTCGCCCTGATGGCGTTTGGCGTGATCCTGACCTCCGGTCTCGCCGTGAAGGCTGATTCCCTCGGCAGCAGAAGTGATAGCCTCGGCTTTTTCGGCCGGCCCTATCCTTACGGCTATGTGGTCCATGAACCGCGCGACGAATGTCTGCAGACCGAGACTATCGAGACCCCGGAAGGTCCGCGCCAGAGATTTATCAATGTCTGCGAGAATCCGTTGCACTCGCGCTATTGATGACGGGGATTTTCCTTCTGTCGTGGCCCAAAATGGTTTCCATTCCCGGGTCCAATAGTTAAGACAGAGGGAAACCCTCAGGAAGAAATGCTCTGGCGCTCAAGCACGCTTCTTCCGCATCAACGAGTCCCATGGCTAAGATGCCTCCCTGGCTCTCCGGCATCATCTGGATGAGCCTGACGACCCTGTTTTTCGTCTGCCAAGATTCGACGACGCGCATCCTCATGCAGTCCTATCCCCTGCTCGAGGTCACCTGGGCCCGTTACTTCATTCATGCGCTCGGGGCAGCCTGTATTGTGCTGTGGCGACGCCCCTCCGCCATGCGGGCGCAGGCCCCATCCCTTCAGCTTATACGTTCGACGCTGCTGCTTGGCATCACGCTTTTCGCCAATCTTAGCATCCAGCATCTGCGTTTCGTCGATTATACGGCGATCATGTGGGTGACGCCGGTTCTCGTCACCGCTTTATCGGTCCTCGTTCTGAAGGAAATGGTCGGCCTCGTAGGGTGGCTCAGTGTCTGCGCCGGCATGCTCGGCGTCTTCATCATTTCCGATCCAACCGGTCTGGATTTTTCGTCCTGGATGGTGCTGCCCCTGATCGGCGCTTTCTGCAACGCCTCCTATCAAATCACCACCCGCCTGCTCTATGGCAGGGATTCACAATTGACGACATTCTTCTACACAGCCCTTGTCGGCGGCGTGGTCACCAGCGTTATTTTGCCTTTTATTGGGATATGGCCGACCTGGAGCGATGCCGCCTTGATGGGCCTGCTCGGCCTCTTGGGAGGCGGCAGCCATTATTGCCTCATCCGCGCCTATACGGTGGCGCCAGCCAGCACCATTGCGCCTTTCGGCTATACGAGCCTTCTCTGGGCGACTTTGTTCAGTCTCACTCTCTTCGGCGAGATTCCGAGCGTCAGGAGCGTCATCGGTGCGCTCTTCATCGTGGCAGGTGGCGTCAGCATGGTGCTCTCTCAAAACAAGGGCACGCTCAAACAGAAGAAACCAGCCTAGCTGTTCCCTCTTTCACATCCCCTGCCCGCGCTTCACTGAGTGTTGGAAGGATGGCAGGTTTTGGGCAGGCTGGGCGTGTTGAAGCGAATGGTGTCGCCGCATTTATCGCAGCCAGCCAGTCCCAGCGCGGCCATAAGCGCGAGCAAAACCACGCGGATGGACCGCCCTCTTGGTGACCGAGAAACCGACACGGCAGACCCGTAGGCTGGCATTTGCGCAGGTGATGTCAAAAATCGAAGCACGCTTCTTCTCTTTCTCCCGGTTCAGCCAAGGCCTGCGCCATTATTTCATCGATTCTCTTTTGTTCAAGCCGATCGACGCGCGCTGCTGGCGGGCCCTGGCGGCAGAGACCGCTGAGCGTCTCGATCGCCTCAGCCGTGCCGATTAGAACCGCCTCGACATCGCCATTGCTCCGATTACGGACAAAGCCACGCAAACCGAGACGACGCGCCTCGGCAACGGTCCAGGCACGGTAACCGACACCCTGAACACGGCCACCGACGCGCAAATGAACGATCAATTCCGCGCTCATTCCGGCTCACTCATACAGCAATATTGTCAATAAGACGTGTCGTGCCGAGCTTGGCCGCCGCGAGCAGGCGGATCGGCCCCTCGCCGCTATTTTCGACCAGCGCCAAAGTTTCGGCATGGCGGGCCTCGATATAATCGATCACAAAACCCGCGGCGATTACGCTCTCCATAGCGTTCGCCAGGGCTTTATTGATGGTTTCGCCACGCGCGATATCCCGAGCGCATTGCACGAGAGCCGCATAGAGGCGCGGCGCGGCATCACGCTCGGCGACGGTCAGATAGAAATTGCGCGAGGAAAGCGCGAGCCCGTCCTTCTCGCGCATGGTTGGCGCCCCCACGATCTCGACCGGAATGGCGAGATCACTCACCATCTGCTGGATGACCTGAAGCTGCTGATAATCCTTTTGGCCGAAAATCGCGACATCGGCCCGCGCGAGATTGAGCAGCTTGGCGACCACCGTCGCGACACCAGCGAAATGAGTCGGCCGGAACTTATCCTCGAGCCCGGCCGTTGCCGGACCCGTCAGGGAAATGGTTGTCGCAAAACCGGCCGGATACATGATCTCCGGTGTCGGAGCGAAGATCAGATCGGCCCCGGCCTCGGTCGAGAGCTCGGCATCGGCTTCGAGACGGCGCGGATAGACCGCATAATCCTCGTTCGGCGCGAATTGGGTTGGATTAACGAAAATCGACAAAAGCACGCGGTCGCCAAGCCGTTTGGCTTCTTTCACCAAAGACATATGCCCGGCGTGCAAGGCACCCATGGTCGGCACCAGGACAATACGCTGTCCTTGACTACGCCAATGCGCGATCTTGGCCTGCAAAGATGCCGGATCCCGCAGGATTTCGATGTGATTATCATTCATGGGGACGATTCTGGTCATTGGAACGCGGCCATTCGGCCAAGGCGAAAGTGCGGGCGAGGAGGGAATGCGGCCCCGCCAAACGACAGTATGGAGGGAGACGAGCGATGACACCAGCGAGCGATGACACCGCGGCGAAGCGCTTTGCGCCGCCATCATCTCCTACTATAGAGCATGATGCGTGAAATCGAAATCAGGCATGCGGCGCTAGATTTTTGTAAACGCGTAGAATTTATCCTTAAAATGGGACCCGCGATGCGGCCCTCTCTTCTCGATCCGCTCTTTGCCTCAGCCGAATCGCTGCAAGGTGTCGGGCCCAAAACCGCGCTCCTTCTCGGCAAAGCCGTCGGGATTGCCGCCAATAGCGGCGGCGCGCGGGTGATCGACCTTCTGTTTCATCTTCCTTCCGGCACCATCGATCGCCGCGAGCGGCCCAAAATCGCCGAGGCTCCGCTGGATCGCGTCGTGACACTCGAAGTGACGGTCGTCGAACACCGGCCGCCACCAGCGCGATCCAAAGCGCCCTACCGCGTCCTCGTCGAGGATGAAACCGGCGACGTGCTGCTCGTCTTCTTTCTCGCCAATCCGCAATGGATCGAGCGCAGTCTGCCGCGCGGCGAAAAACGCTGGGTGTCCGGGAAGCTCGAACTCTGGGACGGTTATCGGCAAATGGTCCATCCCGACCGCGTGCTCGATGCCCAAGGCCTCGCCAATCTTCCGCCCGTCGAACCGATTTATCCGACGACCGAGGGACTTTCGCAAAAACAGATCGCCAAGGCCATAGAGGCGGCTTTCGCGTATTTTACAGCACGGGGACCCAAACTTCCCGAATGGCACGATCTCTCTTTGGTCAAGCTTCCGGTTTTCCCGAGTTTTTCCGACGCCTTGAAGGCTTTGCACCATCCCGCCGAACCCAATGCCATTGGTCTTGAATCGCCAGGCCGGCTTCGTCTCGCGCTCGATGAATTGTTGGCGAGCCAACTCGCCTTGGCGCTGATGCGCGGCAAAAGGCGCCGTATGGCAGGGCGGATCGCGCAGGGGGATGGGCGCCTGACCGCCAAAATTCTCGCCGGCCTGCCCTACCGGCCGACACCCTGCCAGGAAAAAGCTCTGGCCGAGATCAAAGCCGATCTCGCGGCGCCCCGCCGCATGCTGCGCCTGCTGCAAGGCGATGTCGGATCCGGCAAGACGCTTGTTGCCCTACTCGCCATGGCCGGCATGGTCGAGGCCGGCCGTCAGGCGGCCTTGATGGCGCCAACCGAAATCCTCGCGCGGCAGCATTATGCCAATCTCTCGGCGCTCTGCGAAAACACCGGCCTGCGCCTCGCTTTGCTCACAGGTCGCGACAAGGGGACAAGCCGCGCGAAACGTCTCGCGGCGCTCGCAGCCGGTGAGATCGACATTTTGATCGGCACTCATGCCCTGTTCCAGGAGGATGTCACTTTTCACGATCTCGGGCTCGCGGTGGTCGATGAGCAGCATCGTTTCGGCGTGCATCAGCGCCTCGCTCTCAGCGACAAAGGCGAGGCCGTGGATATTCTCGTCATGACCGCAACGCCGATTCCGCGCACTCTGGTCCTGACCTTTTTCGGCGATATGGAAGTCTCAGTTCTGCGGGAAAAACCGCCTGGCCGGCAGAAGATCGACACGCGCGCCTTGCCGATCGAACGGATCGACGAGGTTGTGGATGGGCTGCACCGGCTCCTAGCCAAAGGCGGGCGCGCTTATTGGGTTTGCCCCCTTGTCGAGGAAAGCGAACTCCTCGATGTCGCGGCGGTCGAAGCGCGTTTCGAGGACCTCACCTCCATTTTCGGCACGAAGGTCGGCCTCCTGCATGGCAAGATGAAAGCGGCCGAAAAAGACGCCGCCATGGCTGCTTTCGCCAGCGGTGAGACCCGCATTCTGGTGGCGACGACCGTGATCGAAGTCGGCGTCGACGTGCCGGAAGCCACGGTGATGGTCATCGAACATGCGGAGCGGTTCGGCCTCGCGCAATTGCATCAATTACGCGGACGCGTTGGGCGCGGCCCCGGCCAATCCTCGTGCCTGTTACTGTATAAGGGACCGCTCGGCGAGATCGCCAAGGCGCGGATCGCCATCATGCGCGAGAGCGAGGACGGTTTCCGCATCGCTGAAGAAGATTTACGGCTGCGCGGCGAGGGCGATGTGCTTGGCACGAAGCAATCAGGCCTCCCGGGTTTCCGCATCGCCGATCTATCCGTGCATGCGCAATTGTTGACGCTGGCCCGCGCTGAGGCCCGTCAAATGGTCGAAGACAATCCCAAGCTCGAAGGCCCGCAGGGCGAGGCTTTACGATTGCTTTTGAATCTGTTCGAGCGGCGAGAAGCGATCCGCTTACTCGATGCTGGATAGGAGATCGAATTTTTACGCGTCCGTTGCGTCCAGGGAATCGAAGGTCAAACCTTCGTAGAATTCCGCCAACGGAATTTTGAAACCGATTTCAGGCACTTGCAACAGAGCCGCTTCAAGGAAAATGTGGCCGATCCAATCTGCTTCGGCCCGTGAGAAGACTGTGGCGGCGATCCTACTCTGTTCAAGCATGTCCAGACTATCGGACACATTCGCTCCATCTCGTATTCGGCTCCCTTTGGCGAAAGATAAAGATGGCGTCGAACATTCTTGCACCGACCAATTGTCGCCGCAATGGGTCTCGACGCCATCTTCTTAAGCCAGGGACGATTATTGATTCGGCCAGCTCGAATTCATCGAAGAGATGTTTATGGACTGCAAAACTGCGGTCCCGCCATTCGCGAACACGGCCACGCCATCACTCGTTGGTGCCGGGAAGATCTGGCTGGTCAGGACCGCCTCCCCGCTCCCGCCGAAGACCTCGACCGACGACCAATCCACTAAAACACGCAGTGCGATACTCCCATCCACTGAAGGCAAAAGCGGAGCGCTGTAACGGCCTGTGAAAGTCGGATCAAAGTTTATTTGTCCAGACTTTGAACGGTCTACAAAAACTGTATGTGTCTTCACGTCATAGCCAACCACAGTTTCCTCGCCATTCGCCCCCACACGGACTTTCATACCAAATTGCGAGGCAGTACCCGGCTTAAACTTGGTAGAAATGTCGAGTGCCTCTCCCTTCGTGTTATCAACAGGAACCACCATATTGCTTGAAAAAAGAGACGTGTTAGTTGTCTGTGTGTAAATTGAAGAGCCACGCAGACCGAGGAGATCGGCCACTGGCCGCTGTACAAGACGAACCTGACTATTGATCGTCTTCAAGGCAAATTCGCGCGGGACACTCATCGCGCTGCGCCAAGGCGTCGTCGGGATGGTGTTTGCATAGTTCCAATTGTTCATCCAGCCAATGGAAAGCCGCCGGCCTCCCGATAACCCATTCCAGGAATTCACCGCATAGAAATCCGGCCCGTAGTCAATCCAATTGGCTTCTTGCTTGCTCACGTCGGAAAAAACGATGTCATCGACGAGGATGTGGCCCCAGCCCGTTGTACCTGTATTATTATCAACGATTTGAATTTGTGCGACCTGCCCGTTATAGCCACTCACGTCCCAACTTCTCCAGACCAGCTCGATCCCGTTGGAGCCTGTTGTACTTTGCACCACTTTGCCATTGATGAGAAGGTTGACGGCGGTCTCTGTGTCCATGGATGTCCCATAAGTCGCGGGGTCGTAAGGATGGTACCCCCCACTGACGAGGAAGTTGATGTAAGATGTGGTGATGGTAAAAGGAGGCGATGTCAGCGTGCTGACTGAAGAGTCACCGGTGCCATAGGTGTCCGCGAGCTGATTGCCTTCCATGCCCGGGATAGTTTCGCGCGCCGGTGCCTGTCCCGCAAGGGCCCCGGTAGCAGTCCAACCGAGCGCGCTATAACTCGATCCCTCAAAATTCTGGAAGACCGTGCTTCCTGCCGGGGGAAGGCTATCATAAACATTATTGGCATCGGCAACGAACTGTGTATCATCGAACTGGCCCAGGAAATATTGGGCACCGGACCCCGCCGTGATCGAGCCTGGGTTTATATTAACCACCAATACCCACTTGATATTACTTGTATTCCCGTCAACCGGCAACGGGAAGAGATCAGGACACTCCCAAGCGCCAATGCTCTCATTGGCCGGACCAAACTCGCTCATAAAGGTCCACTGTTTCAGGTCCTTTGACGAATACAAGACCACTTTGTGAAGAGCCGCCAAGGCGGCGACCATGACCCACTTTTTTTCCGGTGCATACCAGAATACTTTTGGGTCCCGGAAGTTTTGAAACTGGTCTTGATAGGGACTGGGTGGAAGCTGAATAATGGGATCGCCGCTATATTGTGTCCAGGTTGTACCTTGATCCAAGCTATAAGCAATGGACTGAGCCTGCGTGCCGGCTTGAACGGATGTTCCATTCGCCAAGGTTAAAGCTTGCGGGTAATAGCTCGTGTAAATAGCGACCATGGGGGGATTGGTTGTTGTCCCCAAGCCGCTGGTATTGTTACTGTCAACCACAGCGCTGCCGGACCAGAACATTTGTGTTACCTGTCCTGGAGCATATTTCTCGACATTGAGTGCGATGGGCATTTCAGTCCAGTGAACCGTATCGGTGCTGACCGCATGCCCCCATGACATATCTCCCCAGGTCATCCCATTGGGGTTGTACTGGTAAAATAAGTGATACTTCCCCCCATAATAAACCAAGCCATTGGGATCATTCATCCAATTCTTAGCGGGCGTATAATGAAATTGCGGCCGGAACGTCTCGGTGTAAGTTCCCGCAAGAGCATAGGATGACGCCAGCGTCATCATACTCAGCAGAGCAAGTTTTATTTTGCCATTTGGTTTCATCGTTTCCTCGCCTATATCTTTAATATTATTGATTTACGCATGGGCTAGAATTCCGCTTGATCGCGGCATTCGTGCAATGCGTATAAGTTTGGCTCACTGGGCAACGCCCGTTGTTTGCTCTTAGACGCAAACGCTCTCATTCGATTGTCATTTGACAATCGAATAGACGCGAATACAGTCTGTTACTTTGAATACGCTTTCTATGGCATCGGATCTTCAAGCTGAATCGTCGGATGCTCCAGATCTTCAAAAACACACCATATTAACCCCAAAAGTGGAATTCACTTTCAGGTTTGGTGCTCTCAGCAAACTTGTCCAAGTTTGCTTGCACTTAAAATTCTAGGCAGCCTTGATTTCCCCTTGAAACAAGCAAAATCAATCGTGGCTTTCACCACGCAAGGCTGCTTAGCCTTCGCAAAAAGAGGGGCAGATCCAAACATGCGGAAGCCACCGACCATCCAGCGATGTCAGGTTTTACAAAGATATGTTCGCTGGATGCGAAGGTTCGCTACCAAGTCCTGAGAGATGATCGCAAACAATGAACACCCTTGTGGCGGTCATGGCCATACAAGGATCATCGATCAAGACAGATACGGACTTTTAAAGAAGAGGTTATGCAGCGCCTTTATGCCATGCATAGCGTGGAGACATTGCGCGTCTCGAGGATGAGTGCGGCCATAATTTTGGTTTTGGCTGGCCCATCACATGTTCCTTCCCTGTGTCTTTTATAGTTCAGGCGCTACGGGATTATGATTCCCTTTTCATTCAAGTGGAGCGTCAAGACAAATAGTTCCATGATGTTTGATGAACGTCAATACTTAAGTCACAATTATTTATTTATAGGCACGACGAAGGAAACACCTCCAATGGCATCAAACCATGCTAAAGCGGAGCTGTTTAAAAAAACCCTGAATGTTTGATTGCAGTCATTGACGGTGCAATCCTTTTATCATGATAGAGCATCGGACATGATCAACTTGAACGTCCGACGCTCTGGAAGGCCCACGAAAAAGGGCGGCCTTGCAGCCGCCCTGAGCCTTCTCTATTTCGTAAATTCGTGAGCGCCGTGTGCGGCTATAGATACGTCCTTCTTTGTCCGGCATGCTGGGTGTCAATGGAACATATTTTGGAAGACGACTACTACCCACCCACGTCCGCATACAGACGCTTTTTGATATGTTGTCGAACTGATCCTCAGGCAAATTCCATAATGATCGCATCGACGGCGAGTGAATCGCCCTCCTTCGCCAGCACACTTTTGATCGTCGTATCCTGATCGGCGCGCAGCAGGTTTTCCATTTTCATGGCTTCGACCACGCAGAGAGGATCGCCGGCCTTGACCTCCTGACCGGGCGCGACATGAATGGCCCTCACGAGACCCGGCATCGGGCATAGCAAGGCCTTCACCGCTTCAGCCTGCGCTTTCTCTGGCATGAACGCGGCGAGATCAGCCTCACGCCGCGTATAGACGCGCGCCTCGACCTCGGCGCCGCCCCGCGAGAGCAGGAATCCATTGGGGATCGGCTGCACCTGAACAGCTGCCGTTTCGCCATTGATCGTGCCGGTCCAGACGGTTTCACCGCCTTGCCAAGAGGAACGGCAGAAGTAAGAGAGATTATTGGTCTCGAAATGAACCCGCACGCCTTCGACGCCAGGCTCGACCCGAATGTCGTGCCGATCCGCGCCCAAAAGAACGCTGCGCTCGCGCGTGAAGACGACTGGCTTGCTGGCCGACAATTGTCCCGAAATATGCCGTTTGCGCTCGTTCAGGACATGATCGATCGTAGCGGCGACAGCGGAGAGCGCGAAAACCTCATCCCCATGCGGCAGATGCGGTGTAAACCCGTTCGGATATTCTTCAGCCAGGAATTGCGTCGAGAGCTTGCCCGAACGAAACCGTTCATGCCGCATCACGCTGTTCAGGAACGGAATATTGTGGCGTATACCATGGATGACAAAGGCGTCGAGCGCCTGCGCCTGCGCCTCGACGGCCGCCTGACGTGTCGCCCCATAGGTGATGAATTTAGCGATCATCGGATCGTAAAAGATCGAGATTTCCGCCCCTTCATAGACACCCGTATCGTTGCGGATGGTAATGCCATCGACGAGCCCTTCCGCCGGCGGACGATAGGCCACGAGCCGGCCTGTCGAGGGCAGAAAATTGCGCGCGGGATCTTCCGCATAGACACGGCTTTCGACGGCCCAACCGCGCAAAGTGACATCATGCTGGGTCAAGGCCAGCTTTTCCCCGGCAGCGATGCGGATCATCTGCTCGACGAGGTCAAGGCCCGTGACCAGTTCCGTCACCGGATGCTCCACCTGCAATCGGGTATTCATTTCCAGGAAGTAGAATTGCTTATCCTGGCCGCAGACAAATTCGACCGTTCCCGCGGAATCATAGCCCACGGCCTTGGCCAAGGCCACGGCCTCGGCGCCCATTTTTTCACGCGTCGCGGTATCGAGCAGCGGTGAAGGGGCTTCCTCGATGACTTTCTGATTGCGGCGCTGGATCGAACATTCACGCTCACCGAGATGAATGACATTGCCGTGTTTGTCACCAAGCACTTGAATTTCGATATGACGCGGATCAACGATGAATTTCTCGATGAAGACGCGATCATCACCAAAGGAAGATTTGGCTTCCGAGCGAGCCCGCGTAAAACCTTCAACGACCTCATCACGCGCATGAGCGATACGCATGCCCTTGCCGCCGCCGCCGGCCGAAGCCTTGATCATTACCGGATAGCCGATGTCATCGGCAATGCGCGCCGCCTCATCAGCCGAAAGGATCTCGCCCAAATAGCCCGGCACGACAGAGACACCGGCGGCCTGGGCATATTTCTTCGATTGGATCTTATCGCCCATGGCTTCGATCGCCTTGGGATTGGGACCGATAAAGACAATGCCTTTGGCGGCAAGCGCCTCGGGAAAGGCAGCGCGCTCCGACAGGAAGCCATAACCAGGATGAACCGCCTCGGCACCCGTCGCGACGCAAGCCTCGACGATTTTGTCCATCACCAGATAGGATTCGGAAGCGGCCGCGCCGCCGATGAACACAGCTTCATCCGCCATACGCACATGCAGCGCATTGCGATCAGCCTCGGAATAGACAGCAACCGTGGCGATACCGAGCCGCCGCGCCGTTTTGATCACGCGGCAGGCGATTTCGCCGCGATTGGCGATAAGGATTTTCTTGAACATGGAACGCTCCGGAAATTTTATGATGTATGCGCCGAGTCAATCAACCCGCCATCACGCGGGGGCGATCATGTTTCTACAGCGGAATATTGTCGTGTTTTTTCCAGGGATTTTCCAAGTTCTTGCTGCGCAGGAGGGCGAGCACCCGTGCCACGCGCTTGCGTGTCGTATGCGGCTGAATGACTTCATCGATATAGCCGCGCTCGGCAGCGACGAAGGGTGAGAGAAAGCGCTCTTCGTAATCCTTTGTATGTTTGGCGATCTTTTCCGGATCGGCCAGATCCTTGCGGAAGATGATCTCGACCGCGCCCTTGGCGCCCATGACGGCGATCTGCGCGGTCGGCCACGCATAATTGACATCGCCCCGCAAATGTTTCGAGGCCATGACGTCATAGGCGCCGCCGAAAGCCTTGCGTGTAATGATGGTGATTTTCGGCACTGTGGCTTCAGCATAGGCGAAGAGCAATTTCGCGCCATGCTTGATGAGCCCGCCATGTTCCTGCGCGACACCCGGCAGAAAGCCCGGCACGTCCACGAAGGTCACGATCGGAATGTTGAAACAATCGCAAAAGCGAACGAAACGACCAGCCTTGCGCGAGGCATCGGAATCGAGCACACCGGCGAGCACCAAAGGCTGATTGGCGACAATGCCGACTGTACGCCCTTCCATACGGCCAAAACCGACAACAATATTGCGCGCATGCGCCTGCTGGATCTCGAAGAAATCCCCCTCGTCCACCGTCTTGGCGATCAATTCCTTGACATCATAGGGCTTGTTTGGATTATCGGGGATCAAGGTATCGAGCGAGAAATCAACCCTGTCGGCTGTATCGAAGCTCGGCCATTCAGGCAGAGGCGCGACATTGGAGGCCGGCAGAAAATCGATGAGCCGACGCATCTGCAACAGAGCCTCGACATCGTTTTCATAGGCATGATCTGCGATCGAGCTCTGTGTCGTATGCACACTGGCGCCGCCGAGCTGCTCCGCCGTGACGTTTTCATTGGTGACGGTTTTCACGACATCGGGTCCGGTCACGAACATATAGCTCGTATCCTTGACCATAAAGATGAAATCTGTCATCGCCGGTGAATAAACGTCACCGCCGGCGCAAGGTCCCATGATCAGCGAGATTTGCGGAATGACACCGGAAGCAAGCACATTACGCTGGAACACTTCGCCATAACCGCCAAGGGCCGCGACACCTTCCTGAATGCGTGCACCGCCCGCATCGAACAGGCCGATGATCGGCGCGCGGTTGCGCAAGGCCATGTCCTGCAGCTTGAGAATCTTCTGCGCATGGGTTTCCGAAAGCGAACCGCCGAAAACCGTGAAATCCTTAGCGAAAACGAAAACAGTACGGCCATTGACGGTGCCCCAGCCCGTCACCACGCCATCCCCCGGGATTTTGACGCTGTCCATACCGAAATCGATCGCCCGGTGCTGGACGAACATATCGAATTCTTCAAAGGAATCCTGATCGAGTAAGAGCTCGATACGCTCCCGCGCAGTCAGCTTGCCCCGATTGTGCTGCGCCTGTAGCCTTTCAACGCCTCCACCCAAGCGAGCAATTGCCTCACGCTCGTCAAGCCGTTCCAAAATAGTCTTCACGCAACCCCCCGCCGCCTGCTAGCCTTGAAACTACAACTCTTTAACGATTGTAAACGACGTATGACCTACTTACAAAAACTTGCAAGCTGACTTTCGGCAGGGTGTTACAACCGCATGCGGATCCAGTCCTCGACATCGCAGAGACGGTTTTCGCGCAGCACGGCCTCGGGGCGCGTTTGAAGGAGGACGAAGCCGAATTTTTTGTAAAGATGAAGGGCCGGATGATTATCGGAGAAAACCGTGAGTTCGATCCGGTCAAGACTGAGCGGTCCATCCGCTTCGGCTAACAAAGCCTCAAGAAGCGCCCCGCCGACCCCTTGGCCGCGCTGATCTTCGCGCACGCCGATGGACAGAGTAGCGACCAGGCCAGCGACATTTTGCCTCGGCGGGGTCAGAGCCGCTTGTCCGATGATCACGCTGCCCTGCACGGCAACGAGGCGCGTTCCTTGTGCCGCAGCCAGCCAATGCCGGTAAAGATCGGGATTACGCGCCGGCGCTGGGAGGGGGCCAAGCCGGAAACCGAGCCGATTATTCAGCGCGCCAAGGCCTTCAAAATCGCCGGCCTCGGCACGCCTGATCTCAAGACCATGGACTTTTGCCATGGGGACTTTTGCCATGGGGACTTTTGCCATGGAAGAACAATCTCAGGCCGTCGGCCCGAGCGCCTTCTCGACGGCCTCGATGACCAGAGGAGAATCAGGTGTCACCTGCGGAGCGAAACGGTCAATGACCTCGCCGTCGCGACTGACCAGGAATTTTTCGAAATTCCAGGAAATGTCGCTGCCTTCCTTCGGCGCTGCGCCCGGATTGGTGCGGGCCTTGGGCTGGCGCGCGATCAATTCCTCATAGAGTGGATGGCGAGACCCTGGCTTGACGCTGATCTTGGCGAACATGGGAAACTGGACGTTGAATTTCGCCTCACAAAAACGCTGAATTTCCAATTCGGTCCCCGGCTCCTGGGCACCGAAATCATTGCAGGGAAACCCGAGCACCACAAAGCCCCGGTCCATATAGGTCTCATAGATCTTTTCCAGGGCAAGATATTGCGGCGTGAGACCGCAGGCCGATGCCGTATTGACGATCAATATGACATTGCCTTTGTATTCGCCGATCGTCTCGCTCGGTCCCTCAATGGTTTTTACGGTAATATCGTAAAGCTTGCTCATGATTGCCTATCCTCATGATTGGACGGACTGGAAAAGGCGGGCAGCCGCTTCCATGTCTCGCCAACGTCTCGTTCGGCGTTCGAGGGCTTCTTCGTCCCGCCCCCAGACACGCATCTGAAAATCCTCATCGACATGGGCGGAAGCCCAAGCCTCCTCAGGCCGCAGCAGGCCATGGGCCACGCCAAGCGCCATCAATGCCGAACCCATCAAGCTGGTCATCACATGCAAGGCCGCGACAGCGAAAGGCGCGTTGGCCTTGTCGTTCGCCCAAAACTGGACAGCCTTCAGCAAAGCGGCCTCAGCCTCCTCCGGCTGCGTGACGAAAACAACCCCCTCGGCGCACAGGAAACGGGCACCAAGCTTTTCCCGCGCGAAGGCGAGAACCGGGTCCCAGGCGGCAGCCTGCGCCGCGACCAAGCTGTCTGGCCCCTCAGCCCGGTAGCAAACGAGATCGGAACCGCCATAACGGGCGATTTCCTCGACCGTCTCCATGAGCGCGGCGCGCACGCCATCGATGGCGGAATTGGCCAGGCGCGTCAGCGGCATGGCGGAAGGATCGATGATATCTTCCTGGGCGTTCCATTCAGCCGCCAAAGCCTCAGCCGCCGCCAAAGTCGGCAGAACGAGGTCCTGACGCGCCGGCGTCTTGGCCGGTTTGCCATCGAGCGTCAGGGCAAATCCCCCTTCGACGGGCTCCGCCCGGGCCTCGCGATAAAACCGTTTGGGGAGAGCTTTTTTCAGATCGCGCCGCGCCATGGCGACGGGATCGATCGGCTCGCTAGCCGCTTGCGGAAACAGAGCGGCAAGATCGTCTGGGTTGCGATGTTCAGCCATCGTCCTTTTCCTGTTCGCGATGCTGGGTCGGTCTTTCAGCCGGTTGGGCCCAACAAGACCTCGATTTCGGCAAAATCAGCGACCACCCGTTCAGCGCCAGCGGCCTCGAGCACGGCCCTCTCATGATAGCCCCAGGCGACCCCAATCGGTCGCACGCCTGCAGCACAAGCCATTTCCATATCATAAGCCGTGTCGCCGATCATGAAGGCATCAGCGGGCTCGACACCGGTTTCCGCAAGGGCCGCAAGGACCATGTCGGGCGCCGGTTTCGAGGGATGATCATCCGAGGTCTGAACCGTTTCGAAATGGCTGTGCAAATTCCAGCGATCGAGCAGATGCTTCACGCCGCGCCGGGACTTGCCGGTGGCGATGCCGAGCACGAGATCGGTGCGCGCCGCAAAAGCATCCAAAGTCTCTCGTGCACCAGGATAGAAAGGATCGTCATAGGCGGGATCGGCCCGCATGGCGTTCCAGGCCTCCTTATAGGTCTCGACCAGCCCGGCGATCGGCGCATCCGGCCCAACCAGAACGGTGAAAGCCTCATGCAAAGAAAGACCGACGATTGAAAGCGCCTGTTTGCGCTCGGGTATGGGCAGGTCATGGACGGCGAAGGCCCGCCGCATCGCCTCGACGATGAAATCCTGGCTATCGACCAATGTGCCATCGACGTCAAAGATGACTAATCTTCGGTTCTGGCCAGTTTCGCGTAAGGACACCGTGTCATTCAGGAGCATGATCGATCGGGTCCTCGTGCTTTATGTCGAATCCGAAGAGATCGAAGGTTTTTTGCATATGCGGAGGCAGAGGCGCCGTGACATCCAAAATGCCGCCGCGCGGGTGTGGCAAGATCAACCGGCGGGCGAGAAGATGCAATTTACGCTCGACCCCCTCGGGAATCGCGCGGTTGGGATCATTGCGGCGCGGGTCGTCCTTGGGCTTCAATCCATATTTGGGATCACCGATAATCGGATGCCCAATCGCCTCGGCATGGGCGCGCAATTGATGCGTGCGGCCGGTGATCGGTTTCATCGACAGCCAGGCAAGACGCGAGGGAACCTTGTCGACAATGGCGTAATAAGTGACGGAATGACGGGCATCTTCCTCGCCATGTTTGGCGACCCGCATCTTTTCCAAGCCAGCCCGGGCTTCGGCATCACGCCCATGCGGCCCCCTTTTATCCTCCATCCCCTCACCCTTGGCGAGATAGAGCGAGATACGCCCCTGGGCCGGCTTGGGTACACCCTCGACTACGGCCCAGTAGATTTTACGGGCCTGCCGCGAGCGGAAAATCTCGCCCAGTTCCGCCGCCATCCGCCGCGTTTTGGCAACGAGCAACACGCCCGACGTATCACGATCAAGCCGATGTACCAGGACCGGCCTGTCACCGCGCTCATTGGGCAGGGAGGCCAGCATTTTATCGATATGATGGGTCATGCCGGACCCGCCCTGGACCGCCAGGCCAAAGGGCTTGTTCAACACCATCAGGTCGCGATCCTCAAAGAGGATCATCTCGCGCAGAGCCTGCGCATCGGCAGAAACAATTGCCGGCTTTTCGAGCGGGCGCTCGGGGAGATCGAGCGGAGGCACGCGCACCGATTGACCGGCTGCGAGCCGCGTAGCTGTCTTGACACGCGCGCCATCGACCCGCACCTGGCCGGTGCGCACGATCTTGTTGAGATGCGACAGGGAAAGATCCGGCAGGCGTCGCTTGAACCAGCGATCGAGACGCATGCCTTCTTCATCGGTATCGACGGTCAGGGTTTTCGCGCTCACGACAGGCTCCGCGTCAGGGTAAGGCCAAGAAAAAGCCCGCCGAGGCCCAAACCAACCGAGACCAGACTATACAAAACCGCCAGGCCAACGGCGCCGCGTTCGATCAAAAGAGCATTCTCCAAGGAAAAGGTCGAGAAAGTCGTATAGCCGCCAAGCACACCGGTCGCGAGAAACAGGCGCAGGGATTGTGGAAAACGGCTATCGCCATGGCCGGCGAGATAACCGACCAACAGACCCATGGCGAGCGAGCCGCTAATATTGATGAAGCAGGTCATCCAGGGAAAGCCAAATAAGGCCAAGCGCAGGCTCACCTGGTTGAGGCCATGACGCAAGAGCCCGCCAAGACCGGCCCCGCAAAAGACGAGTAAAGAGTCACGCATGCTGGTTTATAGTCTGCCCTGCCCCATAAAACGAGAGGCAAGCGATGAGTTTGAAAACGATCAAGGCCATGCTTTTCGACGTGTTCGGCACCGTCGTGGATTGGCGCTCCGGCGTTGCCCGCGAGGCTGGCGCTTTTTTAAGCCGGCATGGACGCCAGGATATCGATCCCCTTGCCTTCGCTGATGCTTGGCGTGCGCTCTATGTCCCTGCCATGGCCAAAGTGCGAGACGGCACGCGACCTTTCACCCCGCTCGATAGGCTCCATCGGGAAAATCTGGAGGCTGTTTTGCCGCATTTTGGCTTCGATCCCGCCGCTCTTCCGGTTTCTGAGCTGGATGACCTCAATCTGGCATGGCATCGTCTGGATCCCTGGCCCGACAGCATCAGCGGGCTTTCCCGGTTGAAGAAAGGACTGATCATCGCGCCCTTGTCCAATGGCAATGTCCGATTGATGGTGGATATGGCCAAACGCGCCGGCCTGCCTTGGGACGCTATTCTCGGCGCCGAGGTGGCACAGGCCTATAAGCCACAACCGCAAGCCTATTTGCGCACGGCGGAAATTCTTATGCTGAAACCGCAGGAAGTCTGCATGGTTGCCGCGCATAATAATGACCTCGCGGCGGCAAGGGCTTGCGGTTTACAAACAGCTTTCGTGGCCCGCGTGAAAGAACATGGTCCAGGTCAAACCACGGATCTGACCCCTGAACAAGACTGGGATGTGATCGCCGAAGATTTCAATGCCCTGGCGGCATGTCTCGAACTCTAACGCGCCGGTCGAATGTTTGAGCGATTGGGAACGTTTGCCATCGCTCAACGAATGACTCCCACAAAAGCCTGACCAAACACTGAGCCTCGGGCCTATTCAATAATTTGGGGCTGACATTCAGCAAACATAAAGCTGCCTGTTCATCTGATCTTCACAGAAAAATCAGAGACATAGGAATTCACAGGGCCAGCCTTTAAAAGTTTGGCATCGGCCCGCGTAAGTGGCCTGCTTTTCGCTTCGACTTTCCTATCCCTTCGGAAACGGCCGTCCGGATCAACTGAGGATGGACTGTGCTCAAGAAAAACGCCGTGCGTTCGAAGGAGAGGGAGTGGACTCCATGCGCTCCCTATTTCTATAGCAAGAACCGTTGCGCGATCTGCCCGTCATCGGTGGAGTGGCTCACTCAGCTTTTCCTAGTCTTGTCCTGTCTCGGCAGCCCTTCTCTCTCACGATAAGGCGTGCCCATGGCAAGCGTTATTCAAGACGAAATGCTTATTCAAGAAAGCGCCGACAATCTCGACAATTACTACAATCGTTGCCGTGGGATTTCCCATCGGCTCGCCGATGCCCTCCGATCGCAAGGATCTGTCGGGCAGGTCCTACGCTGCCAGGGCTTACGGACCGAAGCCCCTGATGCGGATGAACGTTGGCATGTCCTTGGGGCTCAGCACCAATGGGTGCATTTCCTCGTTCAGATCGAGGGGAAGCGGATCGTCGATCTGACCCGGCGCCAATTCTTTCCTAATTGCGACAACCCGTTCTATCAATCTTTGGAGGGGTTTACAGCCGAATGGGATAAAATCGAACACGAGGAGTCGACATTCAATCATCGTTTTCGAGGCCAAGCAGGTTAACGGGCAATTGTTCAACCAGCCCACCCGGGAAAGCTTGGCGTTTTAGGGGTTCAAGCGCTAACGCAGTCTCGGGGAATTAAAAAATCAATGACCATAGGGGCAGAGATCTCAAACGAGAGTCACTGTCCCTAACCCGTGCGATACAGTTAACGACCGGCCCTTTCCAACGCTATAAGGCGGCGGTACAGAACGTCTGATAATGCGCATCACAGCCGCGCTTGGAGCCTCTAGCGCTCTCTTCTCATCAGGATGCCCTGCACCCACGGTCTGTTGAAAGAGACCTATCCAACGATAGAGACAAACTGGGGATGGCCGTCACTGTAAGGTCAAGGCATAGGGCAAAAGCTCTTTTGCCCTTCAGCAGACCAATTTCTATGATCAGGTCTATCTGCGATGATGGTCTGGGCGCTTGTCATCAATCCTTATCACCGCTTTTATCAACGGCTTCATGGACACAAGATATCGACAAGACAGATAACTCTTGGCCAGACAATGGTCGAGGAAGCTGCTTTTGTGTGGAACGATCTGGATACTCTCATACGATTGTTTAGATGACCCACAGCTTTGTCGCCACGCAGACCACGCGAAAGTTCTCATGTGTTAATCTGATAGCACATAGGGACAAGTGACATTGCATCGCGATGATAGCTGTAGGAGAATCAACGTGGGCGCCACAGGGATTGAACCTATGACCCCTCCCGTGTGAAGGGAGTGCTCTCCCGCTGAGCTACGCACCCATCCTGTGCCTTTGTACGAGCTTTTTCCCTTCCCGGCCCAAAGGCGGCCTTTGATGCTGTCAACCTGCTGGGCTCATGGCCCGCAAATAGGCGCCGCTTCCGCGTTTTGCACTACACTGTTGGGACTAATCTTGCGGTGGATCAGTATGTCGTGTGGCCTTGACTTGGACCAAGGCCCGGTAAACAGCCGTTTCGAAATCCATATTCGAGCAGAGCCATCCAGCTCGAATCGCTGCCGCCAGAGACACGTCGTTTGATGGTCCCGGCAGCTTGGCCGCCATGGACTTGCACGTCTTTCCTGACAGGGGACCTATGAAATCATTGCGCGCTCCGCGAACGGCGCCCGATATCCCAGATTGGCAAATTTTTGCGGCCGCCTAGCAAACCGCAACGCCTAATGTGCAAAGCGCGGAAGCGGCGCGGATTGAAGAGCGTTCAGAACACCTACATCACGATTGCAGGCGTCGAACTATGCACGGGGGCCGGAGGAGACAGTTCAAACTGGGCGCTCTTCGGGTACCGCAACCCAATTTCCCCGGACGCAACAAAACGTCCCTCGCCGATAGGGAACGCTCAATCCGATGAATTGTTTGATTTTCGGTTGGGTTAAAGACGTTTCTGGAGAATCTGAAACGTCAATTTGGTGCCCTGGAGAGGACTCGAACCTCCACGGTGTTACCCACTGGTACCTGAAACCAGCGCGTCTACCAATTCCGCCACCAGGGCCAGCCCATCAAGGCCGTGATGTCTGATACGGGGAGCAGGCCTCACTTGTCAATGTGGAAGCCGGAGCGGAAACGCGAAAAGAAGCGTTTCTTCTCGCCCCTCGTCTCCTCCTCCCTTAAGGACACTATACAAAAGGTCCAGCCTCGGCTTAGAGGACGGTCGATCCGAAAAGGCATCATGGGGCGATCACGATTGCTTTTTCAAGAGGAGCGGAGATCTTTCAACAGGGCTCCCGCTTTCAAATCCAATATTGTAGAACAGCACGCGGTAAAATTCTTCCGGAGGCACGGGGATGACGAACGCATTGGTCAAGACGGGCCGATTGGTCACGGTTTTCGGCGGTTCCGGCTTTATCGGGCGGCATGTGGTGCGCGCCCTGGCCCGTGATGGCTGGAGAGTGCGAGTCGCCGCACGGCGCCCCGATCTCGCCTTTCATTTGCAGCCTGCTGGCCAAGTGGGACAGATTCATGCTGTTCAGGCCAATCTGCGCTATCCTCAATCACTCGCCCTGGCCCTGCGCAATGCCGACGCCGTCGTCAATCTCGTGGGCATCATGAATCCCATCGGCAAGCAGCAATTTTCCTCGATCCAGGCCGAAGGGGCCCGGGCACTGGCCACGGCCACCCGTGAAGCCGGGATCCATAATTTCGTTCATATTTCAGCTATCGGCGCCAATCCTAATTCCTCCTCGGTCTATGCCAGGACCAAGGCCCAGGGAGAGGCAGCCATCCATGAAATCCTGCCCGAAGGCATCATCTTCCGGCCATCCATCGTCTTTGGCCCCGAGGATAATTTCTTCAACCGCTTTGCCGCCATGGCGCGCGTCTCGCCGGCTCTTCCCTTGATCGGCGGCGGCAAGACAAAACTTCAGCCGGTTTTCGTCGGGGATGTCGCCAAAGCCGTGACCGCCGCATTGGGTGGCGCCGCCAAAGCTGGAACGACTTACGAGCTAGGCGGCCCGGAGATTCGGTCCTTGCGGCAAATTCTCGAATTCATTCTTGCCACGACCGAGCGTCAGCGGTTGCTAGTCCCCCTGCCCTTCCCCATTGCCAAGCTGCTGGCCCTTGGCACGGAGCTCGCCGAATCCCTGTCATTCGGCCTGTTCCCCTCCGTTTTTTCCCTGACGCGCGATCAGGTCGAATTGCTGCGCTATGACAATGTCGTTTCCGAACTGGCCAAAAACGAGGGCCGCAGCCTGGCAGCTTTCGGCATCGTGCCGGAATCCTTTGAAACCTTGGCCCCGCCCTATCTCTATCGCTTCCGCAAAGCCGGCCAATTCACCGACCAGTCGCGCATGGCTTGAAGACACCCCCTGCGCCCTTGTCCGCCTTTTGACACTGCATCAAAGCCCAAAGTGCTCAAACCACTTTGGGCTTTGGTTCTTTGAAGCCTATCTCAGAACGGCTGTGAAAAAGGAAAGACGCGCTTCACCAGAATGGCCGAGGTAATGCGGACCATGAAAGCCGTGCAGAACAGCGGACCGAGCAGGTTGAGAATCGGCACGCCGAGCAGCAGAGCCATGAGCAGACCGGCTACGAACAAGCGCGGCGCCTCGGCCCGTCGCAAAAGATGCACTTCGGAAAGCGGCAGATAGCGGGTTGCCGCCAGTTCGAAATAGCCTCGGCCCAAAAGATAGGCATTGGCGCCGATGAAGACCACGGCATTGACACCTGGAACCAGGAGCAGCAGCAAGGCTCCTATATTCACGAGCAAAGACAAGCCGGCGAATCGCAAGCCGAGCCACATCGCCTCGCCATAGGGCAAGGGCCGCCCGAGCGCTCCGGGCGGCGCAATATCGCGTTCAACGACGGCTGCTAATTCATCGAAGAAGAAGCTCGCGACGATAAAGGATACGGCTGGAACCAGGAAAACCAGGCCGACCATCAGCCCCAGGCCGCTGAGCCAGACAAAGATTGTCTGCATCCAGGCGGAAGGCAGGATGACGATGACTCGCGATAGAACGAGACGGTCGAGCCCAAAACCGGCCACCGCAAGCAGAGCGATCGTCAAGCCCAGCGTCTTGTAGAAGACCGCCCGGAAAGGCTTGCTGAACATTTCATTGATTGCGGCGATCGCGGCATCCAGCATCATCGATGAGCGGCCCGTTCGTATTTTATGACCTTGTCAAACGCTTTTGCAGCCCTGGAAGCATGCGCACCAGGACACCATCATGACATACATAATGATGAAACAGGGCTGCACCAGCATGTCCCGCCGCCACGATGATGATTAAAGTCCCCAGCAAATCATGCAGGGACCCAAAAGTCTGGCGCTGCGCAACCGTGAAAACGAAGGGCGAGGGAATGGTAAACAGGCCGAAAAAGCCAAGGATCTCACCCTGTGCCCAGCGAAACAGCCAGCCGAGTACGGTCTGAGCAACGAGCATCGCATAAAGGAGATAATGCACCGCCTTCGCGGCAAATCCTAAAAATCCAGGAATGGCTTCCGGCAATTTGCGGCCAGGCCCACCGCGCCAGAGAAGCCGGGCCACGATGACCACTGTCAGCACGATCCCCAAGGATACATGCAGGGACTGCAAAGCATGCCGCGGCGGCGTGCCCTTCTCCAAAAGACCCCAGATTTGTGCGAGCGCGTAGAGGATGACGACCAGCAGCACGGTCGCCCAATGCAGGAAGATCGTGAAACTGTCATAAATGGGAAACCGTGCGGTCTCCTTTTGCTTCTGACTGCCTTGGCCTTCGGCCGCGGCGAAACCCGCCGGTAAGGAATTGTTCGTCATGTTCCCATGCTCTCGTCAAAAGGGAAGCGACCACCGGTCCACGCAACACGGTGCGTGAAAGGAAGTCCGATAGCCATTTCCCTCATGCTAATCGGGAATGCTCCGAATGGGCATTCCACCAAGGGGCGAAAAAGAATTAAAATTTGTCCATGCCCCTCGTTCATAAACCCATGAAATCAAGGTGTGATCATATTCACTTGATCGCATGTTCGAGATGGCATTCCGTCGCAACCAACAGCCTGACGTGACGTTATGATGGCGTCGTTTCAGAGATCGCAGCGACAGATTGTCGCGCCTACAATGACGCCGCCAGATCGTCGCGATGATGCTTGGCGTGGGAATCGTTCAATCCGCATGCATCATATTTCATACCAACGGTCATAAAGATGACCGCGGGGGGGCACCTTCGTATTTTCGCTATCAAGCAAAGAGGTGATCCTTGATCGGCACGAGATCTCAAGGACAAAGATTGCGCCACTGCATTGTCATTCTCCTTTCCCTTCTTCCACCTCTACCGCTTCTGGCAGCAGAGGAACTGGAGAGACCGGTTTTTCACTATTGGCATAATTGGACCGACGCCACGGGCGTAACACATATGACACGCTGCCCCTTAACCGAATTCACCCTGAAGAGCATGTCGCCGCCGGCAGGCCCCCAATGGCAGGATCGTCAGCCCATTGGTACAGCACAAGTGTTGACCACCGTGCAGCCCGCGGGTTGGAACGGCACTTGGCACGAAGATCCGAAGGTCCAATGGATTATTCCCTTGCGCGGCACATGGTTCGTACAAGCCATGGATGGCACGCGGGTCGAACTCGGGCCAGGTGATATTTCCCTTGGCGAGGATCAAAATTCGACCGGTAAACAAGGTCATCTTGCCGGCAATGTATCCGAGGAGTCAGTCACTCTGATGGTGATTCAGCTCGATGTCACGCCGACAATCGGCCAGCCTTGCCATTTCAAATGAAGGGAAACAGGATGTCAGTACGCAGCCACCTGTCCGAGGCATGGACCATATCGGCATCGCCGTTCCCAATCTCGATGAAGCCTCCCACTTTCTGGAACGGGCTTTCGACGCCAAGCCCATGTATGACAATATCAAGCGCAGCGAGCCGCCGCAGACCGGCCCTAACGCGGAAGCCATGCTGGGCATTTCCTCCGGTACCAAGCTCGTGACCATGCGCATGCTGCAATTGGGCAATGGGCCCGGCATCGAGCTTTTCGAAATGCATGGCTCCGACCAGCATAAACCAGCGCGGCCGAGTGATTTCGGACTGCAGCATTTCGCTGTCTATGTGGATGATCTCGCCTATGCGAGTGAACGTTTTCAGGCGGCGGGTGGAACCTTGCTCGAAGGCCCCAATGAGATGCTGGGGCTGGAAAAAGGCCCCGGCAACGGCTGGCGCTATGGCCGCACACCTTGGGGTTCAATCGTTGAATTAATGACCTCGCCAAGCCCAGAGGATTATGAGCGGGAGACCCCGCTGCGGCGCTGGAAACCAGCACCCGTCGACCCAGCCAAAGGGAATGAATGAGGAATTGGAGAAATTTTATACCAAGAATCGCGGATAATGACTCTTGGTGCCTTTCTCGAATTTTGTTTTTTCAAAAGCGAAGCCAAAATTCGAAGTGCCCATCTGTTATCTTTTCGGATCGATGGTCAACGCTCATGCGCTGAAGATATGCGATTGATCAAGATCAACAGAAGGCCTGAGGCGACGAAAGCGATAAGAATGCCGACGCTTCAAGCCAATTCACGATCGCTCGCCCTGTCAACATTTATGAAAACTTCCAGGACATGAATGGCGACAATGGCGATGATCGAGGTCAAGAGCTTGGCCTTGATGTCACCAAAATCAATCTGCCCCATCCAGTTTGGCCGACACGATTATCGAGATCAAAGCTGGAGACAAAATTCTCGTAACCCGTAAACATCACAATGAGAAGAAGATTCACAATCAAGGACAAATCAATCAAAGACAAAATATTGGTGATGACATCGCTACTCGTGGAAATAGGTCCATAGATGGCCAGAGAAATAGTCTTCTGGCAGAATTTGATGAGCACGATCAGGCTGAGGCCAAGACCCAAATAGAACAGAAGCAATAGCCAGCGGCTCGAAAACAACACATTCGCTATACGGCGTTCGGTCTTGGATCTCACTGGATTTGAAAGGAAACGCTATCCATCAAACTCTCGCACTTCCAGCGGCACCATGACGTCTATCCGACCGTCAGCATAGCAGTCCTACCTCCCCACTCCCTCTTAAAGAAAATCGCTTCCGCTGAATAGTCCTCAATACTTCCAAAGCATGATCCCAAAGGTTGGAAACTTTCGGGACGATTGAAGGTTAAGCCCAAAAGTAAAGAGATCAAAACTAAAGCATATCAATTTTTGAAATTCTTTTGTATTTTCAAATAATTAGGCACATCTGCTCGAGAGTGTGCCATAGGGTGGATTACAAGACATGGGCATAGCTGAGCACAACCTATACCGACGAGCATTCCATACGACACGATGATATCGGCTCAAATTCCAGCGTTGGCTGCACGGTGAGATGTGTTGATGGATATCCTCTATTCGGATGCAGTGGATCAATTGCGGATGCTTTCCACACGCCAACTCAGCGCGCGGGAATTGTTGGATATGGTGGTGGCCCGGACCGACCGATTGAGCGAACGGGTTAATGCCGTCGTCGCCCGTGATCTCGACCGCGCCTATCACGACGCGCAGCTCATTGACGACCGCAGAGCGCGCAGCGAACCCATGGGACGTCTCGCCGGCATTCCCATGACCGTTAAAGACACGTTCGACATAGACGGACTGCCAGCCTCTGCTGGCCTGAGAATTCTGCTCAACCGAAAAGCCAAAGATGCTATTGTTGTCAGCCGCGCACGCGCCGAGGATGCCATTATCTGGGGTCAAACGAATACGCCCACAAAGGCCGCCGACTGGCAAACCTATAATGCCCTCTATGGAACGACCAACAATCCCTGGAATTTAGAGAGAACACCCGGCGGATCATCAGGGGGTTCGGCGGCAGCGCTAGCCGCTGGCCTGACCGCGCTTGAAATCGGCGCGGACGCCGGTGGATCTCTGCGTGTCCCAGCAAATTTCTGCGGCGTGTTTGCTCATAAGCCGACTTACGGCCTCATTTCGCAGAGGGGTCTTGTGCCGCCACCCAATTTCGCGGCCGATGTCGATTTAGCGGTCGTTGGCCCCATGGCGCGGTCAAGCAGAGATTTACGCCTGCTGATGTCAGTCATCTCCGATCTCCCTTTGTCAGCCGAGGCACCGCCCGTCCCAATTAAAGGCTTGAAAGTGGCCCTCTGGTTAGATGAGCCGGCTTTCGTACTGGACGCGGATGTCAGGCACAGGATCACAGTTTTCGCAGAAACACTCGCCGCAAATGGAGCAATTGTCGAACCCGTCAGAAGCCCCATAGAGGCTGACACGTTAATGTTCACATACACAATGCTCCTGTATCCTCTGAGCAACGCTGGCATGCCCGCACAAGAACGCACTCTCTACGAGCTTCTTCGTGGACCAGCGAAAATCGCGCTTGCCTTGGGAGCGAAGCCCTTATCCTGGGCGCAGGGCGTTTTGGCCTCGACCGCCCGTCATCGGGAATGGTTGCGGGCCAACGAAATGCGCGCAGGGATGCAACACACTCTCCAACGCTTCTTCACCCATTATGATGTTCTGTTGAGCCCCATCTCTCCCATGCCGGCTTTCCCCCATGACCATCGGCCATTTTTGAGACGTAGACTGCGAGGCTCGGATGGCCGCACCTTCTCTTATTTGGAATTGTTGAACTGGATTGCGCTTGCAACAACATGCGGTTTGCCAGCAACGGCCCTGCCGATTGGTCTAACCAGCCAGAATCTGCCCGTGGGCGCGCAACTGATCGGCCCACGCAACAGTGATGCACGGACCTTGGCTATTGCCCAAGCCATGGAAGAAATGATCGGAGGATTCCAAATCCCACCTCTCCCATAGTGGCGCTCCTCAAAAACATTGCTTTTGAAAAAGCAGAAATTCTAGGAAGGGAGCCGGTGGCGTCACTCGCTCAGGGGTCGCTATCAGCGCCCCCTGACGTAGGACCTTCGGAGCCCGATCAACGAGAAAATAACAAAATGAAATTATTCGCCGGCAGATCGAGCTGTTTCTTGAGAACAAGCTTGTGTCCGGCAGCGATCTTTTCGAGATCGCGGACATCCTTCAAGCCCCATTCCGGCACGTTTTTGGAGAGAATTTCCTCGTCGAAATTCTGATTTGATGCAGTCGTATAACGGCCATCGACCTTGAAAGGCCCGTAGATCGCCAGAAAGCCGCCCGGCTTCAAGACTTTGGACGCGAGTTCGGCGATCCCCTCCGCTATCGAAAGCGGGGCCACCTGAAACAGATTGATGACGAAGATGGCATCATAGAGCCGCGCCTGCGCATTCACCCATGTATCCGGCTTCGTCAGATCAATCAGAATCGGATCATCGACATTTTTGTTATTCTGTGTATCCCGTGTTTGTTTGATCGTCTCGAAGACCTTGGTATCATAGTCGGATGGATGGAACGAGACTTCCGGAAAATGCGGGGCGAAGTAATTGACATGGGCACCGCTGCCGCTGGCGAGTTCCAGCACCGAGCCATCCTTGGGGAAGAGAGTTTTAAAGACACCAAGAATGGGATCGCGATTGCGCCGCCCCGCCCAGGCGACATAGGGGCTCAAAGGATAGGGGTCGCAAGGCGGCCTCGGCTCGTCGACAATGGGGGCTTCCTTCACAAGGTCCTTGATCGCTTCTTCTGTCATGGTATGGGCTCCAGAATCTGGGCTAGAGCATCAAACCAAAAGTCATCACCACTTTTGGATCGGTTTGATGCGTTTTCAAAAAATCCCCGGCACGATGGCCAATGCCAATCGATCGTCTCGCCGCAAGCGTCACGGCGTTGCCAAAAGCTCTTTCAGCACGGAGTCGATATTGTCCCGATAGGCCTGATCGAGACCAAAAATGGCGAGATGACCCCAGGGCGAGGAGAGGCGCTTCAAATGGCTCTGTGGCACCAGCGTCTGTTCAGCCACGATATCGGCCAGGGGAAACAGATCGTCTTCATCGACCGCGACAACGAATGTAGTAGCGGTGATATGCGACAAAGCCTTTTTGAGATCGCCGCTCGTGTTGCGGCTCACATCACTATCCTGCCATTTGCGCGCGAGCAGGATCAGATTGTTTGGATCCTGTTGCAGAAAATGCTGTTCGACGAAGCCCGAGAGAAAATCATCGACGGAGGAAAAGCCGAGGGCGCGCCAGCCCTCCTGTTCGAACAGACGTGAAGAGAAAACCTTTGTCGCAAACAATTGCGCATGCCGGCGCAAGCCACGATGAACCAGGCCGGGCTCAGCATACCAACCATTGTCAAAAGCCGGGTCGCTGGCGATTGCCGCGATCAACCCTTCGACAACGAGACGATTATGCACGCTCGCGCGCGCCGTTCCCGCAATCGGCGCGGCGCGCAACACCTGCTCCGGATAACGCACAGCCCATTCATAAGTCTGCTGCGCGCCCATTGATCCACCCAGGACGAGTTGCAGACGTTCAATGCCGAAATGTTCGGTCACCAGACGATATTGCGCCCGCACGTCATCACTAATCGACACGCGCGGAAACCGCGCCGCATTGAACGGAGAGGGCTGGTTGTGCGGCGCGCTTGAGAGGCCATTACCGATCTGATTGACGAGAATGATGAAATAGCGTTCGGGATCGAGCGCCCGCCCGGGGCCGATATAGGCCTGTTCCAAGATCTTGCTCGTGCCCGAATACCAGGTGGGGAACAGGATCGCATTGTCCTTGGCGGGCGAGAGCGAGCCAAAGGTCGCATAAGCGAGAGCGAGATTACGGATCGTATCGCCATTGTCGAGGACGAAGGGACCAAGATCGAGGGTCTGATAGGGCCCGTGGCTCTCTTGGTTATAATAGGAATGGGCCACTGTTCTTGCCTCCGCGCTTTGCCGCGCTGTCTCTTGACCCGGGCAAGATTGATTATTTTTATTCCATGGATTTTGTCAACTTAATACATCAGCTTTTCCGTTGACATGGGCGCAGGCAGCCGGGCTTATACGCATGATCACTTGATACGATAAATAAAAATTATAGACTAACTGCGCCTCTCGTTTCGCAAGGCCGCTTCTGCCCCTGAGGCAGCCTCTCTTTCGATTGCAGGCGCCATGACGACATCTCCCGCTCATGGGGAGATATTCAGGAGATTTTGATGAGCAGAACGTTCCTCTACGCCGAGATTCAGGTCGCGATCCCGTTTGAAACCATCGATTGGCGTGCAATCAATATCGCCATGCAGAAGGAACCGGGCTTGAAGAGCAAGACATGGCTGAGCGGCATCAATACCAACACAATCGGCGGCTTCTACGAATTCGATAGCCTGGCCAATGCACAAGCCTATGCGACCGGCTATCTCGCCAAGGCGGCCGCGCAATTGGGCGGAAGCCTTTCCGTCAAATTGTTCGACGGGGATATTGTCGCCGAGGCGAGCGCAGGCATGAACGCTCCCTTTTTCGTGCCCGTTCCAGCGTGACCTTTCCAGCCGGCATCCGACCGCCTTCCGGCTCGGATGCCCGTCCTTTGGAAAGCCTCATTCCGTCTCGGGCGGGATCAGGCTTTGCAACACTGTTCCCGCAAGGCTCTTGGTGATGCGAGCGCCTCGCGCCAAAGCCTCGCGGTCAAGACGTTCCACAAAATCGCGCGCCGCCTCGAACGAGCGGTCGAGATGCAGGGCCGCATGTTCGATGAGGCCCGTATCAACCACGAGCTGCCGATCGAGGAATAGTTTGACCAAGATCGCTCGCATTAAATCCTCATCCGGCGGCTCGATCGCAGCCACCGGAGCAAGGCGCAAACGCGATAAGAGATCCGCGATGCGGAGGCCCCAGAAATCAGGGGCTCTGCGCGCTGTCAGAACCAGAGCGTGATGATGGTGCCGAACCAGATTGAGAAGATGGAAGAGCGAGGCCTCCGCTTCACCGATCGCATCGGCATCCTCGATCAGCAAGGGACCTGATCGCGCCAAGCTTTCGAGGTCCCGCTCCGCGGCAAAATCCCGGGCGGTCAGAATCCGTGCCCCTGCCCTCGCCGCCCAAATTGCGCCGAGGTGGCTTTTTCCAGCCCCCGCTGGGCCTCGCAGTAAAAGCACGGAATCGGGCCAATCGGGCCAAAGCTCCAGCATCGCATAAGCATTTTCGTTCGATTCCGAGACGAAAAAATCCTCGATGCCGAAACAAGGATCGCCCGCGAGATCGAAGGTCAATTGGCGGGCCGGTTCTTTCGGCCGCATCTTATTGCTCATTATCGTCCCGCAAAACGTTCACATCGATAAAAATTTTCGGCGCGGATTCGGTAACGCCCGTATAGAGCGGGCTATCGCGGTAACGCTTGACCGCAAAACGCAGAACGACGCCCATCGCAGCCGCCAAGGGCACTGCGGTCAAGAGGCCGGTGAATCCGAACAGACTGCCGAAAGCAAGCAGGGAGAACATGACCCAGACGGGATGCAGCCCGACCGATTCTCCAACGAGCTTCGGCGAAAGAATATTGCCCTCGAGAAATTGCCCGACAGCGATCACGCCCAGCGTGACAGCCAACAAATGCCAACTTGGCCAATCCTGGACGACGGCGACCGTCGAACCCACGACGAGGGCGGTCAAGGAGCCGACATAGGGGATGAAACTCAAAATGCCGGCGGAAATTCCGATCAGGAGGCCGAAATTCAACCCGACCAAAGTAAATCCAATGCCATACCAGAGGCCGAGAAACAGGCACACAAGCGACTGCCCCCGCAGAAAACCAGCCATGGCCCCATCGATCTCGGAGGCCAATTCACGCACGGTGGCTCTGTGGCGGATCGGGATCAGACTGTCGATCTTGGCGATCATTTTGTCCCAATCGAGCAACATGTAGAAAGCGACGACGGGTGTCACGACCAGCAGGGAAATGAGGCTGACGAGCGCCGCCCCGCCCGTCCATAACGATTTGATGAAGCCCGCGCCCCATTGCACGACTTGAGAGACCATGTCGCTGGTCGGCGGAGCGAGTTCCGGCCCGCTGAGACGACTGAGACCAAGCTTACCGACGAGGACGCCGATATATTGATCCGTGAGCCGATCACTTTCCTTGGAAATGAGATCCTGAAGCTTGATGATGTACTCGGGCAGCGACTGAATGAAGCCTGCGAGCTGATGGCCGAGTACCGGCACGATGAGGATGAGTACGGCGACAAGGAGCAGGACGAAAGCCGCGAGAATGAGCAAGGTGGCGCCAAGCCTGTTCAACCCCAGGCGTTCAAGATGATCGGCCACGGGGTCGAGCAGATAGCCAAGAACGACGGCTGCGGCAAAGGGCAAAATGACGGCGCTGAACAACCAAAAGAAGAGGATGAGCAACAGGAAGGCGGCGATCCAAAAACCAATCTGCCATTCAATCCGCATTCGCTGAGGCCCTCTGCCGACCGCCTGGCCGATGGGTGAAGAATGGTCGGCATCGACCGCGCCCGCCGATTTATCCCTCTCCTCATAGATCATCGCTGGCCGAAAATCACGTCTTTCCAAGGCCGCCACGATCGAGTGCGACTCTTACGGCCGCCTTCATACTTCCATATGATGGATCCATCGCCAGAAATAAGCGGCCATGGACACGAGAGTCAGAAGCGCCACGCCATAGACGCCCCAGCCGAACCAAGGCTCGGGCGAAAGCGCAAAGGCCTTGATGCCGAGGACCAGAGCGGCAAAGGCGATCTGCGCCGCCGTATTCAACTTGGAAATCAGCAAAGGCTCGACCCGCATGGGTTTTTGCAGGAGCCAGGCGACCATGAAAGCGCCAATGATCATGAGATCTCGCGCGACGATGATGATTGTCAGCGTGACCGGGACGGTTCTGGTGATGGCCAGCGCCACATAGATCGAAACGAGCAAGGCCTTGTCGGCGAGCGGGTCAAGATAAGCACCGAGCTCCGTACGGAGATTGAATTGCTTGGCGATCCACCCATCGGCGGCATCGGACAGACCGGCGACAAGGAAGATGAGACAGGCTGCCACCCAGCGCTGAGAGGCAATCATCGCCACAATGGCCGGGACGAGCACCAGGCGCAGCAAGGTAATGAGATTTGGAAGACTGCCGAAATTCGACGCTTGCATAAGCCGAGACAGGAAAAGCGACGCCACTAGGGAAAGAGGCTACAGCATCGGGCCGGAAAGTGGACATCATTTTTTGCCTTGCCTGGGGCATGGCAATTTCAGGATAAAATCCGTTCGATCAAAATCGGTTCCATCGTCCTGTCAGTGAGGCATGAGACAAAGGCTTTTTTAAACCAATTAATTTGACAGAATTAATAGACTATAATAGAAATAGCGCCACATTTATCCGGCTCCCTATTGGGAGATAGGCCGGATAAATGTGGCGCCTCGACATGGGAAGATTGGAAGAAACTGGAAGCTCAATTTCCGGGATTGCCCAGAGATGAACCCCTGTGCGGCGCAAACTCATGCGCCGCTTTTAACCCATTCCCATTTTCATCCGGTCGCGAGAATCTTGGAATTAAGTCTCGATCGCTGACCCGGTTTTTCCTAAAAGGAAGTCTGACCAGAAATCAAGAATTAGCGCGGGTTACCGGGGCCTTCGGGATAATAGGGGTTCGCGCCCTGACCAAGACGACCGAAAGCACCACCATCAGCCTTTTCGTGATAGGCATTGCCAGCAGCGGTCTGACGGTTCTGCGTGTCGACATAGGAATAATATTCATCAGCGTGAGCCGGCAGCTTGTCCTTGGCGAAGGCAACGCCGGCGGTCATAACCAAACTCGAGGCCAATAAGGCCGAAGCAAGACGTTTCATTTGAGTGCTCCTCATCCGGTGCCATGTCCCGGCGCCGTTCATGAGGAGGAATATAGCCGCCTTAACCCTGGCGATCATTGGCCATTATAGCATTTCATTCTCTCAGCCCCAGCAACAATGTCGTTCTTTTCTTCGACGCCATAGCTTCATGTGTTAAGAAATCGATAAACAATCGGACTTTTGGATCACTTGTGGCGTGACGGCTGAACACGAGGGAAACTTCGAGCGGATCATCGCTCTGCCACTCCGGCAGAATATGTTTCAGGGCTCCGCTAGCGAGATAAGAGTCGGTCAGGATATCGCCAAAGAGCGAGAATCCCTCGCCGCGCAGAACATGGTTGAGAACGACCGAGGCCTCGTTGATCACCATGCGAGGTGCAAGCGTGACCTGAGCTTGCTCCTCCCCTCTGTTGAAAGTCATCACGACCCCTGATGGCGGCGTCTCAATCGCGAAACTCAAAAAGACGTGATGTTCGAGATCGGCAATCGTCTCGATCGGCGGGTGTTTCTCGATATAGGAAGGCGCAGCGACGATGCGCCTTCCCGTTCGCAAGAGATGATGGACCGCATAGGTCGAATCAGGCAATGCACCGACTCGCATCGCGACATCGAAACCATGCTCGATCAAATCGAGAGGCTCGTTGTTCAACGTCAGATAGATGAGAACTTCCGGATAGAGCCGCTGAAAAGCAGGCAAAATCTGATCGATGATCAGGACGCCAACCGTATAAGGAGCAAGCAGCCTCAACACGCCCGAAGGCTTGCTGCTATAGCTCTTGGCAACCAGCTCCGCTTCCTCGATCAAGGTCAAGGCCTGCGATGCATTATCGAAAAAGGCTCGCCCCGCCTCGGTAACGAAAACCCGGCGTGTCGTGCGCCGCAATAATTCGATGCCGAGTCGATGTTCGAGTTCTTGGACTTTCCGGCTGACCGTGGCGGGAGGCACTCCAAGCTGCCGCGCAGCCGCGACGAAACTCCCGCGTTCGACGACACGGACGAAAGTGATCATGTCATCGAGTTTCTGCATCGCGCCGACCGAACGTTTCCTTGAGATCAAGCAACCAGAACAATCTATCCTTTAACAGATAGTTATTATATAACAAATAGTTATAAGATTTAGCGCCCCTTTCGCCCAAGGGGTCGCAGTAGGGCTGCGAAACCCCTTCAAGCTGGGCTCTGTATGAAAAGAAACGTCAATAGCTTATCATGTTTTTATCGTTCGAAACCTCCGATTTGGCTTCGAAGCTCTGATAAAACTTGACTTTCTCTGGGTGAACAAAATTCTAAACCGTGGACAGTTTGTTTAAAAAGAAGTTTATTCACTCTATCGTGATGCCAGCGCCAACAAAGATAGTCAATGCCACGATTAAGCCTTTTTCTGTTCTGGCCTTCGGCCTTGCATCAATTGTGACAAACCGCTACAGCATCTTGCCACGCCACGCCGCGCTGGATTGAAAAATATTCAGTAGAAACAGGATGTTACTAAGCTGAAATCGGCTGGCTTGCGTCCTGTGTTACGGTTCTGCGACAGATTTACACGCATCGCCAGAGGGCTAATGTTTTTTACTCATTCAAAAGATTATGAAAATTGTATATTCTATTGAATGACTTGGCCTTATTGCGGTTGATCCTACAATCGATTTGATCCAATCGCAGCGGATCGCTAACAGCGATTCCTGGGTTTTCATCGAATTTTTGCTTTTCCACAGAGACAAGAGAAAATTCGAGACTATACAAACGCCTACCAAAGACCCGCCAAACCCGGATCCGAGATGGATAAGAAGAACGGCCTGACTTATGCCGAAGCCGGCGTCGACATCGACGCTGGCAATGCGCTTGTCGAAACGATCAAACCCTTTGTGCGGGCAACACGGCGCGCCGGAGCCGATGCCGAGCTCGGTGGATTCGGCGGCCTTTTCGATCTCAAGGCCGCTGGCTTTCAAGACCCCATTCTGGTCGCCGCCAATGACGGGGTGGGCTCCAAGGTCAAACTGGCGATCGAAACCGGCCAGCACGATACGATTGGCGTCGATCTCGTCGCCATGTGCGTCAATGATCTCATCGTCCAGGGCGCCGAGCCGCTTTTCTTCCTCGATTATTACGCCACCGGCAAACTCGAACCCGCGACGGCGGCCTCCGTCGTCAAAGGCATAGCCGACGGCTGCCGTGAGGCGGGATGCGCCTTGATCGGTGGCGAAACGGCGGAAATGCCGGGGCTTTACACCGGCAAGGATTATGATCTCGCGGGCTTTGCCGTTGGTGCGGTCGAGCGCGGGCACCTTTTGCCGCGCACCGATATTGCGGCTGGAGACCTGCTTCTCGGCCTTCCCTCTTCCGGTTTGCATTCCAACGGTTTTTCCCTGGTGCGCCGGGTTCTCGCTGACAATGGCGCCTCTCTTGACGGCCCCGCCCCTTACGAGCCTGGCAAGACACTGGGCGAATCCCTCCTGACGCCAACCCGGATTTATGTTCGCCCGCTTCTCCACGTCTTTGCCGCGACGCAAGCGGTCAAAGCCCTGGCGCATATTACTGGCGGCGGTTTTCAGGAAAATCTCCCCCGTGTCTTGCCCGCCGGCTTCGGCCTCGCCCTGGATCTCTCGGCTCTCGCCGTGCCTCCCGTTTTCGGCTGGCTCGCGCGCGAAGGCGGCATAGCGGAAACAGAAATGTTGAGGACCTTCAATTGCGGCATCGGCATGGTCCTAATCGTCGCGAATGACGAGGCCTCGAAGGTCGAGGAGGCCTTGCGCGCCGCCGGCGAACAGCCGATCCGGCTAGGTTCCGTCATCCCCGCCCCTGAAACCGGGCCGCGCGTGACATTTCAGGGGCAGCTTTCCCTGTGACCGGCATACGCAAACGCACGGCAATCTTGATCTCCGGACGCGGTTCCAACATGCGTGCCCTGATCGAAAGCGCGCGCGCGCCGCATTTTCCGGCCGAAATCGCGCTGGTCCTGTCCAATCGGCCGGATGCGGAAGGACTTCGCTTCGCCAAGGAAAAAGGGATCGCCACAGCCGCGGTCGATCACAAAATCCATGCTGGCCGTGAGGAATTCGAGCGCTCCATGCAGGTCCTGCTCGAATTGCATCGCATCGATCTGATCTGTCTCGCCGGTTTCATGCGGCTCCTCACCCCCTGGTTCATCGGCCAATGGGAAGGGCGAATCCTGAACATCCATCCCGCTCTTCTGCCCGCCTATCGCGGTCTGCATACACATGAGCGCGCCCTGGCCGACGGGGTCAAGATTCATGGCTGTACCGTGCATTTCGTCGTGCCGGCCATGGATGAAGGGCCAATTATCGCCCAAGCCGCCGTGCCGGTCTTCGAGACCGATACGGAGGAGACGCTCGCGAAAAGAGTGCTGGCAGAGGAGCATGTGATCTATCCACGCGCGCTCGAACGCGTCGCGCGTGGTGGGCTGCGCATCGAAGGCAATCGTGTTCTCAGCGCCCATGCCAGCGCCGAAGCCCAACCCAATTTCTCCGCACTGCGCGTGCCGGGTCCACTTCCGGAGGAGGAAAGCGCATGAGCCTTGCCAGTATGACAGGTTTCGCGCGCTGCACCGGCAGTCAGGGCGCCACCCATTTCGCCTGGGAATTGAAGAGTGTGAACGCGAAGGGGCTCGACCTGCGGCTGCGCCTGCCCCAAGGCTTCGACGCGATCGAGACCGAGATCCGTCAACGCCTTGGCAAAGCACTGACACGCGGAACGGTTCATGCCACCTTGACAGCGCAGCGCGAGTCCACCACCCCGCAGGTCCACATCAACCAGGATCTTCTCCACAAATTGCTGGAGAGCGTGGCCGATCTTCCCCTCCCGCCAGCCATCCGGACCGCAAGCCTCGACGGGCTTCTCGGCGTGCGTGGCCTCATCGAGATCATCGAGGTGGAAGAGAGCCCCGCCGAACGGGAGCAATTACAGGCGCATATCCTCGCCCGTCTCGATGCAGCCCTTTCAGATCTCCTCACCATGCGGCAGGCCGAGGGTGCGGCGCTCGCCCCTATCCTCCTCGTCCGCCTGGATAGAATCGCGATGCTGACCGAGGCCGCCGAACAATGCCCGGGGCGCCAGCCAGAAGCCATCAAAGCCAAGCTCAGCGAAAGTCTGGTACGGCTTGCCGGTCAGCCGGGGCTCGACCCCAACCGGTTGCATCAAGAGGCCTTGCTGATGGCGGCCAAGGCCGATATCCGCGAGGAACTCGATCGTCTCCTGACCCATGTCAAGGCGGCGCGCGGTCATTTGGAATCCGGCGGCCCTATCGGCCGCAAGCTCGATTTTCTGGCCCAGGAATTCGGCCGTGAAGCCAATACTCTCTGCTCCAAATCAAATGATGCGCGCCTGACTGATATTGGGCTCGAATTACGCGTCGAAATCGAGCAATTCCGCGAGCAGATCCAAAATCTTGAATAGAGCATCGGACTTTCATTGAACCCTATCCGATGCTCTATCTCTTTTTGAAAACGATCAGATTGGTCCCCAAAGTGGGAACCACTTTTGGGTCTGATGCTCTAGCCCCCGCGAATCGATACAATGACTGAAATATCCCCTTCTGCCCGGCCAGATCCGACACGTCATGGTCGGCGCGGCCTGATGCTGATTTTGTCCTCGCCTTCGGGGGCCGGCAAGACCACGCTGACGCGCATGCTTTTGCAGAGCAAGGCGCTTGATTTGACCCTTTCCATCTCGGTCACGACACGAGCGCGCCGTTCGAGCGAGGTTGAGGGCATCCATTATCATTTCATCAGCCGCAAGCAGTTCGAGTCCTTACGCGATACGGATGCCCTCCTCGAATGGGCGGAAGTGCATGGAAATTTCTATGGCACGCCGAGCGAACCCCTTGAGGCGATCCTTGGCCAAGGCCGTGATGTTCTCTTCGATATCGATTATCAGGGGGCGCGGCAGGTCAAGCAAAAAGCCGGGACGGATGTAGTGTCGATCTTCATCCTCCCGCCAACCATGCGTGAATTACGCGCACGGTTGGAGCGCCGCGCCGAAGATCCGCCGGAAATTATCGCGAAGCGACTCGAAAACGCCCGCACCGAAATCAGCCATTGGGCGCAATATGATTACGTGCTGATCAACGATGATCTGCAGCGCACCTTCGAGGATCTGCTCGCGATCGTGACGACCGAACGCCTCAGAACCCCAAGGCTCAAGGAAGGGCTCGGCGCCTTTGTCGAAGGTCTCTTGAACGAACCAGGGGAATAAAGTTTTCAATCGCTTCTTAAGCTTTGTTCATCGAAAAATTCAATGAACCAGTTTCGCAAGAGCGATCGATACGCCGACGGCAACCGCAAGCATGCTGCCAATTTTAATCGTCAGACGCTGTTCAAGCGCCTCTATTTTTGCATCAATCCGATCAATAGCGCTTTTCTTGGCATCCAGGTCCTGAAAGGCATCGGCTAAAGCGGCGGCGGCTCCTTCCGCTTGCTCAGGCGAAAAATGCGCACGGTCTCGCAAGTCTCTGGCAAGCTTCAAAGTGTCGAAGGGAATTAGGCTCATGGGAGACTGCCCCCTCCTTCCTCTCGACGCACCGAAGTCGCGCTTTCCGCTCATCCTGAGCCTCATGCGAAACCTGAGCGGTCATGGACCACTCGCACATCATATACATAAGTCCTGGCGCTTGAAAGCCAAGCGCCAGTTATCGGTCTGAGATCAGGCAGCGCGAGCGAGTCTGACGGCCGTGCCGGTCACCATGACGCGCTTGAGCGCCACACCGGTTTCGCTGGTGACGGCCGTGCCTTCGTCCTGGTAATTGACGCCGACAATGGCATCAGCGCCAATATCTTCCGCGCGGCGGATCAGATCAGCGAGCAGGCGTTCCCGCCAATTGCCCTGATGCGGCAGGGTGCCCGAGGCATGCCAGCTCGAAGTGGCGGTAATGGCCCCGATTGCCTGAACGACCCGGCTCCCCTCGATCGAATCCGTTGTGCTGACGCGCATACAAAGCTCCAAGGTTTACGCAATCAATAGAAAGCGTTTTAAGCCTTGCAACCTTGCCCGGAGCTTAATGGCGCCTCAGGCCGCCCACCAACGGTTCTCCCTATGGTTAATGCCGGAAATGCCGCACACCGGTCAAAACCATGGCGAGCCCTGCTTCGTCAGCGGCAGCGATCACTTCATTGTCGCGCACCGAACCGCCCGGCTGAATGACCGCTGTCGCACCCGCGGCCGCCGCAGCGAGCAGACCATCGGGGAAGGGAAAGAAGGCATCGGAAGCAACCGCCGACCCTATGGCGAGCGATTCGGGCAGGCCTGCCGCGCGCGCGGCCTCTTCCGCCTTCATCGCGGCGATGCGTGAGGAATCGACACGGCTCATCTGCCCCGCACCAATCCCCACCGTCGCACCATCCTTGGCGTAAACGATGGCGTTGGATTTCACATGTTTGGCGACCCGGAAAGCAAATTTCAGATCGCGCCATTCCGCTTCGGTCGGCGCTCTTTTGGTCACGACACGCGGCTCCATCTCATCCACGATCGCGCTGTCTCGCCCCTGCACGAGAAAACCACCAGCAACGGGCCGGAATGTCAGGGTTTCCGCGCGAGGATCTGGAAGCCCGCCGGTGAGCAAAAGCCGCAGATTCTTCTTGGCGGCGACAAGAGCAATAGCTTCTTCATCGGCATCCGGGGCGATGATGACTTCGGTGAAGATTTTCACGATCTCAGCGGCTGCGGCGGCATCGAGCTTGCGGTTAAGGGCAATGATGCCGCCGAAAGCCGAGACCGGATCACAACGAAGCGCCAGCAAATAGGCCTCTTTTAGGCTTGCAGCCTCGGCGACGCCGCAGGGATTGGCATGTTTGATAATGGCGACCGCCGCCTGCTTGCTGGGATCGAACTCGGCCACAAGTTCGAAAGCCGCATCCGTATCATTGACGTTATTATAAGAAAGCGCCTTGCCCTGAACTTGCCGCGCCGTGGTGACGCCGGCACGTCCCTGCGGCAGCGCGTAAAAGGCTGCCGCCTGATGCGGGTTTTCACCATAGCGCAGGGCTTCGATCAGCCTCCCGCCGAAAGCGCGATAAGTCGGCGTCGTCTCACCGATTTCCTTGGCGAACCAGTTGGAAATCGTCGCGTCATAAGTCGCTGTCCGGGCAAAAGCCTTTTGCGCGAGTTTGCGGCGCAGTTCGAGGCTGGTCGCGCCATTTTGACCCTGCAGTTCAGCTAGAATCGCGGCATAATCCTCAGGCTCGATGACGACCGTGACATCATTGAAATTCTTGGAGGCCGCCCGGATCATCGCCGGACCGCCAATATCAATATTTTCGATGCAATCGGCAAAGGGGGCGCCCTTGGCGATCGTCGCCTCGAACGGATAGAGATTAACCACCAACAGATCGATCGGCGCGATATTATGCGCGAGCATGGCCGCCTCATGCTCGGGATTTTCGCGAATGGCCAGAAGGCCGCCATGAACCTTGGGATGCAGGGTTTTGAGGCGTCCATCCATCAATTCAGGAAAGCCGGTGAGATCCGAAACATCTCGAACGGCCAGCCCCGCCTCGGTCAGAGCTTTGCTGGTGCCACCGGTCGAGACCAGTTCAATGCCAAGCGCGGCAAGGGCACGGGCGAAATCAACGAGGCCCGTCTTGTCGGAAACGGAAATCAGCGCCCGCTCGACGCGGCGAAGCTCGGAAGCCATGGCAGATCCTGGATGGAAGGAGGAAAGAAAGGCGGAAAAGGCGCGCATAACCCAAAATGGCGGCAGATGAAACAGGCGAAACTCATAACTTTCGCGCCAATATGAGCTGAGCCGCCGCTTGGGTTCGGCTGGGACGCGTCTCAAATCGATAAAGATTGCCAGCCTTTGCCTCGGCCAGTTCCTTTTCGCTATCGGCCCCTTTCAGGAAAACCCCGACCGCGCCTTGAACGAGCCACGGCTCCGCATAGGCAAGCAAATTCACAAGAGGCGCGAGGGCACGGGCACTAACTGCTTCGATCCCATCCTCGATTATCGAAGCGACAGCTTCGATCCGGCCACAATGCACGATGGCTTTTGCACCCGTTTCACGCGCCACTTCCCGCAAAAAGGCGCATTTGCGCTGATCGCTCTCGATGAGATGCACGCAAGCCTCTGGCACATCGGCAAGCACAATGGCGGTCACGAGTCCCGGAAAACCGCCGCCCGAGCCGAGATCGACCCAATGATGAGCCTGCGGCAGTGCTTCTTGAACCTGCAGGGAATCGGCAAAATGCCGGCTCCAGACGTGATCCAGAGTCGAGGGGGCGACGAGATTGATCGTCTTCTGCCACTTTCCCAGCAAAGTGGCATAAAGGCCTAATCTCTCGCGTAATTCCGGCGCCATTGATGAGGCGATGGCCGCCTCTTCCGCCTGCCTTTCCGGTCCGCGGTCCGGCAGCCCCTGAACCTGCTTTTTGACGCCTTTCATGCGTGAGCGCCAGCCCGCCGCACACGCGCCGCCAGAAGCGTGAGCGCCGTGGGTGTCATGCCTTCGATACGACCAGCCTGGCCCAAGGTCGCGGGCCGTATCGCCGCCAGACGGCCACGAATCTCATTGGAAAGCCCCTGCATGGAGGCATAATCGAGATCTGTCGGCAGAGCCAAACCCTCATCCCGGCGGAAAGCCGCGATATCGGCCTCTTGCCGGTCGAGATAAACGGCATAATGCGCGTCGATTTCGATCTGTGCCGCGATAGTCTCAGGAATTGTCTTTAATTCTGGCCAGATAGACCGCAAAGTTTCAAGTGTCACATCAGGAAGAGCCAGAAGATCAAAAGCCGTGCGCCGGACGCCGTCGCGATTGACCTTGAGGCCGTGCCGCGTTGCCTCAGTGGGGCTGAGGCTCAAGCCCGCAAGCAGATCACGCGCGGAATTCAATGCCTCGCTCTTCGCCTTGAAAATCTCGGCGCGTTGCTGACCAATACAACCCAGAATCATCCCCTTGCCAGTCAATCTTTGATCCGCATTGTCGGCCCGCAAGGTCAGACGATATTCGGCCCGTGAGGTAAACATGCGATAAGGCTCGGACACGCCGCGATTGATGAGATCATCGATCATCACCCCCAGATAGGCTTCCGAACGGTCGAAGGTGATGGGGGCGAGCCCGCCAGCCCGGGCAGCCGCGTTCAGTCCAGCGATGAGCCCTTGAGCGCCTGCTTCCTCATAGCCGGTTGTCCCATTGATCTGGCCAGCGAGGAACAGGCCCGGCACGCGCTTGACCTCGAGGCCGGCCGTCAATTCACGCGGATCGACATAATCATATTCGATCGCATAGCCATGCTGGAGAATGGCGACATGTTCGAGCCCCGGAATCGTGCGCAAAAAGCGCTCCTGGACAGACTCTGGCAAAGCTGTCGAAATGCCGTTGGGATAGATCGTCGGCACATCGAGCCCTTCGGGCTCGAGAAAGATCTGATGCGCTTCACGATCGGCAAAGCGTACGACCTTGTCCTCGATCGAGGGGCAATAACGCGGGCCGCGCCCATTGATCGCGCCGGAATAGACCGGTGAATAATGCAGATTCTCGCGAATGACCGCATGGGTCTCCGGCGTCGTCGTCGTGATGAAACAATCGACCTGCGGTCGCGTGATCGCTTCTGTCAGAAAAGAAAAGGGCTCAGGCTCGACATCGCCTGATTGGCGTTCGAGCCGGCTCCAATCGATGCTGCGTCCATCAAGCCTCGCCGGCGTGCCGGTTTTCAGCCGGCCCATGCTGAGGCCGAGCGCTTCCAAGGCCAACCCCATAGCCTCGGCGGGCGCCTCGCCAATCCGTCCTGCCCGGACCTGCTTTTCACCGATATGGATCAGCCCGCGCAAAAAAGTGCCCGTCGTCAGCACCACGGCGGCGCAGGCCAGGGTTTCCACTCCAACAAGAACGCCGGCGATCTTTTCGCCATCGAAGCAAAGCCCCTCGGCCTCGCCTTCAATCACATCCAGGCCGTTAACGGCCTGGATTTCCGCCTGCATGGCGGCACGGTAGAGCTTGCGGTCGGCCTGGGCGCGTGGACCGCGCACGGCGGGACCTTTGGCGCGATTGAGAACCCTGAACTGAATGCCCGCCGCATCCGCTACACGGCCCATCAACCCGTCAAGCGCGTCGATCTCGCGCACAAGATGCCCCTTGCCGAGACCGCCAATCGCCGGATTGCAGGACATGGACCCGATCGTGGCAAAGGCCTGGGTGACCAAAGCCGTGCGCGCGCCGAGCCGCGCCGAGGCGGCCGCCGCCTCGCAGCCGGCATGGCCACCGCCCACCACCACGACATCATAGGTCCCTTTCATCGGTCCGGCCGTCCTTGTTTCAGTCTTTCCATTTGCCGCGCTCACTTTCCTATACAGAAACGCGCAAAAATTTCCCCCAAAATCTCTTCCGTCTCGATCCGTCCGGTCAGGCTCAGTAAAGCTTGCGCCGCAAGCCGCAGATCCTCGGCCAGCAATTCGACGGGGCTCGCTTCGCGGATACAACGATCGAGCGCCGCCGCCGCCCGCTCGAAAGCCTGGCGATGGCGCGCCCGCGTGATAAGGCCGGCATGGCCCGAGGGCGCGAGTTTCCCCGCAAAATCAGCAATGGCCTCGACCAGCCGGCCAAGATGAAGCCCGCTCGTGGCACTGATGGCGAGGCCTTCCCTGTTTTCTAAGGGCTCGACGCGATCGGCCTTGGTGAAAACAGGCCAAACCTCCATCCCCAAATTTTCTGGAGGCGCGACCGGAGCCTCGGCTTCACTCAACCAGAGCACGAGATCAGCCTCGCGTCCTCGTTCATAAGCGCGGGCAATACCGATCTGTTCGATCTTATCCGCATTGTCCCGGAGGCCCGCCGTATCGGTCAGAACCACAGCACATCCCTTGAGATCGAGATGGACTTCGATCAAGTCACGCGTCGTGCCGGCAATCTCCGAGACAATCGCCACCTCACGCCGCGCCAAAGCATTGAGGAGCGTGGATTTACCGGCATTGGGCGGCCCCATGATGACGATGGAAAGCCCCTCCCGAATACGCTCGCCAGCGCGGGCTTGCCCAAGCTCCGCCCGCAAATCCGCGAGCACGGGTTCGATCAAGGCAGCAACCCGTCGGCTTGTTTCTGGAGGAACATCGGCCTCGTCGGAAAAGTCGATTTCGGCCTCGGCCAGGCTCAAGGCCTCGAGCAAGGCTTGCCGCCACATCTCCGCTTGGCGGCTCAAGGCCCCCCGCATCTGCCGCAAAGCCTGGCGCCTTTGCCATTCGGTCTCGGCCTCGATCATATCGGCGAGACCTTCGACCTCGGCAAGATCAAGCTTGCCGTTCAGCAGCGCGCGGCGGGTAAATTCTCCCGGTTCCGCCGGCCGCACCTGCTCGAACCGGCCTAATGCTGCCAACAAGCCCGCCATGACCGCCCGGCCGCCATGCACATGGAACTCAGCGCAATCCTCGCCCGTGAAACTTTTCGGCCCCGGGAACCATAGAACCAGAGCCTCGTCGAGCGCTTCACCATTTTCGGGGTCATGCAGAATAGCGAGCGTCGCCCGCCGAGGCTCCGGGCAATAGCCCGCCAAGGCCCCAAGAAGGAAACCCGCCTTGGGACCCGACACGCGCACGATGGCAACGGCGCTACGCCCCTGGCCCGAAGCAGGAGCAAAAATTGTCTCAAGCGTCGCAGCATGAGACAGGCTGGCCGGTTCGGCTTGTGCGAAATGCGTCATCTTCACATTTGTCGAGTAAGGTTCAGACAAGATCAGGTCTTTAAACCAAAACCTATAAAGGATGAGCGAGCAACATTCTGAGGGGCCTCGTCCCGTGGTCTTAACAAGCTTCACCCTTGCTGGCCCAAGAACTGCACTTCATTAGGGAACGCCAGGCGGAGCGCTCTCCGCCCAAGCGGTCGCGCGCGCCCGTTCTTCAAGCTCCCCGCGCCCCGGAGATTGGAGTAGAATTCCGAGAACGCGCTCTGAAGAGAAGATGGATCCATGTCAGCCAACGAACTCAGCCAAGCCGCTAGCCCCTATCTGCTCCAGCATGCGCATAATCCCGTCCATTGGCGCATGTGGACCAAGGCTGCCCTGGAAGAAGCGCAGGCTCTGAACAAGCCCATTCTTCTCTCGGTCGGCTATGCCGCCTGCCATTGGTGCCACGTCATGGCGCATGAGAGTTTCGAGGACCCCGAGACAGCGGCGGTCATGAACGAGCTTTTCGTGAATATCAAGGTCGATCGCGAGGAACGGCCCGATATCGATCATATCTATATGAGCGCGTTGCAAGCCTTTGGCGAGCGCGGCGGCTGGCCGCTCACCATGTTCCTGACGCCAAAGGGCGAGCCTTTCTGGGGTGGCACCTATTTTCCAAAGGTCGAGTCCTTCGGCCGGCCGGCCTTCGTCACCGTCTTGAAGACGGTCGCGGAAGCCTTCGATAAACAGCCCGAGCGCATCACCAAAAACACCGAGGTCGTGCGCGAAGGCCTGGGCAAGCGCCCCGCTGGCGAGGAAGGCGCTGCGCTCAGCCTCGAGCAAATGAACAATCTCGCCCCACAAATGGTCAATTTCATTGATCAAGTCGATGGTGGCCTGCGCGGTTCGCCGAAATTCCCCAATACGCCGATTTTCGAATTTCTCTGGCGCGCCGGCGCCCGGATCAGCAAGGTCCCCTATCGCGATCTCGTGCGCCATACGCTCGACCGCATGTCCGAGGGCGGCATCTATGATCATCTCGGCGGCGGCTATGCCCGTTATTCGACAGATGAACGGTGGCTCGTCCCGCATTTCGAGAAAATGCTCTACGACAATGCGCAGATCCTCGAATTGCTGGCTCTGTGTTTCCGAGAATTCAACGACGAGCTTTTCCTCACCCGCGCGCGCGAGACGGTTGGCTGGCTGCATCGCGAGATGACCTCGCCGGAGGGCGCCTTCTGTTCCGCCCTCGACGCCGACAGTGAAGGCGTCGAGGGCAAATTCTATGTCTGGGTCTGGGAAGAGCTTGTCCAGACATTGGGTGTCGAAGACGCGATCTATTTCGGCAAATTCTACAATGCCGGACGGATCGGCAATTGGGCCGAGGAAAAACACGGGGCGATGGTCACCATCCTCAACCGGCTTGAATCGCATCGCCCGAGCGACGAGGAAGAGGAAAGGCTCGCGCCGATGCGGCAAAAGCTTTTCGCCGTACGTGAGAAGCGCGTGCATCCGGGGCTCGACGACAAGATCATGGCCGATTGGAACGGCCTGATGATCGCCTCTCTCGTCAATGCCGCGACGACATTTGACGCACCGGAATGGATCACGATAGCTGCCAAGGCCTATGATTTCATCATTTCGACGATGCATTTCATCGATGACCAAGGCATCAAAAGGCTCGCCCATAGCTGGCGCGCCGGTGTCCTCGTCACCCCCGCCATGGCCCTCGATTACGCTGCCATGACACGGGCCGCGATCGCCTTGCACGAGGTCCGCAATCATCCAGCCGTTTCCGATATTCTGATCCGCGATTATCTCGCCGACGCGATCACTTTCGCTGAACAGCTCGAAACCTATCACCAGGATCCAGAAAGTGGCCTGTTGTGCATGGCCGCCAAGGACGCGAACGACGTCATTCTGCGCCTGTCGCCAACCTCAGATGATGCTATTCCGAATGCCCATCCGGTGTTTCTGACTGCTCTCATCCGCCTTGCGGGCCTTACCGGCGATGATCGCTGGCTTGCCAAGGCCGACGCCTTGTTCAAAGCGGTGGCGCCTTCCGTGCGGACAAGTTTCGTCGGTCATGCCGGCATTCTCAATGCCCTCGACCTGCGGTTGCGGATCAAGGATATCGTCACCGCCGGGCCCAAGCGGCGCGACCTCTACCTCGCCGCATTGAAACTGCCCTTCATCGAGCGCGTCGTGATGGATCTCGACAAGCCTGAAGCCCTGCCGGACAATCATCCCGCCAAGGCCCAGGCGGCCATGGCTGGCGATGCCGCCGCCTTTGTCTGTTCGGGTGGAGCCTGTTCGCTCCCGGTGCATAGTGCCGAAGCGCTGGAAAGTACCGCCAGCATCGCGTGATCGCCTTGCCGGGGAGACACCTCAAATAAAAGTGAGCCTCATCCGGGGGAAGCTACCAATTTCTCTGCCCTCCCGTTTCCGGCCAAGCTCGAACCTGCTAAAAGGTCGCACCATAACAAAAGTGAGGGACCATTTCGGTTCCCCTGGAGTAGCCGCCCTCTCCAGTCAGGAAGACTCCTATGCTCGCTAAAGAAGCCTCCATGCCAAATGGAGCCCCCGTAATTCGGACTATCGCCATGCCTGCCGACACCAATCCGGCGGGAGATATTTTTGGCGGCTGGCTCATGTCGCAGATGGACTTGGCGGCTGGCAGCGTCGCCAGCCTCGTTTCACGCGGCCGTGCAGCGACCATCAAGGCCGAGGCCATGGTGTTCCACAGCCCTGTCTTCGTCGGCGACGAAGTCAGCCTGTTCGGCAGATTGATCAAGCGCGGGCGTACTTCGATGCAGATCGAGGTCGAAGCTTGGCGGCGCAGCCGCGACAGTCATGAAACAACGAAAGTGACCGAAGCGATCTTCACTTTCGTGGCGATCGATGAACACCGCCGCCCGCGCCCCCTGCCCGACGACATTGTCGTGCCGGCTGAGTAATTGGCCTCAGCCATAGCCGACCAATATTTCGACGCGAAAATTTGCATGCCCTGGAAGAGGCTTTGACGGATTTCGCTGACAGCCTCACGCCGCCCCGGCTGAAATCCAAAACGTTTTCGCGTTGAAACGTTGCAAAGGGCAACGATTAACCAGCGGCCATACCAAGTGACCGCTGGTACAGCTCTCGAATTTACCCATTTCCAGGAAAACGCAGAGGCTCAATGGCCGCTCCGAGTCCCCATGGACCGAGGCTGGATACCGTTCACTTCCCGTCAGAAGCAAATTTGTCCAAGAACGGCGCTAAACCATAGACTGCAAAGGCATTTGTCGCATCATTGACGGCGGCAAAGTTGAAGCCGGGTCCTCCGCCAGGAAGGGCGGTGGTAATGCCAAAGGCCGCGCCTTGACCCGCGTCGACATTATATTGTCTCACAAATTCACCGCCCTTGGTGAATTCCACGATTTCGCTTGGATGGGTTGGGTCAGGGTTGACCGCGTCTCCATTGGAGGTGAGCAGATTCCCGTTTGGCGCAAAGGCCAGCGCCAAAGGTCCGCGCAGATGCGTATCGGAAAACACCAGAGTGCCCTTATCGATCACACCCGAGGCCGTGCCAGCATGTGGTATCGAGAAGATCGCGTTATCGGCTGTCGAGGCAACGTAAAGAACATCAGTGCTTTCGTCATAAGCAAGCCCCGTTGGCCCCAACACAAGAGCGGCCGCATTGGGGACATGGGTGTACCCTTGAGCGATCTGCGTCTTGCGCATGACGGTAATGTTTGAAGAACCAACCGTCAGGTCGAGCCGCGAGACTGTGCCGCTCAAGACATTCGAGACGAAGACCTGCGCGCTTGTGCCGTGGTCACTAATGGTCAGATCCCACGGGCTATCGAGAAAGACAGCATCGGTCAGCGTGGTGAGCAAGTTACCTTGACGATCCAGAACCTGGAGCGCGCCATTAGAGATCGTGCCGATCGTGCCATCTTGCGTCGGCACATTGCCAACAAAGATAAACCCGCCACTGAGGACCCCGAGTGCAGTTGTCAAACCATTGAGTTTACTTGAAAAGATAGTCGTCGCATTACCGCTCTCACCCGCCGGTACCGATGGTGCGACAGAGCCGTCCGGGGTCAGCTTGATGATTGTGGTGCCTGTTCCCTGCAAATTGCTGCTGTTATTAAAGTTCGAGACCAAAATATCGCCTGATGCAATGGTTCCGTTTTGTGGAAATCCTGCAGGCACAAAAGCAATGCCATAAGGGTTCAGATCGCCATTCCCCGGGATCGTCGATGATATGATGAGGCGGGGAAGAAAGGGCCTGGAATTATTATCGGTAGCCTGCGCTGCCACCGGCGACATGAGCGCTATGCCAGCAGCCGATAAGGTTATGCAAGAAACACGTGCGAAAGATTCCTTCAACTTCATGATTAGTCTCCCAGATTACGATTTAGACGGCATCGTTATCGGTCTATCTATTCACAATGATAGAAGAAGAAATAGTAACGCTTGCGGTTAAGACATGATTTTGAGATGCATTGTAACTTACAGACAGCGATTTTACACTGAAATTATGGCATTTTCCTGGTATTTATTATTATAATCTTGACAGTTATTATCTTTGAATTCGCTATTTGATTACAAGATCAGCAGGATCTGCTTCGATGTTCCTTCCTCACTTCATCTGAACGACAGGCTCATCGGGCAGAATCCCTTATTCACCAAGCACACGCCGTCGCTCCTCATATTCGTCCTTGTCGATCTCGCCGCGCGCAAAACGCTCCTTGAGAATGTCGAGTGGTGTGCGACTTGGCAGCGTAGGATGTGGTGGCACGGGTCGCTGCCACGGCCCGCCTAACCAGCGGACGAGTAGAACCACAGCGGCGATAAACACCGCGAGGAAGAGAATCATCAGCAGCGGACCGAAAATCATGACGTAACGGCCTCCACCACACCACATCATAGGGTGACTCCCGGCGTATCGTTCTGCTTCCGATGCCGTCTGAGCCCAGACGGCGGTGGGCATGAGGCTCAGAGCGCCAAATCCTGTAGCGGCGAACTGCATTACATGTCTTTGCATGGGCTCGCTCCATCGTTGACAGAATTCATCTTGGTCCTTCGAGCCTTACTGTTTACTCCGCTTGTCGGCTCGACATCTTGCACAAGATCAAAAGCCAGGTCCCAATGCTCCATCTCTCATGGGTCAGGCCGCAGCTGCCGCGAGATCGGAATTTGCCGCTCTGATCTGAATGGCCTCCAGTGGCGCCGACGGAATATCGGCCCTGGCCTCTTCGGCGGCGTGCAGGTAAAGCTGAATGGGACCGACAGGATCGACGACGGCCGCGCTCGCCTTGCCGCCGCAGCCGAAGAGATAAGAGATGCCGACCGGATCGGTGTGAAGGAACTGGCGGAGGATCAAGGGCTTGTGCTCCTCGCTGGGGAAAATACATTCAATTAATATGCTGAATGATATAAAAGGAAATAGTGTGTCAAGCACCGGCCCGAAACAGGCGATCTACGAAAGCCTCGCTGAGGTGGCGCAGGCGCTTGGCCACGCGCACCGGCTGGAACTGCTGGAGCACCTTGCGCAAGGCGAGCGCAGCGTCGAGGAGCTTTCGTCACGCACGGGCCTCACCTTCGCCAACACATCCCGCCATCTGCAGATTCTGCGGCGTGCGCGCCTTGTCGAAACGGAGCGCCGTGGCAAGCACATCCTTTACCGCCTCGCCGGCGAAGCCGAAATCGTAGCGCTGATCAATGCGCTCGGCCGCGTGGGCGAGCGCAACGTCGCCGAGATCGATCGCGTCAAAGCGGATTACTTCCTGGCGCTTGATGCGCTGGAGCCTGTGTCGCGCGCGGATCTACTTTCGAGGCTGCAGGACGGCCTCGTCACGCTTCTCGATGTGCGTCCGGAGGATGAGTTCGCGGCAGGCCATCTTCCCGGTGCGCTCGGCATTCCGCTTGCGGAGTTGGAGCATCGCCTGAGCGAGCTTCCTCAAGATCGGGAAGTGATCGCCTATTGCCGTGGCCCTTACTGCATCCTGTCCTTCGAAGCGGTCGCGGCGCTAAGAGCCCGTGGCTATCTCGTGCGCCGGCTCGAAGACGGCTATCCGGAGTGGAAAGCCGCCGGCTTGCCGATCGAAACCAGCGCATGACGGCATGATCTACATTCGGTCCCAATAAGGCGGATCGCCGAAAGTCTTGCGTAGACAATCAGCCAGCGCGCGGAGCTTAGCCGACGGCCGCCGCCCCTCTGGATGGGCTATATACACGAACTCTGGCTCGACCTCAGCCCCCACGTCGATGACAGTCAGCGCCGCAGTCCTGACCTCCGCGCCAACAATGAAGCTTGGGAGCAACGCAATACCAAGACCGGCCACGGCTGCGTCACGCATCATGTCACCATTATTGACACGGAGGCCGATCGTCCCTCGAACGATCGTCGCATGTTCCGGCCCCATGAAACGCCAATCAGCCGCACCTCTATTCGTGTAGAAAATGCCGCGATGCTGTTCCAACTCGGCCAAAGATTTTGGCGTGCCGTGACGTATGAGGTAGCTCGGTGACGCGACCAGGTGGCGCCGACTGGATGCGAGGCACCAGGCCATAAGGCGGCTATCCTCGAGCCTTCCGTGCCGTACCACGGCGTCATAGCCCTCCGCTGAGGCATCCACACGCCGGTCGTCGAGCTCCAAGGTCATCGCGATTCTTGGGTGCTGCGCCAGGAATGGATAGAGCGCCGGCCCCAGATGCATGCGCCCAAACGTCACCGGCGCCGAGAGGCGAAGAGGGCCGGATAAAGTGCCCCGGCGCTCCGCTAAATCAGCGGCAGCCTCTTCGACGTCGCGCGTGATCCGCGCGGCGCGTTCGAAAAATGCCGCGCCATCTTCGGTAAGAGAAAGTTTTCGTGTCGTGCGGTGGAAGAGCACTGTGCCAAGGCTCCGTTCCAGGTCGGACAAACGCTCACTCACCACCGATTTGGAAAGGCTGAGACGCCGGGCCGCCTCGCTAATCGAGCCTGCCTCCGCTACCGCCACAAATGTCATGATGCCATCGAGCTTCATTGTTCGCTTAAACCGAAAACTAGATCATCTAGTAGCCGCCTAGCACGAACGTGATCACCATGACTATTCTCATTGGCATCAGAGCGACGAGACAGAGCGATGAGACAAGGCTCTGCGACTGATGAATGAGGATGAAAATGAAAAGACTCATGGGAAAACGGGCGTTGATAACAGGCGGAACCAGCGGAATCGGCCTCGAGACGGCGCGGCGCTTCATCGCCGAAGGCGCCCAAATCGCGATCACCGGCACGGATGCAACGCGGCTGGAAGAAACCCGCAAGGCCCTCGGCGCCGATGTCCTAACCATAAGGGCCGATTCAGGCGACATTGCCGATCAACGAGAGGTCGCGCACAGGGTGGGCGAGGCATTCGGAACGCTTGACGTTTTGTTCATCAATGCGGGCATTGGCGATTTCCGCCCTTTGGAACAGTTCGACGAAGCGGGATTCGATCGTTCAATGGCGGTCAATTTGAAAGGCCCATATTTTCTCGTACAGGCCCTTCTGCCGATCCTTGCGAATCCCGCTTCGATTATCCTCAATACTTCGATCAATGCTCGGATCGGTATGCCCTATTCCAGCGTCTATGCGGCCAGCAAGGCTGGCCTTATCTCGCTCGCACGGACATTCTCAGGCGAATTGATCAAGCGCGGCATCCGTGTCAATGCGGTCAGCCCTGGGCCGATCGCCACTCCCCTCCACGGCAAGATCGGCATGAACGAGGCCGATATTGAAGGTCTGGTCTCGCAGATCCCTCTCGGGCGGCGCGGGGAACCGGCTGAGATAGCCGAGGCCGTCGTCTTCCTCGCCTCAGATGCTGGCGCCTTTGCCGTGGGCAGTGAATGGATCATCGACGGCGGGATGAGCACTCTCTGAAGGAACGCAAGACACCGATTCAGGCTCGGTTACTGCCGGACCGGCTCCAGAATTTCCTCGGCCCGGAAAAAGAGTTCCTGCGTGACCTGAGCATCCGCGGCAGCCGCATTTTCGACAACCTGCTCGGGGCGGCTGGCGCCGATGATCGCCGAGGAGACATTGGCCTTGCGCAGCACCCAGGCAAGAGAGAATTGAGCCAGAGTGAGCCCCGCCTCGTCGGCAAGCGGCTGAAGTTTTTGCACGGCTTCAAGCACCGGCGCCTCAAGCCAGCGTTTCGGCACCATGGACCCCATGGATTCGTTCCCCACACGCGAGGAGCCAGGGGGATTTTGGTTCGGCTTATATTTTCCGGTCAAAATGCCTTGCGCCAACGGCGACCAGACGATCTGGGTAATGCCGTAATCGGCGCAAAGATCGAAAAGCTCCGCCTGCGGATAGGGCCAGAGCAGGGAATATTGCGGCTGGCTCGATACGAATGGCGCCATATCGAGCATTTCGCATGCTTCCACGATCTTGTCCTGCGGCCATTCGCTGAAGCCGATATAGCGGACCTTGCCCTTTTTGACTTCCTCTGTCAGGGCCTCCATCGTTTCCTCAAGCGGTGTATCCGCGTCGTAGCGATGGCATTGATAAAGATCGACATAATCGGTTTTCAAGCGGCGCAGCGAGGCATCGAGCTGCTTGACGATCTGTTCGCGCGAGAGACCTTTGTCTGTGTCGCTCATCGCGCCAAAAACCTTGGTCGCCAGAATATAAGAGGAGCGGCTGATCCCGTTCAGGGCCTCGCCGAGAACACTTTCCGCAGTGCCTCGCCCGTACACATTCGCGGTATCGATAAAATTGATACCGACATCCAAAGCCTTATGGACACAGGCAATAGCCTGAGCCTTTTCAATGCCTCCGGCAGTTGTAAGCCAGGACCCGAGGGAGATCGTCGAAATCTGAAGATCGCTGTCGCCGAGCTGACGGTATTTCACGACTAAATCCCTCATACTTTACGCAAGGCCGCGCAAATCGGTCACGGGCCTTGCTAGTCCTCATGCCTTCGCTCATTTCCAAGCAGAAGCTGGGCCATGGCAAGGATATCCCTGTCGAAACCCTAAAGTGCGGGAGCGGCGCTCTTGGGAGAGTGCCACACCATGCCCGAACGCAGTCGGCGACCTGCGGATTCGTGCCTTATTTGAGATGCTGGGCCAGGAATTTGTTCATCTCGAACATCGTGGCCTTATCCTTGCCGAAGATCGGCTTGAGCTTGTCGTCGGCGAGAATTTCGCGCTTGTTCGCCTCGTTCTGAAGCTTGTGCTTCTTGATATACTCCCACACCTTGCTCACGACTTCCGTGCGCGGCAAAGGGGCCTCGCCCACGATTTCAGCCAGTTCCTTCGAGGGCTGCAAGGGCTTGCTGAAAGCGCTATTGCCGGCCGGCTTTGCGGCCTTTTCACCTGTCTTGGTGCTCGCCTTGGCCTTTGCCGGGGCAGCCTTGCTCTCCGCGCCCGGCGATTTCTTGCTGGATGTCGTCATCCCGTCTGCCTCCATGAGTCTTTTGCATTGAATCCACGCGGGGGGTGTCACCACGTGGAACTTACACCGAACCCGCCCCTATCTGTATCGGGCGGTCATCGCGGCATCCCCTGTCCCCGCAGAACGAACCCTAACCATCGGACCACGTCAAGCAGAGTGCGCTCAGGCAAGGGAATTTGAGGCGCTTTCCACTTTAATCACCCCAAATTCTGGTCGAAATTGACAAACCACGGTCGCAAATGGCTTCCGTCCGCTGAGGGAAGGGCCAGTCATCGCCCTCCCGGTCCCTGATTCCATATCCTTTTCGAATCACTTCGATTCGAAAAACTTCGCATCAGGCCAGCTTACGTGCCCGTTTCGCCAGGGTACGAAGCCGCAACGCATTAAGCTTGATGAAACCCGCCGCGTCGTGGTGATCATAAGCGACAGCCCCTTCCTCGAAGGTAACGAGATCCTGATCATAGAGCGAATGGGGGCTGGAGCGGCCAACCACATAGACGCCGCCCTTATAGAGTTTCAGGCGAACCCGGCCCGTCACGAATTCCTGGCTCTTGTCGATCAAAGCCTGCAGCATTTCCCTCTCTGGCGAGAACCAGAACCCATTATAGATGAGCTCGGCATATTTCGGCATGAGCTCATCCTTGAGATGGGCGGCGCCGCGATCGAGAGTGATCTGCTCAATGCCGCGATGCGCGAAATAGAGAATGGTGCCGCCGGGCGTCTCATACATGCCGCGCGATTTCATGCCAACGAATCTGTTCTCGACGAGGTCGAGGCGGCCGATGCCATTATCATGGCCGAGCTTATTGAGCCGCGTGAGCAGGCTTGCCGGTGACAGTGCCTCGCCGTCGATCGCCACCGCATCGCCCTTGACGAAATCAACTTCGATGAAGGTCGGCTGGTTCGGCGCGTCTTCTGGGCTCAGGGTTCGGGAATAGACATAATCGGGCACATCCTGCGCCGGATCTTCTAGAACCTTGCCCTCGGAAGAAGCATGCAGGAGATTGGCATCGACCGAGAACGGCGCCTCGCCGCGCTTGTCCTTGGCAATCGGGATCTGATTCTTCTCGGCGAATTCGAGGAGCGCGGTGCGGGAAGTCAAATCCCATTCACGCCAGGGGGCGATCACCTTGATGTCGGGTTCGAGCGCATAATAGGACAGCTCAAAGCGCACCTGATCATTGCCCTTACCGGTCGCGCCATGCGCCACGGCGTCGGCGCCGGTCGCCCGCGCGATCTCGATCTGCTTCTTGGCGATCAAGGGCCGTGCGATTGAGGTCCCGAGCAGATAGAGCCCTTCATATTGGGTATTGGCGCGAAACATCGGAAAGACGTAATCGCGCACGAATTCCTCGCGCAGATCCTCGATGAAAATATTTTCCGGCTTGATGCCAAGCAGGAGCGCCTTGTCGCGGGCCGGCCCCAATTCCTCGCCCTGGCCGAGATCGGCGGTAAAGGTCACGACCTCGCAGCCATAAGTGGTTTGCAGCCATTTGAGGATGATCGACGTATCGAGGCCCCCAGAATAGGCCAGCACGACTTTCTTGATGGATTTTTGGTCTGTGGACATGAAGAACCCGGGCAGGAGAATCAAAGCGCGGGCTTTATAGCGCATCAAATTCAAAAATTGGGTAGTCCAATTTTATGCAGGCCCCCTCCGAGTGCTCGACACCGGGAGGACTTATCTTGGGTCTTCCCGATCATGACCGTCATGATCCGGAAGATCTGGCTTGAGGCCACCGCCCGCGCCTATGGATCTCTAGAAAGCTCCATGGCTTCAATGGCTTGCACTCTTTTGCCTGAAACCATGCTCGAGAACACGCCGTCCCGGCGGATCAAAGCATGGAACAAGGCCGCCGCAACATGCGCGAGAATGACGGAGAACAGGAGATATGCAAGTATCGTATGGGTTTGCCGCAGAAGAGCATAAAGCGCCGGTCGCGGCGGCAGGATGGCGGGAAGATGCAAGGGGCCAAAGAGGGTGATTGGATAATCGCCGGCGGAAAGCATCGCCCAGCCGATCAGAGGCATTGCGAACATGAGGCTATAAAGCATCAGATGGGAAGCTAAAGCGGCGCGCTGCTGCCAAGCTGGTATGCTCTTGGGCAGCGGCGGCGCGGGATGCACGAACCGGTTTCCCCAGCGGATCGCGGCCAGAACAAGAATCGCTATGCCGATGGGCTTATGAAGCGACACCAGCCAATGGTAATCCGCTAGCCGGGAGACCATGCTGACGCCGATGAACAGCATAGCGAGGATCAAAACAGCCATGATCCAGTGCAAGGCACGGGACAGGCCATGGAAATGAGTCGCGGCTTTCATGATTTGTCCCCTTTCGTCCCATTCGGCATCATCACGGCGCTCGGTGTTTTGGGCTCGCCCTCGCGGCGGGTAAAGGATTGTGAATAAACGGCCGATCGCGCGCTCAGCAGCGGATCGTCCGAGGCCTCAATGCCCTGCGGCAGGATGAGCGGGTCGAAATTGACGTCGCGGCAGCGCCCATCGGCTTCATCCTGAAGGCTTTCTATTGTAAGACTGCCAAGTTCCCGGTGCTCACGCTCGCTCGGCCAGGGAAGCGTCGCGTCCATCGTGGGATCACCCGGCTTTCCGACCATAACGACGAGACGCCATTGCAGAGGATGGTCCCCAGCTTCATTGATCAGATCAACGAACAGGAAATCCTTGTCGATCTTCACGGTTTTTTCCGGTTCCTCGCTAATGAAGGGGGCGATGGGCACCATCGACCAACGCACGGGCGTCGCGACACCGGCCGAATTGACAAACAGGAACGTATTGAGGCCGTTGTAAGTATCATCGTCGAAGCCCGAGGAAATGCTGCGGGCCTTGATCAGGGCCGCGGCCCGCGCTGTCTCAGGATGCGCTGCGAGAAAAGCCGCCATTGCGGCGGGATCCGGCTTGCCGGTCGCAGGATCCTTTCGCCCCGCCAGGAGCTGATCTCGAAAGGCCTCAGGCGTGTTTACTGCGAAGACAGGAATATCATTCATGCCGGTTCGCCATTCTTCGCCATTGTCGAGCCGGAAGCGGACCGCCATGCTGCGCACTGTCGTCTCGGCATCGGCTGCGTAGGGCTGGCCACCCGCCAAGGCGAAACGGCCGGTGACTGGGGTGACGCGGCCTGGAGCGAACAAGCTGGCTTTCGAGAGGTCAGCGCCCTGGCCATTGCTCTCGAAATGGCCTGAAAAGCAGATGCCCTTCGCGTGATTGCGCCGAAATCCCGGATAGAAGCCGTTGACCTCCTGGAATGTTTCGATTAACCGGCTGGGCGTCAGCCGCGCGGGGGAGAACCAGCCGCCCGCATAAGCAAAGGCGGCCGCGCCGGCGCAGACAATGGCGCCGATTACACCAAAGCGCAGGACAAGGGCCGTGGACGACAAAGGCGCAGGCGCGCTTTTTGATGGACCAGGAAACTGGGACATGGGGATTTGCTCACTTGATAAGTGCTTGCTTCGATCATCGCCGAAGCGCCGTTCCAAATCCAATTCACCCTTATTAAAAAATCGATCTCCAAAATCGATCAGTCGCGCTTGATCTTCAATCCGGCGACCCGGTCAAAAAAGTCACGCCGAAACCATTCAAAAAGGATCATCCGAAGGGATGATCCGGCGAACATGAAATGAAAACACCTGGCCCTTGACCGCGCAGAGCTTCGCGCGTATCGACAGCGCCGGGACACCTCTCCCCAACGAGAGGCGCCCATCTGAAAGGATGGTTACATGACCGATACGCTTCCCGCCGCTCGCCCGGCCAATGCCTGCTTTTCCTCCGGCCCCTGCGCCAAGCGCCCTGGCTGGACTCTCTCCGCCCTTCAAGACGCGGCTCTTGGCCGCTCGCATCGCGCCAAGATCGGCAAGACCAAGCTGAAGCTTGCGATCGACCTGACGCGCGAAATTCTCCAGGTTCCTGAAGATTATCGTATCGGCATTGTTCCCGGTTCGGATACGGGCGCGGTCGAAATGGCGCTCTGGACCCTCCTCGGCGCGCGCGGTGTCGATGTTCTTGCTTGGGAATCGTTTGGCCAGGGCTGGGTCACTGATATCGTCAAGCAATTGAAACTGCCGAATGTCCGCAGCCTCAAGGCGGGTTACGGCGAGATCGTCGATCTTGCGACGGTGGATTTCAACAATGACGTCGTCTTCACCTGGAATGGCACGACCTCCGGTGTGAAAGTGCCGAACGGCGATTGGATCGCCGCCGACCGCCAGGGCCTTACGATCTGCGACGCGACCTCCGCCGCCTTCGCGCAAAAGCTCGATTGGCCGAAGCTCGATGTCGTGACCTTCTCCTGGCAGAAAGTGCTCGGCGGCGAAGCCGCGCATGGCATGCTCATTCTCTCGCCCCGCGCGGTCGAACGGCTCACCACTTACACGCCGGCTTGGCCGCTGCCCAAGGTCTTCCGCCTGACCAGCGGTGGCAAGCTGACGGAAGGCATTTTCGTCGGTGAGACCATCAACACGCCATCCATGCTCTGCGTCGAGGATTATATCGATGCGCTCAACTGGGGCAAAACGGTCGGCGGCCTCGAGGGCCTGATCGCCCGCGCCGACGCCAATACCAAAGCGATCGCCGATTGGGTCGAGAAAACCCCCTGGATCGATTTCCTCGCCGCCGATCCGGCTATCCGCTCCAATACAAGCGTCTGTCTCAAGGTCTCTGATCCGGCGATCACCGCTCTTTCCGACGAGGCCCAGGCCGCTTTCGCCAAGACCCTGGCGAGCCTCCTCGAAAAGGAAAAAGTGGCCTATGATATTGGCGCTTATCGTGATGCACCGCCCGGCCTTCGCATCTGGTGCGGCGCGACGGTCGAAACCAGCGATATCATCGCTTTGACCGCCTGGCTGGATTACGCCTATGCCAAGGCCAAGAGCGATCTCCCGAAGGCGGCCTGATCGCTCAAACGGCCGGCGGCCCGATCCAGCCGGCCGTTCAAAGATTGATTGAAACGGGCACGATCGGCTCGGCGTCGAAAGATCCACGACGCCGCAAAGCTTATTCAGCCCCATCGGTCGCCCTTTAAACCTGCCCTCACCCTTTCATCGGAAGAGCCTTTCTCCTCGACAGCGCGAGAAATCTTCCGGCCCGTTTTGGAGAAACTCCATGGCTCCTCGTGTCCTCATTTCCGATGCTTTGTCGGAAGCCGCCGTCGCCATCTTCAAGGAGCGCGGCATCGAGGTCGATTTCCAACCGGATCTCGGCAAAGATAAAGACAAGCTTGCGGAAATCATCGGCCAGTTCGACGGCTTGGCCATTCGCTCGGCGACCAAGGTCACCGACAAGATTCTTGAAAAGGCGACCAATCTGAAGGTCGTCGGGCGCGCTGGCATCGGCGTCGATAATGTCGATATTCCGGCCGCCACCGCCAAGGGCGTTATCGTGATGAATACGCCTTTCGGCAATTCCATCACGACGGCGGAACATGCCATCGCCCTGATGTTCGCGCTCGCTCGCCAGATCCCCTCCGCCGATGCCTCGACTCAGGCCGGCAAATGGGAAAAGAACAAATTCATGGGTGTCGAAATCACCGCCAAGGTGCTCGGCATCATCGGCTGCGGCAATATCGGCTCGATCGTCGCCGAACGTGGCGTCGGCCTCAAAATGCGCGTCATCGCCTTCGACCCCTTCCTGACCCCCGAACGCGCGCTCGATCTCGGCGTCGAAAAAGTCGAATTGGATGATCTCCTGGCCCGCGCCGATTTCATCACTTTGCACACACCGCTGACGCCTCAGACCAAGAATATTCTTTCCGCGGAAAATCTCGCCAAGACCAAGAAGGGCGTTCGCGTCATCAATTGCGCGCGTGGCGGTCTCGTCGATGAAGAAGCCCTGCGCAAACTGCTCGATTCGGGCCATGTCGCCGGCGCGGCCTTCGACGTCTTCATCACCGAACCGGCCAAGGAAAATCCGCTGTTCGGTCATCCCAATGTGGTCTGCACGCCGCATCTTGGCGCCTCGACCTCTGAAGCGCAGGAAAATGTCGCCCTGCAGGTCGCCGAGCAAATGTCGGATTATCTGACGCGTGGCGCGATCTCCAATGCCGTCAACTTTCCTTCCATTACGGCGGAAGAAGCTCCCAAACTGAAGCCCTTCATCGCGCTGGCTGAAAAGCTCGGCTCCTTCGCCGGCCAGGTCATCGACAGCGCCATCAAGAAGGTGACGATCACCTATGAAGGCGAAGTCGGACAATTGAAGATCAAGGCCCTAACAGCCTCTGCCATTGCCGGCATTCTGCGGCCGCTGCTCGCCGATGTAAACGTCGTCTCGGCCCCGGCCGTCGCCAAGGAACGCGGTATCGTCATCGACGAAGTGAGTCGTGCCGCCGCCGACGCGGATTACGAATCCCTGATCACGCTCACAGTCGAGACCGACAAAAGCTCGCATTCCATCGCCGGCACTGTCTTCCACGATGGCAAGCCTCGCATCATTGCCATCAACGATATCAAGATCGACGCCGCCGTCGCGCCGGTCATGATCTATGTGTCGAATGAAGACAAGCCCGGCTTCATCGGCCGTTTCGCCAGCCTGCTTGGCAATGCCAGCGTCAATATCGCGACATTCGCGCTCGGTCGTGACCGTGAAGGTGGCTCGGCCATTGCCCTGGTCGAAGTCGACGGCGCGGTGCCCGAATCGGTCCAGAATGAGGTCAAGGCTCTGCCCGGCGTCAAAAAAGTCAAGGCCTTGGCTTTCTAAGCCTGCCTGAACACCCCTTTACAGCATCAAAGCACTTTCCGAGGCCATTTCACCGATAGAGCGGTGAAATGGCCTCTTTATTCCTGATTTCTTCCCCTAAATTTCAAATAGAATGCCGTCACTGGCGCCGTGACACATATTTTCGGCAATTGATTACGATAACGGGTTTCATTTTTACGTGATAATTGGCTAATTATAAGCCAATAAGCCTTCGCCCTATTGGCGCGGCAAGAACACCAGACTCCCGACATAGACCTTTCGTTCGCTTCGGATTTTTCTCAAAGGGGAAATTTCCGATCCGATTCCTTCACTCCCGATTCAGACGGATATGCTGACAGGAGGTAGCGATGAACGTCGTAGATATGTCTTCCGGTTGTTATTCCCTCAGCCGCCTATTCTGTTTCATGGCGACCGGCCGCGCTGAACGCGCGGGAAAAATCTCTGATAAAAGCCATCATACAATCATGAAAAGCGGGATCGTCGCGGCGGCATTAGTCGCCGCGGGCTTCGCGTCAGCCGCCGACCTCGAAAGGGAAAGTCGGGAAAACGCCGCCGTGGTCGCACCGGCACTGCCGGCGGCTTGGAGCGATACGATCACCGCCGGGTTTCAGATTGAAGCAGGCATTGCCGCCAACCCGGGCAATCCGAGCAACGGCCGGAATTTCGGGATGCTCTATACCGATTATGCCAATGCCCCCATGCTCAGCCAGATCATGTTCGGCATTCAGCGACCGCTCGATCCGAATGCCAAAGGATATGATTTCGGCTTCGTGCTGCAAGCGATCTATGGCACGGACGCCCGCTATAATCATATTCTCGGTCTCAACGATGATATGATCAATAATCGCAACCAGTTGGTGCCAATCAATCTGACCGTGCTGATGCATCTGCCCTGGCTCACGGATGGCGGCATCGATGTCAAGATGGGCCTGACTCCCGGCGCGATGGGCTATGAGGTCTTCGACCCAGCCGTCAGACCATTTTACACCTTTAGCTATATTTCGGACTTTCTTGTCCCCTTCCAACATATTGGCGGCCTTGCCACTTGGCACGTCAATGACACTCTGGATCTTTACGCGGGAATTGACACAGGAGCGCAAACCTCCTTCGGCAGGAATGATAATAATAGTTTGCCGGCGGGCTATTTTGGATTCGGCCTCAACAAGCTTCTGGACGGCAAACTCACACTCGTTGCGTTGAGCCGTCTCGGCCCTGAACAATCGCTGCTTGTTTTTCCCAATGCCAATTCTCTGATGCGATCCTGGAACGATGTGGTCGCAACCTATAAATATGATGACAAACTGACCTTAGCCGCGGAGGCGAACGTCTTTTATGATGGTGCTCTCCCTTACAATACGGCCTATGGCTTGGCCGGCTATTTGACATATACCTTTACCGACGAACTCAGCCTCAATGCACGCGCCGAAGTCATGCGCGACAACACTGGTGTCCTCGTCGGCAATTTCATGAATGTGTTCGACTACACAAACAGTATTCGTGGACTTCCCTATACTTTCGTCGGAGCACCCGCGCCGACAACCTACGGCGAGATTTCGCTCAACGTCGCCTACAAACCGAAGATCGACTGGGCGCATTACAACCTGCCCGTCAAAACCCTCCAATTCCGGCCAGAGATTCGCTATGATCGCTCTCTGAACGGAACCGCGGCTTTCAACACGGGAACTTCGCAGGACGCATTCATGTTCGGTGGCGATATCATCTTGGGTTTTTGACCTCGCTATGAAAGGCGAGGTCAATCGTCCCAAAACACCGATGACAGCCATGATCATGTCCGTTTCAGTCATTGGGTCAACGTCGGCCATGCCGCTCTCGATAATGTGATCGCTTGGCCGAAACCCGTCATGCGTCCAGCGCAAGCTGAACACACCGTTCCTTATTCGCTTGATTTCGCTCTCAGCCCTATCTGGTTGTAGAAATAAGCATATACTCTCTACGCGTGCTTTCCTAAATTTATTGTTCTCGGGTTTCATCCATTTCAACGCAAACGGAACTAGGCGGCGCATCGAGCGTTTTGCCAGCAACCTTTGTTGCTCCACGATGGCTGGTAGCCGTGAAAAATTTGCAAGATCTCCATGTTCTCGTTGTCGAGGATGAAGCTATAATTGGCATGTTGCTTGAAGATGTACTCATCGATATCGGCTGCAAGACAGTGGATGTGATGAGTTCCGTCGAGGCGGCCCTGACCTATCTCGAAGATCAGAAAGTAGATTTTGCCTTGCTCGACATCAACCTCAACGGACGGTTGAGTTTTCCCGTCGCCGAGCAATTGCAGACCAAGGCAATTCCTTTCATTTTCTTGTCAGGCTATGGCGCGCAGGGACTTACCGGCCCTTATTCCCGTTGCAAGACTCTGCAAAAACCCTTTCAACCGGGCGAAATCGAAAAAGCCGTAGGCGAGGCGCTCATGGCCGTTTAAGGCTTTTCCGCGAGTTTTTCTTATCGGCTTGCGTCACCCGCCATCTATTGCCATTTTGAAGGCGATGGCCATTTCCTTCGATCCACCTCGCTTTCCTCTCGCTTCAAACACCACCGCCCTCGGCATGCTGAACGAGCGGTCGCGAGAGATTTTTCGTCATATCGTCGAATCCTATCTCACCACGGGCGAGCCGGTCGGGTCGCGCCATCTTTCCAAATTGCTTCCTGTTCCGCTCTCGCCAGCTTCCGTGCGCAATGTGATGCAGGATCTGGAAATGCTGGGCCTGATCTATGCGCCCCATACCAGCGCCGGCCGCCTGCCGACGGAGCTAGGCCTGCGCTTCTTTGTCGATGCACTGCTCGAAATTGGCGATATCGGCGAGGCTGAGCGCGCCCATATCGAATCACAAGTCAGGATCACTTCTCCCGAACGGACGCTCGAAGACCTACTTGGCGATGCCATGATGATGCTGTCGGGCCTGACACGGGGCGCCGGGCTCGTGGTGACGAGTAAGGAAAATGCCCGGCTGAAACATATCGAATTCGTGCGCCTAGAGCCTGAGCGCGCCCTTGCCGTCCTCGTCGCGGAGGAAGGCTCGGTCGAAAATCGCATTGTTCAGATTCCGGCCAATCTGCCACCCTCCGCACTGATCGAGGCAAGCAATTATCTCAACGAGAGGATTCGCGGCCGGACGTTGCATGAAGTCGGTGTCGAGATCGAAGCCTCGCGACGCGCGGCCGAAACAGAGCTCGGCGAGTTGACAACAAAACTCGTCGATGCCGGCCTTGCGAGCTGGGCCGAATGTTCGGGACACGAACCGCAGTTGATCGTGCGCGGCCATGCCAATCTTTTGGAGGATTTGACGGCGCTTGAAGATCTCGAACGCATCCGCCTCCTCTTTGCCGATCTTGAAACGAAAAAAGATGTCATCGATCTCTTGAGCCGCGCCGAGGGCGGAGAAGGTGTGCGGATCTTCATCGGCTCCGAGAACAAATTATTTTCGCTCTCTGGCTCCTCGACCATCGCCGCCCCCTTTCATGATGGGCAGCAACGCATCGTCGGCGTTATCGGCGTCATTGGGCCGACACGGTTGAATTACGCCCGCATCGTGCCCATGGTGGACTATACGTCCAAGCTACTCGTCAGGCTGCTTCAGGCGCGATAATCTATTCGTGCACGATATGAGTGCCATGGGTCAGCGCCCCACCCGCCCGCAGGGCCATGGCGACAAACACCGTCTCCGCGATTTCTTGCTGCGTGGCACCGGCTCTTTCAGCTCCCCTCTTATGCACTTCCAGGCAATAAGGGCATTGCGTCGTCAGCGCGACGGCCAATGCGATCAATTCCTTATATTTGACAGGTATAGCGCCGTCCGCCATCGCCGCCTTGTCGAAAGCCTTGAAAGCCTCCATGGCGGCAGGCGCGTCCTTGGCCAGCAATTCGAGCTTTTTCAGATTGGCCATGTCATACATCGATTCATCTCCTCCCTTGGAATTTTGATACCGGCCCATTCAGCCTGTTCCTTCATCCATTGCAAGCGGACAAACGATCAGGATTTTTGATTAATCAGAAATTGTTTCACGTTTCGTCCTGGATCAGCGAAGCATGGCGGTCCAGCAAGTTGGCGCTGGCGGCATTCAATCCAATCAATTCCACGTGGATGCCATGGTGGCGCATCTTGGTCACCACGCCCTCAAGGGCACCCACGGCTGTTATATCCCACAGATGAGCATCGCTGAGATCAATGCTGACTCGGCGGGCTGTGTCACGCAAGTCAAAGCAATCAGCAAACATATCCGCGCTGGCGAAAAAGATTTGACCGGAAACGCGATAGACACGTGTATCTGCCTCGGCGTTGTAATCGCATTGTACGTCCATCAGCTGCATGACTTTAAAAGCGAAGAAGACACCACTTAACAGCACTCCCACGGCGACGCCGGCGGCAAGATCACGCGTCGCGACGGTGACGACAACCGTTGCTAACATGACAAAGCTGGAAACCTTGGGATGGTGCAACAGATCACGCAGCGATGACCACGAGAAGGTGCTGATAGAAACCATAATCATGATGGCAACAAGCGCTGCCACAGGCACACGCGCAACCCAAGGGCGCAGCAGCACCATGAGAACAAGCAGGAAGAGTCCGGCCACCAGAGTTGAAAGCCTGCCCCGTCCGCCATAGCGAATATTCCCGACTGTCTGGCCGATCATGCCGCAACCGGCGATCCCCCCAAACAGTCCCGCAGCCACGTTAGCAATGCCAAGTCCAGTGCATTCCTGCGCCTTCGAACTTGTTGTCTCGGTCAGGTCGTCCACGACGCTGGCCGTCATCATGGATTCAAGCAAGCCAACGATGGCCATGGCAAGCGCGTAAGGTGCCACAATGGCGAGCGTACCAAGATTAAGGGGAACATGCGGGATGACAAGCGACGGCAACGAGTCCGGCAGTCGGCCAAGGTCGGCGACTGTATGAAGGGGCATGGGCACCATCATGCTGATGGCAGTCAGCACTAAAATGCAAATCAGCGGCGACGGAATCACCGTGGTCAGTCGTGGTACGAGGTAGATAATGCCCAATCCAATGGCAATCATCGCATAGGTATGCCAGGTTACACCCAGCATCTGCGGAACCTGAGCTGAAAAAATCAGAATTGCTAATGCGTTAACAAAACCCGTGCGGACTGAACGTGAGACAAAGCGCATCAAGACGTCCAGCCGCAACAACCCGAAGACAATTTGGAACACACCGACAAGCAGCGTAGCGGCGAGAAGATATTGCAGACCATGGTCATGGACGAGCGCCGCCGCGACAAGGGCGACCGACCCCGCAGCGCCCGAGATCATAGCTGGCCGACCACCGGTGAAAGCGATCACAACACCAATCACGAAAGAGGCGAAAAGCCCGACTTCCGGGGCCACTCCGGCCACAAAGGAAAAGGCGATAACTTCCGGAATAAGCGCGAATGTGCCGACCATTCCAGCCAGCACATCGCGACGAACGCCGGTCATTCCGCTGAACCACTCGGAGCGATAGCGGGAGAGATAGTTCTTATTCATGCTAAAGGTCCGCAATAAACATACAAAACACAGGCCTATGGAAGGCCTCTAGTGTTGTCGTGTTATGTGCGTTATCCGGCGGATTGGCGGCCGGAAGAGCCACCCGGAATTACACCGGGTCCAAAACGAATGATTTCAGAATATCTTGCCTCCCGCTGCAACGCAACATGAGCCCAACATGAGCCTTTGTCCCGTTGATTGAACGTGACCTGACTAATCAGTGTTCGTGGACGCCTCATGCCTCCTGCGCCCGCAGAGTTTTCAGACGATAAAGTGCTTCCATCGCCTCACGCGGGCTGAGCTGGTCGGGGTCCAGCGCGTCGAGAGCCTCGATCAATGCGCGCGCCGGGGGCAGCTCTTCGTTCGCTGTATCGGGAGCATCAATCCCCGCGAAAAGCGGCAGATCGGCGACCAGCCGCTCAGCCTGGGCGCGTCTTTCGCCTTTTTCCAGTTCGGTCAGCAGATGTTTCGCGCGGGCAATCACCGGCTTCGGCAGGCCAGCAAGTTTCGCGACCTGGATGCCATGCGAATGGTCCGCCGTTCCCTCGACGATTTCATGCAGGAAGACGAGATCGCTTTTCCCCTCCACGACCCGCACCGTAAGGTTGAGCAGGCGCGGCAGGCGCTTTGCGAGCGCGGTCACCTCGCCGAAATGCGTTGCAAAGAGGGTCCGCGCGCGATTGACCTCGTGCAAATGTTCGACAACGGCGACAGCGATCGCCAATCCGTCGAAGGTCGCCGTACCGCGGCCGATCTCGTCCAGAATGACGAAGGAATGCGGACTGGCTTGATTGAGAATGGCTGCCGTCTCGACCATTTCGACCATGAAGGTGGAACGCCCGCGCGCGAGATCATCCGCCGCGCCAACACGCGAGAAAAGCCGGTCGACAATGCCGATATGAGCCTTTGCCGCCGGCACATAGGAGCCCATTTGCGCGAGAATGGCGATCAGCGCGTTCTGACGTAGATAGGTCGACTTACCGCCCATATTCGGGCCGGTCACGACAGCGATACGCCCAGCCTCCCCCGCCATTTGCTGGTCCGGGAGCGCCGTCAGTCCGCAACGATTGGCAATGAAGGGCTTGCCTTGCGCCTTGAGCGCCATTTCCACCACCGGGTGACGGCCAGCTTCGACCTCAAAGGCGAGCGAGGAATCGATGCGTGGCCGTGTCCAGCTATTGCGCCTTGCCAGCAGGGCCAGCGCCAATGCAACATCGATGCGGGCAAGCCCCGCCGCACCTTCGCGAATGGTTTCGCCCTGTTCCAGAATATTGGCCGCGAGACGATCGAAAATGTCGTTTTCGCGGGCCAGCGCCGCCTCGGCCGCACCGGAAATTTTCGCCTCGAGTTCAGCAAGTTCGGCGGTCGAGAAACGCATGGCATCGGCCATGGTCTGACGATGATTGAAAATCTTGTCGAAGGGCGGATGCAGAAGCTTCTCGCCCTGCGCCTGCGGCAATTCGAGAAAAAAGCCTAGAAAATTGTTGTGTTTGACCTTTAACTGCCGGGTCTCGGCCAGTTCGCAATAGCGTGCTTGCAGCGCGGCTATGACCTGCCGGCTTTCATCGCGCAAGGCGCGTTGCTGATCGAGTTCATCATCATATCCCGGCCGGATGAAATTGCCGTCGCGGCGATGCAGCGGCACGTTGTCGGCCAGAACCGCGCGCAGGTCCTTCACCAAAGCGGGATCGATCGCGAGGCAGGCTTTAGCGGCCTCAGTCAGTTCGCGCGGCAAAACCTCGACCGCGTCCAACTTTTCACCAATCCGCTGGGCCGCGGAAAAACCATCGCGCAAGCTTGCAAGATCGCGCGGCCCGCCGCGCCCGAGGCCGATCCGGCTCAGCGCGCGCGCAAGATCAGGCGCTGTCTTGAGAATCGATTGCAGATCGTCAGCAAGGCGTGTCTCCTCGATCAAAAAATCGAGCGTGGCAAGCCGTGCCCCGATCGCTTGCGGATCGGTCAGGGGGGCAACGAGCCTTTCACTCAGTAAACGGCCACCGGCTGCCGTTACTGTCTTGTCGATCACATCAGCCAGCGATCCTTCGCGGCGGCCCGCCAAAGTCTGGGTGAGTTCGAGATTGGCCCTGGTCGCCGCATCAATCTCCATATGGGCAGCCCGGGCGAGCCGTCCCGGCGTCGCGAGGGCCGGCCTGACGCCGCACTGCGTTCGCTCGACATAGAAGAGCGCGGCGGCGGCGGCGAGCTTTTCCGCCCGTGTAAAGGCGGCGAGGCCGTCAAGCGTGGCGAGACCATAGAAATTGGTGATCCGGCGCTCAGCCGAAGCCTCATCATCAAGGCGAGACCCTAGCGGCGTCACAACCGCCCCTGCTCCCGCCTGTGCGAACAAAGACGACTGGCAGAGGGCATCGGGCGCGATGATTTCGGCGGGCTCGATCCGCGCCAGTTCGGCGCCAAGAAAAGGCCTCACGACTTCCATGACCTGGAAAGTACCGGTCGAAATATCAACCGCCGCGAGGCCGAACAAACCGTCATCGAGGCCCGATTTATGGCTGCCTCCCGGCAAGACACTGGGCACGACCGCGACGAGGCAATTCGAGCGGCGCGGATTGAGAAGGGCTTCCTCAGTCAAGGTGCCGGGCGTCACCAGCCGAACGACGGCCCGTTTGACAACGGATTTGCCGCCGCGCTTGCGCGCTTCGGCCGGGTCCTCGACCTGTTCGCAGACCGCAACCTTGAACCCCTTGGCGATCAGGCGGGCGAGATAATCATCGGCGCGCTCAACCGGCACGCCGCACATGGGAATATCTTCGCCGAGATGACGACCCCGCTTTGTCAGGACGATATTGAGAGCGGCCGCCGCCTGTTCGGCATCCTCAAAGAAGAGTTCATAAAAATCGCCCATCCGGTAGAACAGAAGCACATCGGGATGAGCAGCCTTGATCTCTCCATATTGCGCCATCATCGGCGAGGTTTTGGCGGCCGGCTGAGCGGAAAGATCCTGCTTTTGCGGCGTGGCGACGACGGGTTTCGGCATGGGTGCACTTTAGCAAAGCCCATGGCCCGATGCACGGCTCAGCCCTGTTTCAGGCGTGGATAAGCGAAAAATCGCGCTGGATTAAATCGTCACCTGCGCGCCGAGCTCCACCACACGGTCCGAGGGGATCGAGAAGAAGTCCGTCGCATTGGCGGCCTGTTTCGATAGAGCGATGAACAATTTGTCCTGCCAGATGGGCATGCTGGAATTGGGTGCGGGCTTGATCGATCGGCGGCCGAGGAAGAAGGACGTCGTCATAATGTCGAACTTCAAGCCCGACTTGCGCAGAATCGCGAGCGCTGCCGGGATCCTCGGACTTTCCATATAGCCGTAATGCAGGATGACCCGCGTGAAATCCTCCGACAATTGTTCGATCTCATAGCGGTTCGCGGGCGCGACGCGGGGCATGTCCTCGGTTTGCACCGACATGATCAGCACGCGTTCATGCATGACCTTGTTATGTTTCAGATTATGCATGAATGCCGAAGGCGCGGTCTCCGGCGTGCTGGTGAGAAAGATCGCCGTGCCCTTAACCCGCGTCGGCTTGGATTTCTCCAGCATGTGAATCAAATCCTGCAGGGAAATCGAATCGCGGCGTGATTTGGCGTTCAGCAATTTCGTGCCGCGCACCCAGGTCCACATCACCACCATCACCATGCAGCCGAGAAGCAGCGGCACCCAGCCGCCATCGACGATCTTGAGGAGGTTAGCGGCCAGAAAGGCGACATCGATGACGAGAAAAGCCGAGACGAACGCAATAGCGCCCCAGAGTGGCCATTTCCACAATTTCCAGACCACCACAAAGGCGAGTGCCGTCGTCACCACCATGGTGCAGGTGACGGCAATGCCATAAGCCGAGGCCAAGGCACTGGAATTCTTGAACACGAAAACAAGAACGAGAACGCCGATCAGCAGAAGGCGATTGAGGCGCGGGATGAAAATCTGCCCTTCCTGCGTCTCGGACGTATGCAGGATCAACATGCGCGGCAGAAGCCCAAGCTGAATCGCCTGGCGCACCAGAGAAAAGGCGCCTGTGATCACCGCCTGGCTGGCAATGACGGTCGCCAGGGTCGCAAGAATGACGAGGGGCAACAAAGCCCAGGGGGGCGCCAGCAGGAAGAAGGGATTTTCGACCGCGGCCGGATGCGAAAGCAGGAGCGCGCCCTGGCCAAGATAGTTGAGGCTGAGCGCGGGCAAAATGAAGAAGATCCAGGCATATTGAATCGGCTTGCGACCGAAATGGCCCATATCAGCATAAAGCGCCTCGGCACCCGTCACGGCCAGGAAAACCGAGCCCAAGACCATGAAGCCCATCATGCCATGGCTGAAGAGGAAATGCAGGCCGTGCGTCGGATCGAAGGCCTGCAGAACACGCGGCGCATCGGCAATATGCATGAGGCCAAGACCACCGATGACAAGGAAAAAAACCGCCATGATCGGGCCAAAAAAGGCGGCGACCCGCGCGGTTCCATGGCTCTGAACCCAGAAAACCGAGACCAGAATGACGACCGTCACCGGCAGAATATAGGGTTCGAGATGCGGCGCGACGGTCTCCAACCCTTCGAGGGCCGACAGAACGGAAATGGCGGGGGTGATGATCGCATCGCCGGAAAACAGAGCCGCGCCGGCAACCCCAAGAAAGAACACTGATATGGCTCTGTGGCCCAGGGCTTTTTGCGCGAGCGCCATCAGCGAAAGAATGCCGCCCTCACCCTTGTTATCGGCCTGCATCAGGAACAGAACATATTTGGCCGTAACGGTGAAGAAGAGCGCCCAGAGCAGCAGGGAAATCGTGCCGATCACGCTCATGTCGGAGATGCCAGCTTCCTCGACATGTTTGAGCGATTCCCGCAACGCATAGAGCGGGCTCGTGCCGATATCGCCGTAAACGACGCCGATCGAGCCAAGCACCAGACCGCCGAAGCCTTCATGTTGGACATGCGGCGGCACGGGCGCCGGACATGGGACAGATACATCCAATGAGCCCTGGTCTTGAGCGATCTGCTGCGTCATGGTGAATCCTTGTCGAAGTCCAACCCCGATGGTCACAAAAAATCATCGGAGCCCATCTCGAATCTTTGCCTTATGCAGCAAACGACAATTCGAGAAAGGAACCAAGAGCGTCTTTCGCGCCCATTGCTAGAGCCTCAAACCTAAAAACGATAACCGATTTTGGGTTGAGGCTTTTCCAAAAATCGGTGGCGTCGAGCCCAACATCAAATGGCCATGAGGTCAAATCGATGCGTCTTTCGTGAAACAGCCTGTAACGCAACATCGCCCCTCGAACATCGTTCGTTCAAGCCAATCCCTGAGCAATGCCTTAGATCTTTGAAAACGCATCAGAATTGCTAAAGTGCCCTGAATAAAAGAGGGGCGAGCAAATCTCACAACCTTCTCCTGAACCCGGGGACATTTTTTCTCCCAAACATCAGACATCACGGGAGTGGAGGCCGAGCCATTCCATGACACCTGTCTGACCTGAAACGCCTTCCAAAGCAGCGGCGGAAACCCTTGTCGAAAAGCCCCTTGCTTGCAGGGCGGTATAGCCTCTTCCTCAATGCGAGAGAAGAGACAAGCTTCAATTCCCTTCAAATGGTTGGCTCACGACTCCTGGAACCAGCTTCCGAGATCAACTTCTAAATATTTGAAAATACGCTATATTATCTGACCTCACGAAGCCTTTCAGTTTGACCACGCTTTGCGCTTCCTCGCAAGAAGCAGATTTTTCTCCGTTTCTCGTTTCTGTATAATTTCGTCTTCCATAAAGGGGCTCGATGCGTTTTTTGGGTCATCGTGCACATACCCCGATGCCAATTTCTATCCATCCTGACATAGGGCCATGACCCGAAGCTTTCCCCCTTTGCCGATCGAGGCCGTGCTCGAGGACATTACGGCTCATCTCAAGCACTCTCGGAACGCCGTGCTCGTTGCTCCGCCAGGTGCCGGCAAGACGACTCTGGTTCCGCTTGCCCTCCTCGACGCGCCTTTTTCCGCGCATAAAAAAATCATCCTGATCGAACCGCGCCGCCTTGCCGCCCGCGCGGCGACAAACCGCATGGCCTCCCTGCTGGGCGAAGCCGTCGGCGAGAGAATCGGCCTGCGCATGCGTTCACAAACGCGCATCTCCGAAGCGACCCGGATCGAAGTCGTGACCGAAGGTGTCTTTAGCCGCATGATTCTCGCCGATCCGGGCCTTACGGGCGTGGCCGCCGTCATATTCGATGAATTCCATGAGCGCTCGCTCGACGCCGATCTCGGCCTCGCCCTCGCCATTGAGGCGCAAAGCGCGCTTTGCGAGGATTTGCGGCTTCTCGTCATGTCGGCGACGCTCGATGGCGCGCGGGTGTCCGCCTTGCTCGGCGAGTCCAAAATCATCGAGAGCGAGGGCCGGGTATTTCCCATCACCACGCATTATCTCGGACGCGATCCGGCCCAGAGGATCGAAGACGCCATGGCGCGCGCCATTTTGCGCGCCCTCGCTGAGGAGAAAGGCTCGATTCTCGCCTTTCTTCCCGGACAAGCGGAAATCACGCGCGTCAAAGAACGCCTTGGTGAGATCATCACTGATCCCGCCATCGACATCATTCCGCTTTACGCTGCGGCCGACCGCGCAAGCCAGGAAGAAGCCATAACGCCAGCGCCTCTTAGCCATCGCAAAATCGTTCTGGCCACATCGATCGCCGAAACGTCTCTGACCATCGAAGGGATTCGCGTGGTCATTGATTCCGGCCTTGCCCGTGTGCCCTGTTTCGAGCCTGGACTGGGTCTCACGCGTCTTGAGACGCGTCGCGCCTCGCGCGCGGCGGCCGACCAGCGGCGTGGCCGCGCCGGCCGCCTGGAGCCCGGCGTCTGTTATCGCCTTTGGGAGGAAGCCGCCACTGGCGCGCTGCCCGCCTTCACAACGCCGGAAATTTTGGCCGCGGATTTGTCTGGCCTCGTCCTGGATCTTGCCGCCTGGGGCGAGCGCGAACCCGCCAATCTCGCCTGGCTCGATCCTCCGCCCAAACCAGCTGTCCAGGAAGCGCGCGCGCTCCTCAGGGAGATCGGCGCGCTCGATAGGGAGAACGGATTGACGGAAAGAGGTCAGGCGATCAGCAAACTCGCCTTGCCGCCGCGTCTCGCCGCCATGATCGTTGCCGCGGCCGAGAAGGGCGAGGCCCAAAGCGCCGCTGAAATCGCCGTCCTGCTGGTCGAACGCAATCTCGGCGGCACCAGCCCCGATCTCGGTCTACGCCTCCAGAATTTTCGCCGCGATCGTTCTCCGCGGGCTGAGGAGGCGCGCAAACTCGCGGCCCTGTTCCTGCGGCAGATTCAAGCCATCATGCCAGCACAAACCAAGGCCGCAGAAGCCTCGCCCGCACGTTTGCTCGCCCTCGCCTATCCCGATCGCCTCGCCAAAAGGCGCGATAAAACCGGCGTCTTTCTCATGGCGAACGGCCGTGCAGCAGAACTCGATCCCACCGGTCCCCTGGCGCAAAGTCCTTATCTCGCCATCGGCGAGCTCACGGGCCAAGCCGCGAGGCAGAGGATTCTCTTGGCTGCTGCCCTCGACGAAGGCGATCTCGAAATCCTGTTTCGCGAGCGGATTGAAACCATCGAGGAGACCGTTTTCGAGCCCTCCCGCGCAGCATTGCAGACGCGTTCCCGCCGCCGCTTTGGACGTCTTGTGCTTTCAGAACGCAATTTGCCGGTCTCGCCCACGCCAGCCAATGCCGCTTTGCTTGCCCAAAACCTTGCCGCTCTCGGGCTAGCCCGGCTCCCTTGGACCAAAGCCATCACCCAATGGAGAGACCGCGTCTTGTTTCTCCGTCAGAACGAAGGGGACGAGGACTGGCCGGATGTGTCCGACGTGGCGCTGTCGCAAACCTCGGAAGACTGGCTCGCCCCTTTTCTTATTGGAAAAACCGCCCTTGCCGAGATCGGCCCCGACGATTTGGAAGCCGCGCTCAAAAACCTGCTGACCTTTGCCCAGCAACGCCGGCTCGAGGTGGAAGCGCCGACCCATGTGACGACCCCCGCGGGCTCACGCATCGCGCTTGAATATACGGAAAGCAGGCCCGTCCTAGCCGCGCGCGTGCAAGAATTCTACGGTCTTGCCCACCATCCCACGCTCGCCGGTGGCAAGGTGCCCATCACGCTCCACCTTCTCTCCCCAGCAAGCCGGCCGATTCAGATCACCATGGATCTACCGGGTTTCTGGAAGGGCTCCTGGGCCTCCGTAAAAAGCGAAATGAAGGGCCGCTATCCCCGTCATCCCTGGCCGGACGATCCCGCCAATGCCATGCCGACAACGCGGGCCAAGCCACGGCCGAGTTGAACGACCATCAACATCAACGCTCGCCATAACGCATGAGGCCGCTGCCGCGCGTCTTGAGCCAAGCTTCCGCCACATCCACATCCGGAGAAAGCTCCGCGACGAGTCGCCAGAAAGCATCCGAATGATTCATATGGCGCAAATGCGCGACCTCATGCGCCGCGAGATAATCGAGGACATAGGGCGGCGCCAGAATCAACCGCCAGGAAAAATTCAGGCCGCCTTTGGCCGAGCAGGATCCCCAGCGGCTGGTCGTATCCCGCAAGCTGATCTTACTCGGCCTCGTTCCCAAATTGACTGCGTGACGCTCGACCGCGGCTTCGAGATCACGGCGCGCCTCCCGCATGAGAAAATCCCGCACACGCCGCGCATGATGGGCTGCCTCGCCCGAAACGCAGAGCGCGCCCAGAGCTCCCTCGGCGGCATAGGGTAAGGTATCCAGCCAGACGGGACCTTTATGCCGCTCATCGCGCGCCAGAATCAGATGCGGCACGTCGCGTAGCGGCACGACGGACCCGGGCAGAAAAGGCACGAGCGTTGGCAGACGGCTCAGCCGCGCCTGGATCCAGGCAACATGGCGCTCGGCAAAAATTCTCGCATCCTGCACGGCCCCTTGCGCCGGCATGGTCAAGACGACATCACGGCTCGCCGAGCGCACCCGCAGCGTCATGCGCCGCGCGCCGGGCGAGCGTTTGAGAAGGATGCGCAAGCTTTCGCCCGCATGGCCCACATCGAGGAAATCGGGATCGACCGTTGCGGTCTTTGGTCTTCGAAACAGACGCAGCATGGTGGCAGTCTAGACCTTATTGGGAGCAGCCGAAACCGGCGCGGCGCATTCCCATGCTTCTCTTTCTCAAAACAGGACCTCCCCAGCCGCGGCCTTTGAAATCGTGGCCGGCATGATGCCTAATTTTTTGAAAACGCGTCAGTTTGATTCAGGGTGACGCAAGCCTGCCTGATTAAGTCTGCTGCCACGCGAAGCAAAAACCTGCCCTCAATCCAAGAGTGATTTTGTATGAACACACAAATAACTGCGGGGGACAAATCGAGCGGAAGCTCGCTGAAGAGTTGCTTCGAGGTGGGTCCTTATGATTCCTTTATGAATGGGAATCATCGAAGCGGCGTTCTTCCCTTTCCTTGAAGGGAATTCCTTCGTCTTCCTTGTCCCAAGAGCATGCGGGCATCCTGTCGTCCGTTGCTCCTGGTTTTACGATCCAGGCCGAACAATGTCTGAAGCAAGAGTGGCCGCGATTGTCTGATTATCTCCGTGTTGAGGCTTTGTAATGGCGTTTCCGCATCTCGCAGTCGAGCGTAACGAACATCCGGTCGATCTGGTCGAAAGGCTCGCCGCGCAGCATCAATGGGCGTTCGATCGTGACGGCGTTGATGAATTGTCGATCAACGTTGCCGGTGAATGGACCAATTACAATGTCGCTTTCACTTGGCTTGAGGACATGGAAGCCCTGCATGTCGCCTGTGTTTTCGATCTCAAGATCCCGCCGTTACGCAATGGCGAGGTTCTGGCGCTGATCTCTCTCATCAACGAACAATTATGGATCGGCCATTTCGACATCTGGCCGCAGGACGGTGTCATCATGTTCCGCCACACAATCGTGCTGGCGGGCGGCGCCGATCTCAACCGCTGTCAATGCGAGACGGTTTTGACCAATGCTGTCATAGCTTGCGAACGCTATTATCAGGCGTTTCAATTCGTCGTCTGGGCCGGACACAGCGGGCGCGAGGCCCTGGAACAAGCGATGATCGTCACCAAGGGGCATGCCTGAGGCCGGAGTCCCAAACCCGATTGAAAGCCCAGCTCTGGTTCTCGCAAGGCACGTCTTTTTGTTTCAACACGAAATCCCATGCCGGATCTCGCCGCTTGGACACAGGACGGTTTGCTTGAAAAGTGGATCGGTTTAAGAGGCAGGACCAGGATGCTGAATACCCAGCATCGCTCTTTCCTCGCATCCCCTCGAGAGCCATGGACGCAAACGACGCCAAAAGTGCTTTTCCCCAAAGCCTGATTCTTGCCGGTGCCGGCAAAATGGGTTCGGCCTTGCTGCATGGCTGGCTATCCCTGGGTCTTCCGGCCGCGCGCGTCGGCGTGATCGAACCGCATCCATCCGAACCCTTGCGGGAACGCGCCAAGACCGAGGGTTTTACGCTCACGCCCCCTGCGAAGGCCCCGGACGTTCTGGTGCTCGCCATCAAGCCGCAGATGCTGGAAGAAGCAGCCCCTGCCCTGCAAGCCTATGTCGATGAGAACACGCTCATCATCTCCATCCTCGCCGGCAAGACGATCCGTAATATTGCTGAACGTTTCCCGCGCGCTGGCGCCATTATCCGCGCGATGCCCAATCTTCCCGCCGCGATCGGACACGGCATGACCGGCCTCGCCGCCAGCGCGGGTTTGACGCCACACCAGCATGCGCTCGCCACGACCCTGCTCGGCGCCGTCGGCGCGGTGGAATGGCTCGACGACGAATCCCTGATCGACGCGGTCACGGCCATTTCCGGTTCCGGACCCGCCTATGTGTTTTATCTCGCGGAATGTCTAAGCCGCGCCGGCGCGGCACTCGGTCTGCCACCGGCCGTGGCCGAGCGGCTGGCACGCGCCACAGTCGAGGGGGGTGGCGCCTTGCTAGCCCATGAAGCCGACACCAGCCCCGCCCAATTGCGCGAGAACGTCACCTCGCGCGGCGGCACGACCGCCGCCGCCCTTGAAATTCTGATGGCCGAGAATGGTCTTGCCCCGCTTATTGAACGCACGGCAGCGGCGGCTCAAAAACGGGCCGCCGAACTCTCAGGCTGACCGATCACTTTGAGGATATTCAAAATCCCTTTGAATAGACTACATAATTCAAAGGCGGAGTTTGTCCTCCAGCGCGACGGCCCGGCGTGATGCGCCATCGTTCGACGCATAAACCTTAAAGTTGTAAAGACTCATGGCAACGCTTATGCTTCAATACAGTTACGCTTTGAAATGAAACGGAAAACTTAAGGTTGTCCTTGCGGTGGCACGGAATTTTTTTTACATTTCGTATTAGCCCGCTCGAACATTCCGTGATGCAAATGCGTTCAAGAATTGTGGCGGCTATGGAAACTCCGCCCAAAAGCAATGATATGGAAGAGGGCGGCCATGGTGGAAGAAAATAGCACGTCTTACGGCACCGAATTCAACGGAGATCGGGAGATCATCTTGACACTTCCCGGAGATATCAAAAACGCGATCATCGATGCGCTGTTGGAACTGGCGGGAGAACGGCGTTGGGAAGATATCACATTGTCTGATATTGCCGCCCGCGCCAATATATCCCTCTCGGAGTTCCGTGATTCCTTTCCCTCCAAAGGTGCCGTTCTGGCTGCCTTCTCGCGCAAAATCGATAAAATCGTGCTCGATGCATCGACCGATGAGCTTTTGGGGGAATCGACCAAGGAACGCCTCTTCGACGTGCTGATGCGGCGCCTGGATGCACTCGCGCCTTATAAGCTCGGCATGGAAGGCATCAGCGAGTGGTTGCGGCGTGATCCGCTTGCCGCTGCGGCGATGAATCGGGAAGCCCTCAATTCGATGCGTTTCATGCTCGAAGCCGCTGGCATCGATTCCGAAGGACCTGTCGGCGCGTTGAAATTGCAGGGCCTGGTTCTGGCCTGGACACGCATCCTGCCCGTCTGGTTCCGCGATGATGATCCGGGCCTGGCCAAGACCATGGCGGTGCTTGATCGCGAATTAGCCCGGGGCAGCAAGTTTGTCTCGCGCGCCGAAGACCTGAATCGTCTCGCGACGCCACTGTTCTCGATTGCCCGCGCCTTATTCGAGCGCCACCGTCCGGTCTCTCCGTCGACCGAAACGAAAACCGATGACGAGCATGCATTTTAAGGCATGCTCTTCTCTCCAAGAGCCTACCCGACCCATTGGCGAGGCCCTTAAATATCAAGGGTCAAATGATCTGTTTGAATATAGCAGTCTATCCAAGCAACAGAAGACCGCTGTCGTTCTTTGTTGCCCAAAAGAAAAGGGCGAGAACTTGCCTCGCCCTCGGCCTTGCTGATTGAAAAGCCAATCGGAACAAAGTCCAAATCAGCGGGAATAGAACTCGATCACGAGATTGGGTTCCATGATCACCGGATAGGGAACCTCGTTCGGCAAGGGAATGCGGGTCACCTTTGCACTCATCTTCCCGTGATCGACATCATAATATTCCGGCACGTCACGTTCGGCGAGCTGCGATGCTTCCAGAACCAGAGTCAATTGACGCGAAGCTTCCTTGACCTCGATCACGTCGCCGACGCGGACCTGATAGGAGGCGATGTTCACGCGGCGGCCATTGACCTTGATATGGCCGTGATTGATGAACTGACGCGAGGCGAACACGGTCGGCACGAATTTCGCGCGATAGACCACGGCATCCAGGCGGCGCTCGAGAAGACCGATGAGATTATCACCGGAGTCGCCCTTCATACGGATGGCTTCAGCGTAATATTTCCGGAACTGTTTCTCCGAAATATTGCCGTAATAGCCTTTCAGCTTCTGCTTGGCCTTGAGCTGGGTGCCGAAATCCGACAGCTTGCCCTTACGCCGCTGGCCGTGCTGGCCGGGTCCATATTCACGACGGTTAACCGGGCTCTTCGACCGGCCCCAGATGTTCTGGCCCATGCGGCGGTCGATTTTATACTTCGCTTCTGCGCGCTTCGTCATCGCGTATCCTCAAAATGAGACGGATCGCGGCAGCATTAAACCACGCTACCTCGATCCAGGGGAGAGAGGAACGCGCCCTCCTCTGCCAGCCAAAGGCCAGCCGACAGGCCAAAATCGCCAGGTTTCTGGCTTCGGGCCACGGGTGCGTCATCAGCCGGACCAAGTCCGACATGACCTCAAGCTCGTCTCGGCAAGCCTGAGGAGGGTTTCGGTTAGTCGAGAATATCCCGCAGGTCAAGGGCTTGATGGAACAAGCGAGCCGAAAAACGGCTGTTCATGATAGCGCCGCCAGGACCAGGATACGGTTTCCCGCGTCATCGAACAGGATCAGCTTGCGTTGTGCGTTATCGATCCGAAAACTCCGGACTTTTTCGAGGCTCGCGAGAAATTTTCCTTCCTGATCCATGACCGCCGGCGAACAGGCCATGCGTGTCGTGATGAGCGGACCAAAGGACAATTTTTCGCCGTCGATGGTCGCGTGCCCACGCATTCTATTGCAGCCGCCGCTGCCGGAAACGGTGCCGTCCGCTGCGATTTCCAGAACGGATTGCAGGCGGTCGATAACGCCCCCTCCCAAAATATCCTCGGCGAGCCAACGACCGATGAGGGAACCTTGTGCCGGCTCCGCCGATAGTTTTGCCAAAAAAGCTCCCATCAGCAGCCATGACACGGCGAGGCCAACCCATAGCGCACGACGGGACAACACGGATTCCTTTTCCTCACGCAACATTGTTTTTTCCTGCCCTCCGCTCAGTCGACAAGAATGATAAAGCCTATACGCTCCCACGCTCTGGTTTTAAGCGCTCGCGGAGTTCCGGCAGGTGTTACGCTCACTTTTACCGATCCCCTTCCTGCTCCTTGGCTTGCCGGTCTCGGCAGAACCCTCCTTACCGCCCCTCGGTATCGGACTCGAAGCCGTGGATTATCCTTATCCCGTCGCCTTTTTTGATCTCACGCTCGAAGGTCAGACTCTACGCATGGCCTATATGGATGTGCCGCCGGCGCAAGAGTCCAACGGCGGCACCGTAGTTTTGCTGCATGGAAAGAGTTTTTCTGGCGATTATTGGGGCCCGACCATTCGTTTTCTGACAACGAAAGGATATCGTGTCATCGTTCCCGATCAGCTCGGTTTCGGCAAATCGGCCAAGCCTGACATCCGCTATAGTTTCGATCTTCTTGCGCGGGCGACGAAACAATTGCTCGACCATCGAGGCGTTACCAAGGCCGCCATTCTCGGCCATTCCTTCGGTGGCATGCTCGCCGTTTATTTTGCCCGCGACTATCCGGACCTGACGGCCGCTCTGCTGCTGGAAAATCCGATCGGGTTGGAAGATTACCGGAGCGCCATTCCGCCGCAAACGCTTGAAACCCTGGTACAGACCGAAATGGCTCAAACGCCAGAATCATATCGCAAATTCATGCAAGCCTTCTTTACAGGCTGGCCGGGCACGGTGGAACGTCAGGTCGAGATCTTCACGCGGCTTCTGCAAAGTGGCGAATATCCCCGTGCGGCCAAAGCCTCGGCCTTGATCTATCAAATGATTTATGAGCAGCCGATCCGACACGAATATTCATTGTTGCACATGCCGGTTCTCTTAACGATTGGCCAGGGCGACCGCAGCGTTTTCTTCCGCCGTTACGCTAGCCCCGAAGACATCAAGTCACTCGGCCATTGGCCTCAACTTGGCCGCTCCGCCCTCAAAGACCTGCCGGATGGAAAACTGGTGGAAATCGCGAATGCTGGCCATGTGCCGCATGTTGAACAGCCGGAGGCCTTTCTCACCGCGATCGATGCCTTCCTCGCGGAACATTATAAGATTGGTGATCATTGAGGATCATCGTGGGGATCTTTTGAATCTTTGCCATCTTTGCGGAAAAGCAAAAATTCATCTCATTTGCCCCAAATCGCGCCAGTCCGCCGTAAAACTTGCACGTCTTGCAGAGAGTCTTTTCAGATTCGGCTGAATCTGAAAAGACTCTTTATCTCTTTGTTTTAACAGATAATCCTCATCCCAAAGCAATCCACTCTCGGGAGATGCTCTCAAGATTCTTCGACCGCATCCTTGATGGCCTCAAAGGTGAACGCCTTCGCCGTAACGGATCCAAAGTTGAGGAGAGCAGCCGGACTCTTGTTTTTCATGTGGAGTCTCACTCCGATGACCTTCTTTCCTTTTACGGAAGCGGTCTGAACTTCCCAATTGATCCAGTCGTTATTACCGGTTTCCTTCCCGATAATGCAAAGCAGATGCGTCGCGGCCTTAATCCTCTCGGTCAGTTCGTCTTTGATTTTAGCCCCTTCTGCGCTGTAAAATGCTATTTTAGGCAGAGCTTTTTCAAAATCGAATTCGAATTCGTTATTCTTATTCCAATCAAGAAGCGTGTCCATGGCATTCAGGTCGTTATCTTTGAAGATAACGAATATACGTGGACGGTCCATTGAACAAAACTCCGCTGATTGCTTATAAAGCCTGAATCAAAACTTTGATGGCCGCATCTTTATACGATAAGACACGCATTTCAAATGGATAACATGCAAAGTTTTGACCAGTGATCTCCTTTTCACGCCATGCGGCGATAAAAAGGGCCATTTGCACATGCGGAAGACGAGAAGGAGCCGCAAATGAAAGTCCACCTCACGCAAAGGCGAAAGCTCTGCTCGTGGCTCAAAGACCTCATCAGAAAAAACCGATTTAAGCAGCCGTTCCTGCCATTCCTGTCATTTGCAGCTTCTTTCAAATTGCGAGTGATATTAATAGACATCGGCTGGCAGAGTGACACCTGAGATCGCAGCCTTGTTGATCAAGATCGTCGCCACACGCAGGCCGATGCGCTAGCGACCCTGAATACAGCCTTACGCCTCAGCCCCGTGCTGGCAACCGACAGTGGCGTCGCACAGATCTCGGTGGTGCGAGCGGGACCCCATCTCCGCTTGCAACCCTCCGCGCTGATCCGCGCCGCCATGACCACGCTACACGCTGAGCTAAAGGCCTATGTCCGTTGTGTATCTGTTAATGAGGCATCGTAAAAGGGTTATTGAGATCGCATTGTTATGTTCTGGAAGTCGTTGGTCAAGGTCCACGCCCAGCGCAAGGCGGCACTCAGCCTGAATGGACTTGCAAGATGTCAAGGTTGAAGGTCCTCATTGGAGGGAAACCGTCATTCGGACCAAACGGAAACTTACCAAGTACGATTATGTATGAGGATTGTCTTGATTTCACTTGGCAGGAAAGCCAATTCAGTGACCAGACAAATAGCCAATCTGTTTCTGCCGATTGCGTGTTGCAATATGAAAGAGGCTCTGCTTCTATTGGCCGGTAGGTGAAATGTGATCCAGTCATACTTGGCCAGATTACTAATCCTGAAATTAAAGATTATTGCTAAATATCAAATTCTTACGCTGGTAGAAAAGTGAAATGAGTGATCCAGTGCCAATTGGCGCATTGGCGGCTTCGGGGCTGTCCATGGCTTCGGAGGCCATGCTTAAGGGGATTGTGGGAGAAGCCGTCAAAGATGCCTATAAGGCCCTCAAGGAAAAAATAGCAACTTGGGCCAGCGGCGATGTCGAAGCACTGGAAAAAGAGCCGGATTCCAGAGGACGGCAGCTCACTGTCGCGGAACGAATCGACAAACAATCGTCAGACGATAAACTCACCGTCGAAGTGCTCGCCACGGCGTTGATGGATGTCCTGGAAGCAAATATCAGCAATGATCCCATTGGCATCGAAGTTGGCCGAATTCATGCCTGGCGTGTCCATCTCGGAATGATCGAAGTCGAACAAGGAAAAGGAATAGTTGCTGGCGAGATTGTGACATCAGGCGAATTTACGGTGGATACTCTCAGAGTGGGAAAACAGGCGCGGTAGCAAGTAATTCCCACGTTGTTACCGCAGGCAATATCACTGGGATCTCCGCAGGTGTCATTCAGGCTGGCGGCAGTATTAACGCTCAGACGTATATTTCCATCACCAAGGCACAGTTCGCACTACAATCACCGACGTCTGGAACTGATCAGACCGTCTTGCGTGAACCAAGCCTTGATTGGTTCCCTCTGTGCGATGCTTTTGAAGATGGCGAGCCAAATCTTTTTAGCTTGTTGCGTTGGGACTATCGGTTTGTTGGAACGCTTTATGGCCGTGACAACGATCTCCGCAAAATTCTGGCGTGGGCCGAGAGCGGATCCCAAACACCAAGCGCACGCCTCGTTACCGGCGAGGGCGGCGCAGGAAAAACGCGCCTTGCCGCGACAGCAGCGCAAATGCTGCGTGACAAAGGATGGACTGCTGGCTTTCTCCCTCGAACATGCAATCTTGTTGATTTGGCCGTTGGAGAAAAGGGCCTCTTTCTTATCGTCGATTATCCAGAAGAGCAGCCCGAACGAACAAAGGCATTGCTGAGCGAACTGGCTGAACGAAAGATCGCGCCTTATCCTCTGCGCCTCATGTTTTTATCACGACAATCTTTTGCGGAATGGGAGCGCGAAACATCGATTCTTCAAGGGCGTTTTGGAACGCATGAAATTGCTGCTCCTGCACAGCTTAGCATCAATGACGGCACAGGCTTGATTGAGGAGGCCACCAGAAACTTCTCCACACATACACAATTGCCAACGCCGGACTTGCGAGAGGCACGGAGATGGCTGGAGTCATCCCCACTCCATCAGCTTCCTCTTTACGCAATGGCCGCCGCAATTCACGCAATTTTATCGCCGAAAGAAGCCTTCGGCCTTGCCGGAGCAGAGCTTCTCAAACAACTCGCGCGTCGGGAAATCTGCCGCGTCCAATCCACGTCTGAAGCCTTGAACCTTGGACGGGAAGGGCTTGAACGTCTCTTGGCGCTTGGTGTCCTGGCGGATGGGCTGAGTGAAAACGTCATAAGTGAATTAGCGAAAGCGGGCGTATGCGAAAACTCAAATCCCGATATTGTGGGGGCGCTCGCGCGAAGCCCATGGTGGAAAAAAGGCCGTCTGGTCAGACTTGAGCCCGACCCAATCGCCGCAGCCTTTGTCGATCTCACGCTGTTTAATCCGAATTTCCCCAAAGGTCGCACCGCGTTAGCGGACTGGTTGTTTATAGCTCTCCAGGAAAATGTGGCTACGTTGGGCAATCGGCTTGGGCGCGTGCTGTATGACCTTCACACTCTCCAGCAATCGGATGAGGGGACGCATCCACTTGAAGAGCGCCTAATCGAAATGGTGCGGGATAAACCGGAGCGGGCGCTGTCCTTCGCCAGCATAGCAAGTGTTGAACAACCAATATGGGCAGTGAATTTTGCTGCACATATTGCCTTGATTCTAGCTCAGAAAACGATCGAACCTGAAGTGAAGGCGGGATATTTCAATAATGCCGCAGGTTATCTTTCTTACCTTGGTCAGCACGAGGAAGCCCTGGCGGCGGCGCAGGAAGCGGTCAGTTTTTGTCGCGAGCTGGCAAGGGCTCGTCCCGGGGCGTTCACGCCCAATCTGGCAGGCTCTCTGAACAATCTCGCCAACACGCTGTCCGAACTTGGTCGGCATGAGGAAGCTCTGGCGGCGGCGCAAGAGGTGGCCGGTCTCTATCGCAGGCTGGCACAGGCTCACCCCGAAATGTTCACACCCGATCTGGCAGGCTCGCTGAACAATCTCGCCAACACGCTGTCCGAACTTGATCGTCATGAGGAAGCTCTGGCGGCGGCGCAAGAGGTGGTCGGTTTCTATCGCGGGCTGGCACAGGCTCGCTCTGAGACGTTCACGCCCAGTCTGGCAGGCTCACTGAACAATCTCACCAACAGGCTGTTCGAACTTGGCAAGCAAGAGAGCGCTTTGGCAGCGGCGCAAGAGGCGGTTGACATTCATCGCAGGCTAGCACAGGCCCGCCCCGAGATGTTCACGCCCAATCTGGCCATGTCGCTGAACAATCTCGCCATCATGCTGTTCGAACTTGGCAAGCAAGAGGACGCTTTGGCAGCGGCGCAAGAGGCGGTTGACATTCATCGCGGGCTGGCACGGGCTCGCCCCGAGACGTTCACACCCGATCTGGCAGGTTCGCTGAACAATTTCGCCCTCATACTGTCCGAACTTGGACAGCATGAGGAGGCTTTGAAGGTGACACAGGAATTGGCAAATTTACACATGCCATCAAGAATTTCATAAATACAAAGCTTCCTACGAGCTGATTTTCTTGTTGGCTTAAAGCTCTTTAATGACCGGCATGGGTCGATATGCGAAATTGGAGGAGTTTTGGTAAAGGTCTTTTGTCGGCACAACAGAAGTCTGACAATTCTGAAACAAAATCGAGAGTCACCGCTCACGACTCTCGATATCGCCCTAATACATCAATCCAAATGACTGCAAGCAGATCCGGATTAAGACCTCTGGATGAGTGTGCAGCGTCCATCCAGAAGCCCCCTGTACACTTTGATCGCGCCATGCTTCATGCGCATGGTCGAAAGCAGGGTAGAATCCGCGATTGGTACAATCTGGTCGTGATCGCCCTGCATGTTCGGGAGAGACACGCGCCGATCCTCGTGCAATCAAGCGGTGACATCCAGTACGCGGCTCTTGGCGAGCAGTTCATCGGTTGAAAGCAACGTGGCATAGGCAAACCCTAAGGCAGCCATGAAAGCAGCATGCGCCTGTGCAGCGGGGACGATAATGCCATTGAACTCGAGATCGCGCGTGGCAACAGCATCATGCACAACTGTTGCCTTGTAACCGAAATCGACGGCAGCGCGTGTGATAGCGTCAATACAGATATGGCTCATGGCGCCGGCAATCACGACCTCATCAATGCCATTGTGGTCGAGGATCTCCTTGAGGGCCGTGCCACGGAAGGCATTGATGGAGTTCTTGAGCACGACAGGCTCACTATCACGGTTCAAAACACTTTTGTTGATCTCGGCACCATGCGAGCCCGGCACGAAAAAGGGCGCATCGGCTGATGGGAATTCATGGCGGACATGGACCACGAGGTCACCTGCCGCACGCGCCGCATCCAGAAGACGCGCGGCGTTGGCGGCGGCGGCATCGATGCCAACGAGGGTGAATTTACCACCAGCAAAATAGTCATTCTGTAGATCGACGATGATCAAAGCACGTTTCGTCATGTCAGCCATCCAGGTTTGTTGAAGGGGCCTCATTGCCTCCCGATTGCCAGGATAGAGGTGAACTGGCATGCTACGGAGCGGCAGGAACGACAAAGAACGAGGCAAAACTGACAAATGGCCGGGGCTCCACCTCCTCCCGAGATCGGACTGCTGGCCTATCCGCAGGCACAACTCGCCGCCATACACGGCCTCACGGACTTATTCGTCATTGCCGATCGTCTAGCCCGTAAACGCCTCGGAAAAAGCGAGACTTTGCTCCGGGTGAGCCACCTCAGCCTTTGCGAGACGGATGGACGGGTGGTCCGCACCTTCGACACCAGCCCGGGCGCTGGCGGTGAGCCCGTTGTTGTCATCCTGCCACCCAGCCTGGGTGATCCTGCGGCGGGCGAAAACAGAGCCGGGCTAGTCGATTTTCTTAAGGTGCGTTATGCCGCAGGGACGGTGCTCGCTTCCGTATGCGCAGGCGCCTTTCTGCTCGCTGAGACAGGTCTCTTGAACGGCCGAGCGGCAACCACGCACTGGACCTATGCCGATGATCTGGCCCAGCGGTTTCCTGACGTGCAGGTGGATACCAACAAACTCATTATCGATGATGGCGACATCATCACGGCTGGCGGGCTGATGGCCTGGACTGATCTTGGCCTCAAGCTTGTCGATAGGCTGCTCGGATCTGCCATGATGATCGAGACAGCCCGCTTCCTGCTCGTCGACCCGCCCGGCCGCGAGCAGCGCTATTACAGCATCTTCTCACCCCGGCTCGGGCATGGCGACGCAGCCATATTGAAAGTTCAGCATTGGCTCCAGAAGGCGGGGCTGCGCGACATCACGGCCTGCGCCATGGCGGCGAAAGCAGGGCTCGAGGAACGCACCTTTCTGCGTCGCTTCCGTAAAGCCACCGGGCTCAAGCCCACCGAATATTGCCAGCATCTGCGTGTGGACAAAGCGCGCGAGATGCTGGAGGCGACGACACGGCCTATCGATCAAATCGCCTGGGATGTCGGTTATGACGATCCAGGATCCTTCCGAAAAGTGTTCATCAAGGTGATAGGCCTTGCACCGGGCGATTACAGGCGGCGCTTTGGAGCCGAGACGACATCTGCTCATTCGCCTTAGCGTCAAGCCTGCTTTCCTGCCCAGATACCAAGGATCGCGGAGAGTGACCCTTGGTTCATCGTATACAGGCTCGATGACGCAACAGACATCAAACTTTCAGGCTAAGCCCGTCACAAGGAGGATTTTGCCGAGATGGGCAGAGGATTCCATCAATTCATGCGACTGCCGGGCTTCCTCTAGAGGAAAGGTTGCATGAACCATGGGTTTGACCAGGCCTTGATCGAGCAATGGCCAGACCAACTCCCGCAAGGCTTCCGCGATTTCGATCTTTTGCCCGAGCGCCCGCGCCCGCAAGGTCGAACCGGTCATGGTGAGGCGCCGTAGCATGAGAGGCAGAAAATCGAAGGACGCGACTTTCGGCGATTGCAGAAAAGCGATCTGCACCATGCGTCCATCAAAATTCAGCAGCGAGAGGTTTTTGGCGATATAACTTCCACCGACCATGTCGAGGATCACATCGATCGGATATTTATTGTCCGTGATCTTGCGAATTTCCTCAACGAAATCGCTGGTTTTATAATCGATCGCATGGTCGGCTCCGAGCGTGCGGCAGAAGGCGCATTTCTCGGCCGAACCCGCTGTCGTGAAAACCTTCGCACCAAATTGCTTGGCAAGCTGAATCGCCGTCGATCCGATACCGCTCGAACCCCCATGGATGAGAAAATTTTCACCCGGCTGCAAGCGGCCGCGCGTGAATACATTATCGTAAACGGTGAAATAGGTTTCCGGCAGAGCGGCAGCCTCAATCAGGCTCAGACCCTTCGGCACCGGCAGGCACAAAGCCGCATCCGCAAGGGCATATTCAGCATAACCACCAGAACCGAGCAGAGCGCAGACTTCATCGCCGATTTGCCATTGCGACACGCCCTCGCCCAGCTTGACGATTTTGCCAGCGACTTCGAGACCCGGGATCTCGCTTTCACCGGGAGGCGGCGGATAGAATCCGGCGCGCTGCACACAATCGGGCCGGTTGATGCCCGCCGCCGCGACCTCAATCAGGACCTTACCACGACCAGGCGTCGGAACCTCCGCCTCGCCGACACGGATCACCTCGGGACCGCCCTTCCCGTCGAAATAAATCTGGCGCATCCTGTCGGGAATTATCGCGGCCATGAATCATCCTCCTTGATCGATGTCCCCGTGCCCCTTTCTGGTCCATTCATGACGAACTCGCAAGATCCAGCCCCTCTCTCAACCGAAACCCAAGGACGCGATCTGTTCGATCGTCTGCTCATGGAAGAATATGGCGTGTCCCTCACCCATTGGGCAGGCCTGCCCTCTTTAAGCGATCAAGATTGCGCCAGCCTGACTCGTGCCCTCGAAATTCTGGTGATGCAGCCGATCGCGGAGAGCGCGCCCGCAAATCCCAAGTCCGAAACAGGGGAGGACATCAAGGCGCTGCGACACTGGGTTTATTCGGATGAGAAAATCGCCAATCCCGGCTGGGAGAACTCTTGGCAATGGCATTTGCTCGCCGCGATCGACAATGGCACGCGCGATGAGAACGGCGGCATGATGACTCCGTCCGACCCTCGCCTTTTCCTTTTGCGCCTGCGTTATGGACGCGGGATTTTCGCCGCGCTCGCGGATTATCTCGACCGTGTCTTTTGCGGCCGCACCGGGGCGCGACAGGGAGACGATAGTGCGTCGGCCCTGCGGCAAGTACCAGGCCTCGACAGTGCGGCGCCGGCCTTCCTCGCCGGTCTCGCCTTTCTGGTCGACAAGCTCGGCCGCGATGATTTTTGTGACTATTGCGCGGATCTCGGCTGAAGCGAGAGACGAGCCCTCGACACCCTATCCCAAACCGCGTGCCATGGCGGCTGCAAGGATCGGCAGCAGGAGAAACAACCCGGCCTCGACATGGACGATGACCCGCAACCGGCGCACGTCCGCCGTGGGTGGCCGCCAATCCGAGTCCCGACGCACTTGCCGACGCCAATCGATGAAACGCAAAGTAGGACCGATGGAGAGAAAACCGATGAAGACGAACAGCGCGATCTTCGTCCAGAAAATCAGACTGGTCAGATAGAAATTCGGCGGCTTCGCGCCGAAAAAGACGCGCAGGAAACCAAAAACCACCACCAATCCGGCAACGATTCCATAGGCCAGATCAAGCCGGCTGATTCGCGCGAGCGCCGTGCCCTCGAACCCTGAGCGCAGGAGCAGAAGCTCGGCAATGAGGATGCCGAAGAGCGAAAACACAGCCAGATGATGCAGGCTGGCGAGAACGAAATCCAGGACCATGGACGAATCCTTTTAGTCGGCGTTCGAATTTGGCCAGGAAATCCTGTCTCAGGCAAGGTTACAGCCGTAAGAACGCGGCTGGATCACACCAGCCTGGATCAAACCAGCACGGTGCGGTGATTTGCCGTCCTCCCCAAGAATCGAGGGGTTTTCCTCAATTCAGGCACGTTTCGTGAATTTGGTATATGTCGATCCAAATTCATCGCGATCTCATATAAAAATCGTCCGCGAGCCTCGGCCCCAACGGCAGAATTGGGAAAGTTGCAGACTTGTCCGATAAGAATTGGCGTCAAAACAAAGGTATAGAGAGCTTTTTCTGATTCTCCCCCATCTGAAGAGGCTTTCGGCCAATCCTCTCACCCCGGATCAATCCCACGCGCTTACCCCACTGGACCGTCGGCGAGAATCGCCAGCGAAGACAACCGTCCTCGAACACCGATATGCCGGTGACTTTCTGGAGCTGCCTATGCCTCCCGCTTCTTCCGCCCCGCTTCCCAATGATCTCGAAGCCTATTGGATGCCGTTCACGGCAAACCGGGCTTTCAAGAAAAGTCCCCGCATCGTCGCTTCCGCCAAGGACATGCATTATTATACGGCCGACGGTAAACCGATCCTCGACGGGACCGCTGGACTGTGGTGCTGCAACGCCGGCCATAGCCGCGACAAGATCGTGCAGGCGATCCAGGCCCAGGCGGCCGAACTCGATTTCGCCCCGCCCTTCCAATTCGGTCATCCCAAGGTCTTTGCTCTTGCGGCACGCATCGCGGCCCTCGCCCCGGGCGATCTCGACCATGTCTTCTTCGGCAATTCCGGTTCGGAAGCCGTCGATACAGCGCTGAAGATCGCCCTCGCCTATCACAATATCCAAGGCCAGGGCTCCCGTGTGCGCCTGATCGGACGCGAGCGCGCTTATCACGGCGTTGGCTTCGGCGGTGGCGCCGTCGGCGGCATTCCCGGCAATCGCAAGGCCTTTGGTGCCCTGCTCGCCGGTGTCGATCATCTGCCGACGACCTATAACCGTGCCGAACAGGCCTTCACCAAGGGTGAGCCGGAATGGGGCGGCCATCTCGCCGATGAACTCGAAAAGCTCGTCGCCTTGCACGACGCCTCGACCATCGCCGCCGTGATCGTCGAACCCATGTCCGGTTCGACCGGCGTGCTGCCGCCGCCCAAGGGCTATCTCCAGAAATTGCGCGCCATTTGCGATAAATATGGCATTTTGCTCATTTTTGACGAAGTGATCTGCGGTTATGGCCGCCTGGGATATGCCTTTGCCGCTGAACGTTATGGCGTTGTGCCGGACATGATCACCTTCGCCAAGGGCATCACCTCGGGCACCGTGCCAATGGGCGGCGTATTAATCCGCAAGCCCATTTACGAAGCCTTCATGAAAGGCCCTGAACTCGCTGTCGAACTGACGCATGGCTATACTTATTCGGGCCATCCCTTGGCCTGCGCCGCGGGTCTTGCTACCCTTGACCTCTACAAGGAGGAAGGTTTGTTCGAACGGGCGCGCAAACTGGAGCCGGTCTGGGCCGATGCTGTGCATGGATTGAAAAGCCTGCCGAATATCCTCGATATCCGCACCGTGGGCCTGACCGCGGCCATCGATCTGGCGCCGATCGCTGACGCGCCCGGCAAACGCGCCTTCGGTGTCATGGACAAAGCCTTCCATGAGCTCGATCTCCTGACCCGTATTGCGGGCGACTCGATCATTCTGACCCCGCCCCTGATTATCAGCGAGGGCCAGATCGGCGAGATCGTCGAAAAAACCGGCAAGGCGATCGCGGCTCTCGCTTGAAGCGTAAAGATCAGGGCTGGCGGTGGATTGCCTCGCCGCTGGCCCGCAAAGTTTGAAAATCTCGCAGACGAAATTCTCCAGGAAAGAGGCTGATGCAGCCGCACGATATGTCGAAAGAGCCGGCTTTCACCCCGCATCCACTCCGTGGACGGGTTCTTGCGGAGGTCCATGCACGACCCTTCGTCGCTTTCGAAGGCTCCAAGCGCTTCCTGCATTTCGCTTTCCTGACCAATCAGGAAGCCGTGGCCAAGGCACGCGTGGCGCTCGAAATCTTCTGCCTCGAACGCGCCGCGCCGCCGCCGGCACCAGAGGCGCGCCATCATCGGGTCGTCCTGTCGCCCGCGATTCTCCGCTGGGAGCAGCATGGCGAATTCACCACCTACACCTGGGAGTTTCCCGAAGACGCCGAGAACACACCGGCCGCAGGCAAGGACACGGCCTTCAGGCCAAACGCCGATGAACTCGCCGGCGTCATGCGGCAATTGCCGCAGCCCGGGCCGCTCATGGTTGCGGTGGACCTGCATTTCTTGCCGGAAACCAAGGCTGGCGAAATCTACCGGCATGTCTTCAGTCCCGATCAATTGATTGCCGCCGAGGTGGAAAACCAGGCCGCGATGGTCGCCACGGATTTTCAACCCGATGCCTTCGGTTTCGTGCGGCTTCTCGTCCTCGATCGCAAGCTGACACCGAACCAGGCGGGCGCGCTCACCCAACGGCTGCTGGAAGTCGAAACCTATCGCACCCTGGCCCTTCTCGGCCTGCCCGAGGCGCAGGAAATCGGCCCCTCCCTGCGCCGCATCGAAACGGAATTGCCGCTCCTCATGAGCGAAATGCGATTCAGCGACGGCATGGCAGCCAATCAGCATCTCTTGCATCGCCTGACAGCACTTGCCGCCGAGCTTGAGGCGGGGGCAGCGCATAGCGCTTATCGTTTCGGTGCGACACGCGCCTATCATGAATTGATGAGCGTGCGCCTGACCTCCATTGGCGAAAAGGCGATCTCCGATCTGCCGACGCTCACCGCCTTCCTCGCCCGCAGACTGACGCCAGCAATCCGCACCTGCCTCGCCACCGAGACGCGCCAGGAAAATCTCTCACAAAAACTCTCCCGCGCGGCGCAATTGCTCCGCACACGCGTCGAGATCGATCTTGAAAGCCAGAACGGCGATCTGTTGCGCAAGATGAACGATCGCGTCCGTTTACAATTGCAATTGCAGCAAACGGTCGAAGGCCTTTCGATCGCGGCCATTACTTATTACATCGCCTCGATCCTGCATCTTGTCTTCGAAGGATTGCATCATGGACCGCAGGAATGGGAATTAGCCTTCGATCCCGCTTTCGCTACTGCGGCGGCGGTACCCGTTATTCTCGCCTTCGTGACATGGCTCGTGCTGCGTATCCGCCGGCATCATTCAGAGGATTAGGGATTTCTGGATTCCAGGCTTCCAGGCTTGTTGAGATGCAGCCGAACGCTGCTCATGCAAACAGATTGACGCCAATCAACGATCTATGGAGCCAGAAAGCGAACGCACCCCACAGGATCGCCCCCACGGCTAGGGTTATCATATCTCCTTGCAGCGATCCTGCGGGATAGATCGTACCGGTTGCTCGATCTCGGCGGCGAGAAATGACGAAATCAAATATCGCCCACGCCAGAAAAGCGCCGAACAGCACACTATCATGCAACATACCTGTCGCGAGCAGATGGCCGAAGGCCCATGTCTTGACACCGGCGAGCATCGGATGGCCGATCGCGGCTTTCAAATGATTACGCGGTACGTAGGCGGCGGCGACCAATATGAAGGCAATCAAGGTAAACAGAGCGTTGATATGCCTTAGCCACATCGGTGGATCATAAAGCATGACCGGCTGTGTCCGCGCTTGACCGAAGCCCACAATGATCAACACAAGTCCAGCCAGAGACATCAGGGAATAGAGACCCTTCCAGCGCATCAGGCCCAAGCGGGTAATCTGCCGGTCTCGCCAGTCATTCGCAAAAATGTGAATGGAATGTATTCCAAGAAAAATCAGCAAACCACAGATCAGCAATGTCATGACACTATAGCTTTCTGACATTTAGAAGGGATGAAATCCGGGTTGAATCGGTAAGGCTTCTCAAAGGGTTGTGGCCGTGAGCACCCTATATGCTTGCAAAGAGGTTAGCATATAGGGCGAAATCCTGCTCCCATGATCTCCATGAACGAGGCGAGACGCTTAATCCTTGTCAGTACGACCATCACCTGGGTCAAACCAAGCCATGGTTAATCCAGAACCTGTTGCGAGATCACTCTTCAACGACAGTCTTGACCCGCCGCTTGCCCCAGTCTTTCAGGCGATTTGTTCGCTTGAGCTCATAGCGTTCCGCTGCGCCATCCACCTCGGGTTGCAGGATTTTGCGGAATTCATCCCGTTTCTCGTGGATCGAGGCGATGACGAGCCCCATCGGCACGCCGAGATCGATCAAAGTGGCTTCCGATAATTGCAGGCTCGCCTCGATGGTCTCCGGCACGGCATTATTCACGCCGAGCTTGTAGAGCACGGTCGCATGTTTTGCGTCGCGGGCGCGGGCGACGATGATGATCCAGGGATAGGCGGCGCGCACCATGGCGACGATTTCCTCGGCGATCGCATTGGCGTCCATGGTGATGATCAGGGCCTTGGCTTTACTGATCCCGCAGCGATGCAGAAAATCCATCCGCGTGGCATTGCCCCAGCAGATATCCGCTCCCTCCTCCCGTGCCTCCTTGACGACGCCAGCGTCCTGATCGACCGCCAGAAAACGGATCTTGTGGACGTGCAGAAGTTCGCCCACGAGCCGGCCAACACGACCATAGCCGATGAGAATGGCCTCGGGCGCTTCGCTATCGTCATGAGATTCAGGCAATTCGGAAAGATCCGGCGCGATGGATGCGGATTTGCGGCCGAATTTCCGGCCGAGTTCGGCCAGCGTCGGCACGAGAAACATGGAGAGTGTGACCGCTATTTCGACATCGCCGGCCATCTTTGCCGGCATGAGCTTGGCCGCCAAAGCGGCGCTGAGGAGCACAAAAGCGAATTCTCCACCCGGCCCCAAAAGAAAAGCCGCTTCCGTGACAACCCGGCCGTTGAGTCGCATGACAAAGCCCGCCAGCACCGTCAGGAGGAATTTGATTGCGATGAAGCCAAGCGCGATGCCGATTGTCTCGAGCGGCGCCGCGACAACCTCGGATGGGTTGAGGCTGGCGCCAATCGAGACGAAAAACAAACCCAGCAACAAACCCTTGAACGGTTCGATCGTGACTTCGATCTCGCGCCTATATTCCGTCTCGGCCAGGAGCAGGCCCGCGATGAAGGCACCAAGCCCCATCGAAAGACCGCTCATTGCCGCGATCACGCTGATCCCGATCACCGTGAAGAGACAAGCCGCGATGAAAAATTCCGTCGAACCAGCCGCCGCCACCAGATGGAAGAAAGGCCGCATGAGCAGCCGGCCGCCGAGCACGATGAGGCTCAAGGCGGCAATGGCTGGCAACAAGGTCGAAACGACAGCCGAGGTGAAATCACCGCTGCGCGTGTCGAGCACCGTCACCATGAACAAGAGCGGCGCCACCATGAGATCTTGAAACAACAGGACCGAAAAAATGGTGCGCCCGGCCGAGGTTCCCAGTCGCTTCTTTTCGGCGAGCGCCGGGATGACAATAGCCGTGGAAGACAGAGAAAGCGCGAAACCGAGCACCAAAGCAGCCGGCGGCTCCTGCCCCAAAGCGAGCGCGATCGCCACAAAGGCCGCGGCGCAGCCGAAAACCTGCAATGACCCGAGGCCGAAAATCAAGGCGCGCATACGCGCGAGACGTTCCCAAGACAGCTCAAGCCCGATCATGAACAGGAGAAACACAACACCGAATTCGGCGATGGGCTCGATCTCCTCGACCCTTTCCAGGCTCAGGAAAGCGAGCCAGGAAGCCGGTCCATGGGCGAGCGCGCCAAGGCCATAGGGCCCGAGCGCGACTCCCGCCAAGAGAAAGCCGAGGATGGGACTGATTCTGAGCCGGCGGAACAAGGGGACGACAAGACCGGCGGTCGCCAGGAACAGCAGCGTTTCTTTATATTGTCCTGGCTCGAACGATGTCATCCGACCTCCCTTCCCATGATTTATACCAAAGGTCGTAAAGAACGACCTTTGGTTCCTTTCTTGAATTTTCGCTTTTTCAAAGCGAGAGCGAAAATTCAAGAGCGGTCCAACGGTCATTCATTATGACCGTTGGTGTGATAATGCGACGCCCGTGTTTGACGAGCCAAAGGCATGCCAGACTCTTGATAAATTATCAGGTTTCGAAATTTTTGATATTCATGCATTTTCGGCAGAAGGTATGCCAGGTCTCACCATTTTCTTCGCAATCCGATAAAAGCCGATTTTCAGCTTTCCCCATAAGCGATGATCGGTCATCTTGCCGCCATGCTCCCTCCGCCCTCGACCAATAGTCCCGAACTGACCGTCAGCGAATTATCTGCTGCCTTAAAGCGCACGCTTGAGGATCGTTTCGGCATTGTCCGTCTGCGCGGCGAAATTTCCAATTATCGTGGGCCGCATTCCTCGGGTCACGCCTATTTCTGCCTCAAGGATCAGAATGCGCGCATCGATGCCGTAATCTGGAAAACCACCTTCATGCGCCTGAAGGTTAAGCCGGAGGAAGGGCTCGAGGTCATTGCCACCGGCAAGATCACCACCTATGCCGGCAAATCCTCCTATCAGATCGTCGTCGAAGCCATCGAACCCGCCGGCCTCGGCGCGCTCATGGCTCTGTTCGAGGCGCGGCGGCGGCAATTGGCGAGTGAAGGCCTGTTCGATGAGGAGCGCAAACGCGCGCTGCCTTTCCTGCCAGCCGTGATCGGAGTGATCACGTCACCGACGGGCGCGGTCATCCGCGATATTCTCCACCGCATTACCGAACGTTTTCCTCGGCCGGTTCTCCTCTGGCCAGTCCGTGTCCAGGGTGAAACGGCGGCGGCGGAAGTCAGCGCCGCCATTGAAGGCTTCAATGCCCTACCTGTCACCGGCCAGGGACCACTGCACCGCCCCGATCTCCTGATCGTCGCGCGCGGTGGCGGCTCGCTGGAAGATCTGTGGGGGTTCAACGAGGAAAATGTTGTGCGCGCGGCGGCAGCGAGCTCCATTCCGCTCATTGCCGCGATCGGCCATGAGACCGATTGGACCTTGATCGATTATGCCGCCGATCTGCGCGCGCCGACCCCGACCGGCGCGGCGGAAAAGGCCGTGCCGGTACGCGCAGATCTCCTGACAAGCCTCAATGATCTGCAAAGGCGACATGCGGGTGCGGCTTATCGCTTGCTCGAACGGCGCAGGAGCGATCTCCGCGCCTTGGCACGCGCCCTGCCCCAAGCCGATTCCCTCCTGGCTACGCCACGCCAGAGGCTCGACCGGACAGCAACCCGTCTCGCCACAGCCTGTCTCAGGGCACAGGACCAGCGCGGCCTTGTTCTCGGCCGTCTCGCCCACCGCCTGTCCCGGCAGGCCCCGCATGCCAGTTTGGCGCGGCTCGGCCAAAAACTCGAGGCCTTTGGGCGAGGGCTGGGCCGCGCCTGTGAGATAGCCCAGGAAAGGCGGCGGCAATCCCTCCTTCATCTCGGCATTCGCCTGACCCAGAATTTCACACAAGGCATTCGAGTCGAGCGCGAGCGCGTGCATGGCCGGCGGCAGAAGCTCGCGAGCCTCGATAACAGGTTACGCCAAGCGATGAGCCTTACCTTGTCGCAACGCCAGGCCCGGCTCGCCAACCTCGCCCAATTGACCCGCAGCCTAAGCTATCATGCTGTTCTGGCGCGAGGCTTTGCGCTGGTGCGCGACGAGACCGGCCAACCCTTGCGCCGCGCTGCCGATATCATCGAAAACCATGTGCTGACGCTCGAATTTTCGGATGGTTGCCGGCAAGCAGTGGCAGGAGCCTTAGTGGCAACCGACCCACCGGTTGACCCGAAACCCACGCGCAAGCCCGTGCAAAAATCCTCGAGCCCGAAGCCATCAAGCCGAAAGCCTAAAAAATCGCAGCAAGAAGATCTATTTTAACTCTCTCGAAAAAACCAACGGCCTAGACGTTCAAACGGAATCGGCTCCAACGCAGCTGTCTTCCCAATCAACTCGCTGGACCTTGCCCTTCGGACTTCGCCATGACCAAAATTCATATGATTTCCCGTAACCCCTTGCATTTGACAGCGCTTACGCCGCCAGTCCATGAGAGCGGTTTCTGGACATTTTACGAGGCGGAAGCGAATAAGCTCGTCAACGGCAAACTCTATCTGCACAAGACCAAGGCCGAGCCTTCCTATTTCGGCGGAACGATCATTGGCTATCGCCTGGCTGAAGCCGGCGAGCCTTATCCCGGCAAGATCCTTTTCAAGGTCTCAGAGGAAGAAGCCTGCAAAGGCATAGGCTGGGAAGGCGATAAGCACCCGATGGCTTGGATGGGCGGCATTCTCGATGATTGAGGCGCCCTAGCTCAGCCAGAACGAAACAAAAGCCCTTTAAAACTCATACAGCAGCATCAAACCCAAAAGTGGGCGCCCACTTTTGAGTTTGATGCGTTTTAACGGTGCCCGGTCCAATCGGAAAGACCTTTCCCCATTCACTTAATGAATGAGACGCACACAAACTGTATTCGTTTGATATTCATCATCTGGCAATGGCCACGAACAAGTATTCGCTCGACCACGAAATCAAGACAAAGACCGGCATGGATTTTTGTATCTGTCTTGCAACTGCAGAGATTGTTGAGACGTTACGGCTTAACATCAGGCAATAGAATGAGTGATTGAATACGATTTTGTGTGCGATTCATATCGTCGGGACTCAGCTAAAAACCCAAGAAAAAAGTCTCGAACGGTCTCGATATCCACAAGCGAGGGGGAATCATCATGCAAATCAAACATGTCTCTCTAGCGGCCATAGCCACCATGGCAATGAGCTCTTTGGCCGTCTATGCCGCCGGCACGGGCTCGGATTTCTACCCCGCCGATTTTAGTGGCAAAAATATGCATTACGAGAAAAAAATGGATATGATGATGAGCACCGGAAAACCGATGCGGTTGTATATCGTCAAAATGCGCGGCCAGCGCATGGTGGTCGTCCCTGCCGAAGCTCTGGAAGAGCTTCTCAGCCGCGCCGAAGGTCATACGATCAGCTTGCAGTAAACACTCATGCCCGGGTAAGATCCATCTCTATCACCTGTTTCATGACGGTCTGTAACATCCGCACATTGTCCTCTCCGAACAGGCTCTGGAAACGTTGCTCCGCTCGCGCCCATAGAGGTTGAGCCTCTTGCATCAACTGCGAACCGGATGGTGTTAAGCTGATGACACGCTGACGTTTATCGGATGGGGAAACGCCGATTTTGATCCAGCCGGCCCGTTCCAACGGGCGCAGCAAATGACCCAGTGTCGAACGGTCCATGACCAGCCGATCGGCCAAGGCCTGGACCGTATGCGGGCCGAAACGCGAGAGCTTGGCAAGGATCGAATATTGATTAAGGCTCAGACCGAGCGGTGCAAGCGCTTCATCATACAGACGCGAGACATGCCGCGTCGCCTGACGCAAAGCCGCACAACTGCAGATTTGGGGTTCATCAGCCATTTTCAGCCAGGCTCCCTGTCTCCGGCATCAGACGCCGAGAACGCTTCGCATCGGGCAAAGCACGCCCCGACCCGATGAAGGCGACCAGGATCGCAGCCAGAAAACACATCAGGCCAGCGGAGAGAAAAGCACTGAAATAGCTGCCGGTTTGTGTGCGTAATGTGCCGGCAACCCAAGCGGCAAAGGCACCGCCGACCTGATGCAGAGCGGCAATCCAACCAAACATCACAGCCGCATTTTCACGACCGAAGGACTGTTCGGCGAGACGAATGGTCGGCGGCACAGTCGCAATCCAGTCGAGACCATAAAAGACCGCGAAAATCGACAAACCATAAAAACTGCCGTCGAAGGCAAAGGGAAGATAGAGAAGCGACAGACCACGCAAGGCATAATACCAGAAAAGCAGAAGCCGGCTGTCGAAACGGTCGGTCAGCCAGCCCGAGCCCGTCGTGCCGAAAAAATCGAACACACCCATCATCGCCAAAAGCCCAGCCGCCCGCACTTCCGGAATATTGTAATCGCCGCAGGCGGTTATCAAGTGCGTACCAATCAAACCATTGGTGGAAGCGCCACAGATGAAGAAACTGCCGCCAAGCAACCAGAAGTCACGGCTCAAAAAACCAGTCCCCAAGGCGCGCAAGGCTCGCGCCACAGGATTGCGATGTTTATTGACGGCTGGAACAAGCGCGTCACCCCCATAAGGCGGCAGGCCGAGATCCACGGGCCTGTCCCGCAACAACAAAGCCACGAGCGGAACCAAGAGGAGCGCCAGAAGCGCGACCGTCAAGGAAACGGCGCGCCAGCCCTGCCACGCCACCAGTTGAGCCAGGAGAGGAAGAAACACAAGCTGACCCGTGGCGCTGCTCGCCGTCAAAAGGCCGAGGATCAAACCGCGTCTCTGGACAAACCAGCGCTCCGCGACCGTCGCGCCGAGAACCATGGCGACCATGCCGGACCCCAGCCCGACAACGAGCCCCCAAAGCAAAGTCAATTGCCAGGGCGCCGTCATGAAGATTGTCAATCCGACGCCCACACTCAGGAGGCCAAGAGCCGCGCAAACAGTCGCGCGCAGGCCAAAACGCTCCATCAAAGCAACGGCGAAAGGTCCAACAAGACCATAGAGCAGAATATTGATCGCGATCGCGCCGCTGATCTGCGCATTCGACCAGCCGAATTCCTGTTGCAACGGCAAGATCAAAACGCCGGGAGTGGCGCGTATGCCGGCGCCGATCAACAGAACCAGAAAGGTGACGGCCGCGACGATCCAAGCATAATGGATTGATTTATTGGGCATGGGCTTGCCAGTTCAATCGTAAGGGACTCCACCGCAGCGGATGACCAGACACGGAATGGCGAGCATCAAATATGGGTAATTGCCCATAGTCAAGAGGACTTCCCCGAACCGCTCAATTTATGAGCATATTAAATTTTCAAGGAGGCCTCTTGCCTGTGGTTTTTCAGGTTGAATCTATTATTCCTAAAAGGAATAGCTTATATTTTGCTCATCTGCTTGATTTTAAAGCTCGAATAACAAGCGACGATCCGGATCGCCTGGAGATCTTCCCCACAAACTCTCATAAGGTCGTCAAAAATTATTCATAGAATATTCTACTCCACTTAAAGTCTATATTCCTTGTATTAAAATAGTAAATGTAAATAAAAAAGAGAATGTTATTCTCTTTTCAGGAGAAGTAATTCGCCTATATTGCAACTGTCTTTACGAAAGTGATTCTCTACTCCTCTTCACTTTCCAAGTCTCCGGGTCAGAGCCTCTTCGTGGGCGATACCCACCCGCAACATGAGATCCATTCAGAATGACAGACGACACAACGATCCCGACAGCGCTCGGGGACGTCGCCGCACGGCAATTAGCCAATGCGACGAAAACCGTCCCCCAGATGTCGATCATCACGCCGCGTTGGCTGGTGCATTGTCTCCAATGGGTACCGGTTGAAGCTGGTATTTTCCGTCTCAACCGGGTCAAGGATGCGTCTCGGATCAGCGTTGATTGTTCGAGCCGAGATGAACGCGAACTGCCGCAGACTTTCGTCGATTACGAAGAAGCGCCGCGCGAATACATGCTCAGCGCCGTCAACAGCGTCGTTGACATTCATACGCGTGTTTCTGACCTCTATAGCGTCCCGCATAATCAGATCGCCGAGCAGCTCCGCCTGACCATCGAGGTCATCAAAGAGCGCCAGGAAAGCGAACTCATCAACAATCCTGAATATGGACTGTTGGGCAATGTCGCGTCCTCCCAAAAGATCTCGACGCGGACCGGGGCGCCGACGCCCGACGATCTTGACGAGCTTTTGACCAAGGTCTGGAAGGAGCCCGCCTTCTTCCTCGCGCATCCGACCGCCATCGCCGCTTTCGGGCGCGAATGCACCCGCCGCGGCGTGCCGCCGCCAACAGTGTCCCTGTTCGGCTCGCAGTTTATCACCTGGCGCGGTATTCCGCTCGTGCCGAGCGACAAGATCAAGTTCGAGAACGGCAAGACCAAGATCCTTCTCCTGCGCACTGGTCAGGCGCGTCAGGGAGTCATCGGTCTGTTCCAGCCCAATCTTCCGGGTGAACAAAGCATCGGCCTCTCCGTCCGCTTCATGGGCATCAACCATAAGGCAATCGCCTCTTACTTGGTTTCCCTTTACTGCTCGCTCGCGGTTCTGACCGATGACGCGCTGGCGGTGCTCGAAGATGTCGAGGTTGATAAGTACCATGCCTACAATTATCCCTGATAACAATCAGGTGGCGCCTCTCGATCCGAACCTTCTGGCTCGGATCGCCGGGGAGCTGTTTCATCAAGGAACAGTATCCCCCAATGCGCCCCTCGATATTCCCACCGTCTCCCCGCCCGCTTCTCCGGTTCCGACGCCTCCCTTGCCGGTCTCTTCCTTGCCGCCCGGCGGCACAGGTGTTCCCCCGGGAGGAGTAGCGCTCGGCGGTTACGGCGCGCCGCCGCCATCCCCACCCAATCTCGGCCTCGCCGTGGCCTCCGCGCCGGTCGCCGCCCCTGAACAGCCGGTATCCTCGCTTTCCTTCACCTCGTTGCCTCCTGGCGGCACGGGTCTTCCTCCCGGGGGCTCGCCCCTAGGCGGTTTCGGCGCCGTCCCTTCGTCCCTCCCAGGCTATGGCACGCTGGGTGTGGATACGCTTGGTCTGGCTCCTATTCCGCCCTTGGCGGAGACATTCCCGAGCGATGCCGAACTGAAAAACCTCCTCGGCACCTCGAGCCAGCCCCAGCCGAGCCTTGACGGGATTCCTCCCGCCATTGGTTCCAAGGGCGTGGAGCCCAATTATTATTTTCTCGACGGCAATTCGGGTTTTCCCCAATCAGCGAAGCCGCAGACAGATCCGCATGTGCCCACGCCGAACCATTCCGGTTTCGACGCCAAGGCCGCTCGGGCAGATTTTCCGATCCTGCATCAAGTGGTCAACGGCCATCCGCTGATCTGGCTCGACAATGCGGCGACCACGCAGAAACCGAATGCGGTCATCGACCGCCTTTCGGCCTTCTACCGGCATGAGAATTCCAACATCCACCGCGCCGCGCATGAACTCGCGGCGCGCGCGACAGATGCCTATGAAGGTGCGCGGGAAAAGACCCGACGTTTCCTGAAGGCAGCCTCCGTGGACGAAATCATCTTCGTGCGCGGTTCGACCGAGGGTATCAATCTCGTCGCACAAAGCTGGGGGCGCGGAAACATTCGCGCGGGCGATGAAATCATCATCACCTGGCTCGAACATCACGCCAATATTGTCCCCTGGCAGATGCTCTGCGCCGAGAAAGGCGCCAAGCTGAAAGTGGTTCCCGTCGATAATGATGGTCAGGTCATTCTCGAAGAATATGAGAAACTGCTTAGCGATCGCACCAAGCTCGTCTCCTTCACGCAAGTGTCGAACGCGCTCGGCACTGTGACACCGGCTCAGCAAATGGTTGCCATGGCAAGGCGTTATGGCGCGCATGTGCTGGTCGATGGGGCGCAGGCGGTCTCGCATATGCCGGTCGATGTTCAGGCGCTTGATTGCGATTGGTATGTGCTATCCGGCCACAAAGTATTCGGCCCAACCGGCATCGGTGTCGTTTATGGCAAACAATCGGTGCTCGAAAACAGCCCGGCCTGGCAAGGCGGCGGCAATATGATCAAGGACGTCACTTTCGAGAAGACCGAGTATCAGCCTTCGCCGGCGCGTTTCGAGGCCGGCACGGGCAATATTGCCGATGCGGTCGGTCTTGGCGCGGCCTTCGATTATCTCGAACGGTTGGGCATGGAGAATGTCGCGCGGCACGAGCATGATTTGCTCACCTATGCCACCTTGCGCCTGTCCGAGATCCAAGGTTTGCGGATCATCGGCACGGCGAAGGAAAAGGCCGGCGTTGTGTCCTTCGTGCTCGATGGCATCAAGGTCGAGCAGGTGGGACAGGCGTTGAACCGCAAGGGCATAGCCGTGCGCGCCGGACATCATTGTGCCCAGCCGATCCTGCGCCGCTTCGGCCTGGAGGCGACCGTCAGGCCTTCGCTCGCGCTCTACAATACATTCTCGGACATCGATGCGCTCACCCAGGCGGTTCGCGAGATCCGAGCAGAGACTTTGCCGACGCTGTAAAAAGCAACCGGTTGCATGAAGATCGAAATTTTCCGCATGCCCGATGACGCGCGGAAGGTTTTTTCTTTGGTGCTCTGCCAGTTGCCAGGGCTGGGCTTGTCCGCGAACTGAACCATTTCCTTACAGGTTGGTTTTGCATCTCGACCGCGCTCGCCATCCACCAAGCAGGACAGCCATGGCCGACGAACCGTCTCTCAGTAAGCGTGACATCATAATCTGGTACATCTTCGCCGCCATCGGCGGCGTCTTGCTTATGCAATGGGTCTTTGCAAGCTATTCACAGGTCGAGACAATCCCATTCAGCAGGTTCGATCAGCTGGTGATCGAGAACAAAGTCGCCGAGGTTATGGTCGGCCAGGATACAATCCAAGGGACCTTGAAGGAGCCCTTGCCGAGCGGCAAAAAGGAATTCGTCACCACCCGCGTCAATGCCGAGCTTGCCGATAAGCTTGCGGCCCATGGCGTTTCTGTAACCGGGGTGCCATCCGGCGGATTCCTACTGACGCTTCTGTCCTGGATTGTTCCGGCCCTCGCCTTCTATCTGATCTGGGTCTTCATGATCCGCGGTCTCGCCGAGCGCCAAGGGTTTGGCGGTCTCATGTCAATCGGTAAATCGCACGCCAAGATCTATGTTGAGACGGATACCAAAGTCACCTTCGCCGATGTCGCCGGAATCGAAGAAGCAAAGTTCGAGCTCAGGGAGGTCGTTTCCTTCCTGAAGGACCAGCAATCCTATGGCAGGCTCGGCGCACGGGTGCCCAAGGGCATCCTCCTTGTCGGGCCGCCGGGAACCGGAAAGACCTTGCTCGCCCGCGCCGTCGCGGGTGAAGCCGGTGTGCCGTTTTTTTCGATTTCCGGCTCCGAATTCGTCGAAATGTTCGTGGGCGTTGGAGCGGCCCGCGTGCGTGACCTTTTCGAGCAAGCCCGTAAGGCTGCCCCCTGCATTATCTTCATCGACGAACTCGACGCGCTCGGTCGCAGCCGCACCGTGGGCGGTTTTGGCGGCTATGATGAGAAGGAGCAAACCCTCAATCAGCTTCTTGCCGAACTCGATGGCTTTGATCCAAGCGTCGGAGTCATCCTGCTCGCCGCGACCAACCGGCCGGAGGTCCTCGATCCCGCCTTGCTCCGCGCCGGCCGCTTCGACCGGCAGGTGCTGGTGGACCGGCCTGACCGAACGGGCCGCCTTGCCATTCTCCAAGTTCACATTCGCAAGATCCGCCTCGACAAGGATGTCGATCTCGACAAAGTGGCGGGGCTGACCCCCGGCTTCACCGGCGCGGACCTTGCCAATCTCATCAACGAAGCGGCGATCGCCGCAACGCGGCGCAATGCCGACGCCGTAACCTCTGACGATTTCAATGCCGCCATCGAGCGTATCGTCGCCGGCATCGAGAAAAAGAGCAGAGTGCTGAGCGTGGAAGAGCGCCGACGCGTCGCGTTTCATGAAATGGGTCACGCCCTGGTGGCGGCCAGCCTGCCGGGGATCGACCCGGTACACAAAGTTTCGATTATTCCGCGTGGCGTCGGTGCCTTGGGTTACACCATGCAGCGGCCAACCGAGGATCGTTTTCTGCTCGCCGAAAGCGATCTCGAAAAACGCATAACCGTGCTCATGGGCGGCCGTGCCGCCGAGCAACTGATCTTTGATGGCGATGTCTCGACCGGCGCGGCCGACGATCTGCAGCGCGCCACCGAGATCGCCGTCGAGATGGTCACGAAATATGGCATGGACGCAGCGGTGGGCCAACGCACTTATGCGCCTCGGCCACAGCTCTTCCTGACTCCCGTTCAGGATCAGATCGTGAGCGCATCGGAAGCGACGGCCAGAGAGATCGATCTTGCCGTTCGCGACCTGGTCGAAGCCGCCGGCACACAGGCCCGCGAGATTATCGAGAGGCGCCGGCATGATCTCGAAGCCGGAGTGGCGCTGCTCATTCAGAAGGAAACATTGACAGCGGAAGAGTTTGAACCGCTGCGCCAAGCTGCCCCATCAAAACCAAAGCCTGTTGTCCAAGCGATTCATTGATCACGGGTACGCCGATAGAGGGGGAGACGGTCACGCGTGAGAGGAAACACGCGGGCGCCCTGCTCCCTCAAGAAGCGTAACAGATCACTATCAAGCTTAAGAACAAGCTTACGGAACCTTCAGGGTGTTGAGTGGTTCACGCGTCTGCGGCGGCCCAAAAATAATAAGGTCGGGCCAGAATGACAAAAATGAAGATCGCGCAGATAGCACCCTTGATCGAGAGCGTGCCTCCACGGTTTTACGGCGGCACCGAACGGATGGTCTCCTATTTGACTGAGGAGTTGGTGGCGCTCGGGCATGATGTGACTCTGTTCGCGAGCGGAGATTCAAGCACGGCAGCCAAGCTGGTCCCCTGCGTGCCCACGGCGCTCCGACTTGACACCAATATCCGTGATACCGTCCCCTATTACATGCTGATGCTCGATCACGTACGCCAGCGCTACGATGACTTCGACATTCTGCATTTCCATATCGACCAGTTCCATTTCCCGCTGTTCAAGCCCATCGCCAGCCGCACGGTCACCACATTGCACGGGCGGCAGGATCTGCCCGATTTGATCCCGCTTTATCGGGGTTTCAGCACCATGCCGCTGGTCTCGATTTCCAACGATCAGCGTCTCCAGCTGCCAGACGCAAATTTCGCGGCAACCGTTTACCATGGACTTCCGCTGAAGCTCCATCGCCCGGTCACGAAACGAGGCGGCAGCTATGTCGCATTTCTCGGCAGGATCTCCCCCGAGAAGCGGCCGGACCGCGCCATTATGATTGCGCGTGCGTGGGGGATTCCACTCAAGATCGCCGCCAAGGTCGATCGCGCCGACGAGGCCTACTTCCGGACCCAGATCGAACCGCTGCTCCACGGCCCCGGGGTCGAATTCATCGGCGAGATCAACGAGCGTCAGAAGACCCAATTTCTCGGTGCGGCACAGGCGCTGCTGTTTCCTGTCGATTGGCCAGAGCCCTTCGGGCTCTCCATGATCGAGGCCATGGCTTGTGGGACGCCGGTTCTGGCGTTCCGTTGCGGCTCGGTCCCGGAGATTGTCGAGGACGGCGTCACCGGGATCATTGTGGAGACCATAGAAGAAGCGATCGCGGCGTTGCCGCGCGTCCTTGCGCTCGATCGGAAAAAGGTGCGCCGGCGTTTCGAGCAGCGCTTCTCCGCCACGCGCATGGCCATGGATTACGTCAACATCTATCGATCACTGCTCGCGTCTTCCAAATTTGCGGTCCATGAGAGGCAGGATAGACAGCCTCTCCCCTCCGACGAAAAATGCGAGAAAACTTCGAGGCTTCACCTTGCTTAAGCAGGAACAAACCGCAATCCTGACTGAGGATGTTGAGGAGACCCCGTTTTACATTAAGGGGACTGAATCTCCCACTCGGCCTCGCCGCACGCTCAAATACGGCGACGCCTTCGCGGTGCTCGACAGCCATGGCGACATTGGCGCGACGCCGGGAGGCCCGGACGGAATTTTCTTTTTCGATACGCGCTATCTGTCACACTTAGAAATGCTGCTCAACGGGAGCCCACCGCTGCTGCTCGGCTCGGACGTCCGCGATGACAATTCCATGCTCACCGTCGATTTGACGAACCCAGACATCTATGTCGACCAGAAACTGGTCTTGGCGAAGGACATGCTGCATGTCGTGCGCACGGTTTTTCTTTGGCGGGGCGCCGCCTATCAGCGTCTGCGCATGCAAAACCACGATGATCATCCCTTCCTGGTCCAACTTACCTTTGAATTCGCCAGCGACTTCGCGGATTTGTTCGAGGTGCGAGGGTTACATCGCGCGCATCGTGGCACCACGACCGCAGAGATTTGCAGCAACTCCGAAGTCACGCTGACTTACCTCGGCCTTGATGGCACTCAGCGTAGTATGGAACTCTTGTTCGATCCCGCGCCAGCACAGCTCTCGAGTCACCGGGCCGCTTATGAATTTGAACTTCAACCTCGTGAATCCCGGTCGCTTTATGTCACAATCAATTGCGACCACACACTCGCAATCAGCAATCCTCCGCCGTTCAATAAGAGCCTGCGCGCGGCCTTCTACAAGCAAAAGATCACAAGCCACAGCGTGGCCACGATCACCAGTTCAAACAATATTTTCAACGAGGTGATGCGTCGCTCTCTGGCCGACCTCTCCATGCTCATGACCGATACGGTGCAGGGTCCCTACCCTTACGCCGGCATTCCCTGGTATTCGACGACATTCGGCCGCGACGGGATCATCACCGCGATGCAAATGCTGTGGTGCGATTCCAGGGTTGCCAAAGGCGTACTCCGACGCCTCGCCGCTTATCAGGCCGTCGATTTCGATCCGTTTGCCGATGCCGAGCCCGGCAAAATCCTGCACGAGATGCGCGGCGGCGAACTCGCGGCTCTGCGTGAAATTCCGTTCGGCCTGTATTATGGCAGCGTGGATGCAACGCCTCTCTTCGTGATGCTGGCCGGGCTCTACACCGAGCAAACCGGCGACATCGAGACCCTGCGCGAACTATGGCCCAACATCGAAGCCGCGCTTGGTTGGATCGACGGATTGGGCGATCCGGACCATGACGGCTTTGTCGAATATCAGCGTGCCGACGAAATGGGGCTGGCCAATCAGGGCTGGAAGGACTCTCATGATGCAGTTTTCCATGCCGACGGTTCCCTCGCGCAAGGTCCGATCGCGCTCTGCGAGGTCCAGGGTTATGTCTATGCCGCAAAGCGCCTGATCGCACGGAGCGCGCGGCGGCTTGGCAAATATGCCTGGAGCGAAATGCTCGACGCTCAGGCGACAAAGCTCGCCCAACGCTTCGAGTCAGCGTTTTGGTGTGAAGATATTGGCACTTATGCTCTGGCGCTCGATCGGGAGAAGCGGCCGTGCCGGGTGCGGACCTCCAATGCCGGGCAGGTTCTGTTCAGCGGAATCGCCGCGCCTGAACATGCCGCAAGGGTCATGCGCGATCTGACAGGACCATCATTCTTTTCCGGATGGGGTATTCGCACGGTGGCGCGCGAAGAGTACCGCTATAATCCCCTCTCATACCACAATGGCTCGGTCTGGCCGCACGATAATTCCCTGATCGCGGCCGGCTTCGCGCGCTATGGCTACAAGAGCGCGATCGATCGTGTGTTCAAAAGTCTGTTCGATGCCGCGTGTTACATGGAGCTGCGGCGCCTGCCCGAACTCTATTGCGGTTTTCAACGTGGGCGCGGACGCGGGCCGACACTCTATCCGGTCGCCTGCTCGCCACAGGCCTGGGCCGCGGGCACGCCGCTATTGCTCCTCCAATCGTCCCTCGGATTGGAATTCGATCCCGATCGCAACGAAATCCTGCTCAACAATCCGCGCCTGCCACCATTCCTCGATGAAGTGACCCTCCACAATCTTCACCTCGGTCGATCAGCGGTAGACTTGATGCTCCGCCGGAACGACAATGATGTGTCGCTCCAGGTCTTGAACAACGAGGGACAGATCAAGGTCGCGGCTGTCTACTCCTGACAAGCGCGGCCATTCCGCAACGAAGCCGGTCATGACGCGCTGAAACGCGTTTCCTGCAAGTCGATTTCCCGCACCAATCTGCGGACGGTTTCATCTGATAGTTTGCGTGCACGCGCGATACGATAGAGCTCGTCTCGCTCAGCCCGCAGGCCCGCGAGGCGGAGCTGGCGTTCGACCTCCTCGGTCTTTTTGACGAGATCGGCTTCCGCACCCTTCTTGGAACGCCCCTCGATACGCTGACGATACAAGGCCATGATGCGGGAGCCCGCGCTCGTATAAAGATCCGCGTCGGTACGGCCCTGGCTCAAATCATGTTGCCCGCGCTCGATCGCCCTGATCGCGGCCTCCGCGGCGGCAATACGGGCGTGATCTTCTTCTTCTCGATGCGACGTTTCGGGCGGCAGTTCCAGCCCCTTGAGCAGTGGCGGCAGACCCACACCCGCCACGATCAGGGAAATGACAATCACGCCGGCGGCCAGGCAGATGGCAAGATCGCGCGCCGGAAAGGGTGACCAGTCCGGCATCGATAACGGCAGGGTCAGAACACCAGCAAGTGTAATCGTCCCGCGTACACCGGCTAACGAGACGCAGGACACCACACGCATGGTTTGGATCTTGACGGGATAACCCTGGCGGGAAGCCCGAAACAAAGTGAAACGCAGGGACAACCAGACCCAGGCGAAACGCAAGACCCCCAAGGCGAGATTGATCGCCAAAATATAGACCAGCAGCCAGATCGGATCGTGATGGCCCGTCTCACGCACGACCCGCGTGGCGCCATTGACGATTTCCGGCAATTGCTCGCCAAGCAAAACGAAAATAATGCCATTGGCGGTAAATTGCACCGTATCCCAAACCGTGCTGCGGCGGACGCGGGTAATGGCGAGAATGTGCCCGGACTGCTCGACATAGCTCATGGTGATGCCGGCGGCGACGGCCGCCAGAATGCCGGAACAATGGAAATGTTCAGCGAGCAGATAGGCGCCAAAGGGGATCAAGAGGCTGATCAGGATTTGTGCCCCGGTATCCTCGCCAACCAGACGCGCTATCCAATATTTCACCTTGGTGACGATCCAGGTCACGCCGACCCCGATCGCGATACCGCCAATCGCCAGCCAGAGAAAAGTGCCAAAAGCCTGGGTCAGCGAGAATTGGCCGGTCAGCGCCGCCGCCACGGCAAAACGCATGCAAACGAGGCCCGAGGCGTCATTGAGCAGGGATTCGCCTTCGAGAATATGCATCATGCGATTGGGGATCGGCACCCTGGAGGCGAGAGCCGAGACGGCAATCGGATCTGTCGGCGAGACGATGGCGGCAAGCGCGAAAGCAACGGCCAGCGGCATGGCCGGGATCATCCAATTGACGAAGAAACCGACAAGGACCACCGTGAAGACGACGAGCCCCAGGGCCAGTTCGAGAATTGTGCCCTTGTCGCGGAACAGGCCTTCCTTGGGAATGCGCCAGCCATCCAGGAACAATAGCGGCGGCAGGAACAGCAAAAAGAAAATTTCTGGATCGAGAGTGACACCAAGGCTGGTCACATCCGTGATCAAAGCGCCAAGCGCGATCTGCACGAGGGGCAGCGGAACTGGAAGGGGTAACAGGCGCGAGAGCGAGCCGCTGACCACAACAGCCACAAGAAAAATCAGGATACTGACAACCGTTTCCACGCGCCGCCTCTCTTCTTATCCCTCCCGCTTTAACGCCATTTTCTTAAAAAATTTACGATGTTTCGGTCAGGCGGGCGGCATAGCGAGCCATGAGATCGACTTCGAGATTGACACGATCTTCCACTTGTTTGCCACCCCAGGTGGTCACGGCCAGCGTATGGGGGATCAACAGCACCGAAAATACATTGCCCTCGACACTATTGACAGTCAGTGACGTGCCATCAAGGCTGACCGAGCCTTTTTCGGCGATGAAACGCGCCAGCGACTCGGGCACGCGGATGGAAAAACGCCGCATCCCGTCGAAATCATCAATGGCCGTGATCTCCGCCACCGCATCCACATGGCCCGTCACAATATGGCCGCCGAGCTCATCGCCGACTTTCAGCGAGCGTTCGAGATTGAGTTTCGTGCCGGGCGTCCAATGTTCGGCCGTCGTGCGCGCCAAGGTTTCCGCGCCGACATCGACTTCGAACCAGATACGGTTGCTGCTCTTTTCCTGATCGAAGGCGACCACCGTCAGGCACGGTCCATTGCAGGCAATCGAAGCGCCGAGCACCACGCTTTCCGCCGGATAGGAGCAGAAAATCCGCAGGCGCCGCAATTGTCCGCGTTCCTCGACCGCGCCAACCTCACCGACATCGCTGATGAGCCCCGTGAACATGATCAATCAATCCTTTCATAGCGGGTGAGGCGGTCCTCTTCGATCATCCGTGTCTCGGCAGGACGATAAAGGGTAAGGTTACCCAGAATGGCGCGCGCCCGGGGAGAAAGGCCCTCCACGCCAGCACCCAGAATCGCCGGCGATTCGAGCAGGATCACCTCATCGGCGGCATGCTGACCAATCAAGGATTCCGCGACACGCGGTCCCCCTTCAGAGAAAATCCGTGTCAGGCCGAGAGAGGCGAGACGCTGCAAGGCAGCGGAAAGATCAAGCGATGGCGTGCTTTGCGCGCTTTCAAGCGTTTCGACCACGACGGAGGCCTCGCGCAGCCGGGCCATGGCCTCGGCGGAGGCATCGTCACGCGTCAGCACAAGGGTTGGATAATCGGCCGCAGTCTGCACGAGATGGGATTGGAGCGGCAGGCGTAAATGGCTGTCGAGCACGATGCGCCGCGGCCTGGCCGCCACTTTACCCATCTCCGCTTTACCCATCTCCTCCTGGCCTGACAGCCGCACCGTCAGCATGGGATCATCGGCTAGCGCCGTGCCGATGCCGATCATGATGGCATCATGCTGGGCACGCATCCGATGGACGTGCTCATTGGCGGCCGCGCCGGTGATTTTGAGCCGGGGTGCCTGCCCTTCTCGTGGCGCCGTGCTGGCCACGAAGCCGTCAGCGGTCATGGCGAGTTTCAAGGTCACCATCGGGCGCTGAGCCTGCACGCGCCGGATATGGCCGAGATTGGCGCGGCGTGCTTCGGCTTCCAGCACGCCATGAGTCACGGCAATGCCGGCTTCCCGCAACATGCGATAGCCCCGCCCCGACACTCGGGGATCTGGATCTTCCAGCGCGCAGACCACGCGGGCGACGCCCGCCGCGATGATCGCCGAGGCACAAGGCGGCGTGACACCAAAATGGCTGCACGGTTCCAAAGTGACATAGAGCGTCGCGCCACGCGCCGCATCCCCTGCCTCGGCCAAAGCCTCGGTCTCGGCATGCGGCCGCCCTCCCGGCTGAGTCCAACCGCGTCCGACGATCTTTCCGTCCTTGACGATGATTGCCCCGACCGAAGGATTGGGCGCTGTACGGCCGAGACCTTGCTGGCTCAACGCCAAGGCCTCGGCCATATAATGCGTATCGGTCTCACTGTCGGGAGAGACGATCGGCTGCATGCCAGAGCCGCGCGAAAGCATGGGCGGGTGAAACATCCTTCCTCTAATACCAAAGGTCGTGAAGAACGACCTTTGGTTCCTTTCTTGAATTTTCGCTTTTTCAAAGCGATGGCGAAAATTCAAGAGTGGTCCAACGGTCATTGATCATGACCGTTGGTATAAGAATAAGCGTTGCTACGCTCAATAGATGGGGAAGCGCTGGGTCAGGGCAATAGCCCGCTCCTTGACACTGGCCTCAACGGCAGCATTGCCTTCCTCGCCATTCTTGGCGAGCCCATCCAGGGTTTCGGCGATGAGATCCGCCACGTCCTGGAATTCCTTGGTGCCGAAACCACGAGAGGTCGCCGCCGGCGAGCCGAGCCTGATCCCTGAGGTCACGAAAGGGCTCGCCGTATCGAAAGGCACGCCGTTTTTGTTGCAGGTGATCGAGGCGCGCCCAAGGGCTGCTTCCGCCGCCTTGCCGGTCAATTGCTTTGGCCGGAGATCGACGAGCATCAAATGATTGTCCGTGCCACCGGACGAAATCGCGAATCCTTTTTCGACCAGCCGCGAGGCGAGCGTGCCCGCATTCACCACCACCTGCTGCGCATACAAACGGAAATCGGGCCGCAGGGCCTCGCCAAAAGCAACCGCCTTGGCGGCGATGACATGCATCAAAGGGCCACCCTGAAGACCGGGGAAAACGGCGGAATTGATCTTCTTCGCAATGTCGGCGTCATTGGTGAGGACAAGGCCACCGCGCGGGCCGCGCAAGGTTTTGTGCGTGGTCGAGGTGACGACATGCGCATGCGGAAAGGGAGAGGGATGCGCGCCACCGGCGACGAGACCGGCGAAATGCGCCATATCGACGAAGAAATAGGCGCCGACCGAATCCGCGATCGCGCGAAAACGGGCGAAATCCCAATGGCGGGGATAGGCAGAGCCGCCGGCGATGATCAGTTTCGGCTTATGTTCCTTGGCGAGAGCCTCGACCGCGTCCATATCGATCAAATGGTCTGACTGACGCACGCCATAGGAGACCGCCTTGAACCATTTACCAGACAAATTAACCGGCGAGCCATGAGTCAAATGGCCTCCGGCCGCGAGATCGAGGCCCATGAAAACGTCGCCCGGCTGCAAAAGGGCGAGAAAGACCGCCTGATTCGCCTGACTGCCGGAATTGGGCTGCACATTGGCGAATTGGCAGTCGAACAATTTGCGGACCCGTTCGATCGCCAGATTTTCGGCAATATCAACGAATTGACAGCCGCCATAATAGCGTTTGCCCGGATAGCCTTCGGCATATTTATTCGTCATGATCGAGCCTTGCGCCTCGAGCACGGCCTTGGAGACGATATTTTCCGACGCGATCAATTCGATTTCATGCCGCTGGCGGCCGAGTTCGAGTTCGATCGCCTTGGCGATTTCAGGATCGGCATCGGCGAGATTCGCGGCGAAAAAGGAATTGGCCGCCGGCTGACCGACTTCGACTTTGGCATTCATGGCGATACTCCCGGTCATCCAAGGTTTGGCGGCGCTATTCATTGCAAAATAGGAAGGACGTCCGAAAATTTCGAGAACGCCGGCACCGGCCAGGGATATGCGGCCTCATTGGACCGTCGCGATGGTTCTCCCTTTAAAACAAAAAAATTCGCAAGGAAATCGCTGCTTTTGCGTCGAATGCTCACCTTCGACCCATTCATGCCGTCCGCTCAAGGGCAGGTTCAGAATTACTCATACACGAGTTATAACATAGATATTATAGACTGATCTTCTCTGGACCGCATAGTTCCACGCTTTTCACGAGAGGAGATCAGGCATGAGCGCGCAACAAGGCCGGCAACTCAAGCTCGGCGCCATTCTCGAAGGGGTCGCGACGGACCATTCCACCTGGCGCGATCCCGCTCTCCCCGGCGACGCCAGCATCGACATCAATTGGTATATTGAAAACGCCCGGCTGGCCGAGGCTTCGAAATTCGATTTCGTCTTCATCGTCGACAGCCCCTTCATCACGCCGGACACGGCACCGCATTTCCTGAATCGGCTGGAACCGCTCACTCTGCTCTCGGCGCTGGCGGTTTCGACGTCGAAAATCGGCCTCGTCGGCACCCTCACCACCTCTTATTGGGAGCCCTATAATGTCGCGCGCCAATTCGGCTCGCTCGATCTCATCAGCCGGGGCCGTGCGGGTTGGAACGTGGTCACGACCGGCCTCGAGGGCGCCGCGCGCAATTACAGCCGCGAGGACCATTTCGAACATTCGCTGCGCTATCGCCGCGCGCGCGAATTCGTCGATGTGGTCCAAGGTCTTTGGGACAGTTATGAGGATGATGCCTTCCCCCGCGACAAGGTGAGCGGCGTTTTCCTCGACAAATCCAAACAGCATGCGCTCAATCATAAGGGCGAGTTTTTCTCGGTCGCCGGCCCGCTGGCCCTCAGCCGCTCGGCTCAGGGACAGCCGGTCCTGTTCCAGGCCGGAGTCAGTGAGGAGGGGCGCAATTTCGGCGCTCACATCGCCGAAGCGACCTTCGCGGGTGCCGAATCTTTCGAGGAATCACGAGAATATTATGCCGATCTGAAAGCGCGGGCGGCAGCGCTCGGGCGCGATCCCGATTTGATCAAGGTCTTGCCGGGCCTTGCGCCGATCATCGCCGATACGGACGAAGAGGCCAAGGCAATCGAGGAGGCCCGTCGGGGCGCCTTCGACCTCGAAAAACTCCTCGTCCAATTGGGCCGGCTCTTCAATTATCATGATTTCCGGCAATATCCCTTGGACGAGCCCTTCCCCGATGTCAGCGGCCTCACGCTCAACAGCTATAAGGGCCATGCCGAACGTGTCATACGCATTGCCCGAGAGGAGAAACTGACCTTGCGCGCGGCGGCCCATCGTTTCGGCTTATGGCGCACGGAATTCGTCGGCTCGCCCAAAACGATCGCCGATTCGATCGAACATTGGTTTACCGGCCACGCCGCCGATGGCTTCATCCTGCGCGTGGCGCGCCCGCAGGATTTCGCCCTGTTCCGCGAAAAAGTCGTGCCGCTCCTGCAGCAACGCGGCCTGTTCCGGAAAGACTACGACCATTCGACCCTGCGCGGCCATCTCGGCCTGCCGGTCCCGGAAAACCGCTGGACGCGCGCGGCAAGACTTAACCTTGCTGCAGCGGAATAATCTTGCAAGAGAGACCGCCGCTTTCCGACTCGGAAACGGCGGTCTTCCGGTTTCGCCCTCGCCAAGGAGCTGAAAGAGGCGTATCGCCAGCGGGACAATCGATCCCGAAGGACCGCCTCCCATGAGCAGCACGGCAGAATCTTTCACCCACCGCGGCCTTGGCCCCATGATCCGCCTGAGCCTCTCGGAAGGCTTGAACTTCGTTTTCACTCCGCGCGAGGCTCTCACTCTGTCGCGCGCTCTCACGGCTGTGAAGGCGGGCACCAGCAAGGTCGATGAAATCTATATGAGCCCCATCGCCAGCGATCAGGATTTCGTTGGCACTGTGACGCCGGACGGTTTGCTGCTGCAGGCACGCCAGCCGCCACTCCCTCTCGATTGGACGGAAGTAGGCGTGATCGCCGAAAGCCTCAAGGAGCTTGCGCCCGAGGATCCCGACGCGTGACTTATTGCACGCGCCGCGTCGCCCGCCGCATGATCGCAAAGAACAGCGGATAAGGCAGCAGGCAGGCGAATTTGAAGCTCCAGGCAAGACGCTTGGGGAAAGTGATTTCGAACCCGCCTCTTTCGAATCCATCGCAGATTCTTCTGGCGGCGCCATCGGCATCCATCAGGAACGGCATCTCGAAGAAATCATTGGGAGCTGTCATCGGCGTTTCGACGAAACCCGGATTGACGACCTGGACATTGATCCCGGCCCGCTCTTCCGTCAGCTTCAAGGTTTCGGCGAGTGAAATCAAAGCCGCCTTGCTCGCGCCATAGGCGAGCGAACCCGGAATGCCGCCATAACCTGCAAGCGAGGCATTCAGAACGATCTGCCCAAAGCGTCTTCGACGCATTTCCGGCAGCAAAGGATCGAGGCAATTCAGGACGCCGCCCGTATTGACCTCGAAAGTCCGCCACGCGATTTCCGCCGCCAGCCCCTTGCGCTCCTGAATGAAATAGACGCCAGCATTGAAAAAGGCGAGCGCGATAGGCCCAAGCTGACGCTCAATGCGTTTGACCATCGCCCGCATGCCAGCGAGATCGGTCACATCGCCCGGAAAGCTGATGATATTCGGCATGGCGGCGGCAAGATCCTCGAGATCACCCTTGCGCCGCGCCGTGGCAGCGACCCTGTAGCCTCGCCGCGCCAGTTCCATGGCCACAGCCCGCCCGATGCCGGAACTGGCCCCCGTGACCCAGGCCACACCATCTCTCGGTCTCGCACGATAGACCGCCATGCTTCCGAAAACCTTCCACCTGCCCCATTGGGGCACAAGTCTAAACCAAATCAACGCTGACGAAAGATGTCTTTCATCAAACTGCGCCCTTGATCCACCGTTCGCGATAGCGGAGGCCGCAGAAGAATTCACGGTTCGGTCATAGCCCGGTTTAAAAATCCTATCACATCGAAGCTCTTTATGAGCGAGCCTGCGACAGATTCACTCATATTTAATCGCGAAAAACGCGGCGGCGAGCATGGCCATAAGCGTATCAGCGATCATCACATCCAGAAATATTTTCGACAGCCTCTGGAGAATGTCATCGCTCCCGATTCAGATGGCTCCCGTCACCGAATCAGCGGGTGCATTTCGCGCGTTCATGAACTTGGGCTTTGCGAAGCGTCATCGCCAAAAGGAGCGCGCTGAATACGCGTTGATAGGCGTTATGATGTCGAACCATGATTTTTTCGACACACACATAAAAGTGCACAAGATCGCTCCAATGGAAGAGTTCTTGCGCGCGCATGGTGGCGGCTGGTCTACGGATTGTATGCTATGCGCAAACACGAAAGCTCGGCTGGCACGGGGCCTTGCCAGCGGTGACGGAACAGCGTGAAAACTTGCCGCCCCCTTGGGCGTGAGGTGGTCACGCTCAAAAATAAAGGTGGGGATGATCATCCCCACCTCGGCTATTCATCCTTTCACGCAAACATCTCATCAGAGACTTTCGACGCGCCGCACGGAACTCGCCTGCGGGCCCATCGGGCCTTCCGTCGTCGCACGCGTAATCACGACCTGATTGCCGACCTCCATGGAATCAAAGTCACCGCGTTGCACGGCGTTGCGGGTGAAATACAGATCGCCGGCTCCCCTGACTTCGATAAACCCGTAATTCTGCTGCGGAAACAGCTTGCTGATCACACCCGTCTCGCCCATGCCCTCATGGTGTTTGACCTGACCGCGCCGAATATCGGCGATAGCGTCGAGCTGGCGATGCACGGCCTCGAAAGCATGTTTCACGAGCGCCATCGGAACGCCTTTCGAATCGTGCCTCGCCTCTTCCGCTTTCCCAATCAACAACGGACGGCCGGGTACTTCCACCTCAATCGTCAAAGCCAAGGCTTTCTTCGCCGTTTCGGACCCTTGCGCGGGACTGACGACGGCGCGCATGCCCATAATATGGCGAAACAGGTGCTCAAGGCGCTGGGCACGTTCTCGAATCAAATGTTCAAGAGAGGCGGAGTGCTCAAGGTCACGGAAAACGATCTGCAAAGGCCTATCCATTCATATGCTCCTTTAGCGATCGGCCGGCCAGCCTCTTCCCGTTTCTCTTCTCGACAAATTCCCCTGAATTTGCCTTAGAGAATTGCCTTGGCAGGCCGGCCGATTTTATCAACCGGCGACGCGCATCTTGGTTCCACCGGCCAGAAAAAATGCGTGGGATTTTGCGAAAGACCCAATCGGAACGGCAGCCTGGGCGTAACGTAACCTCGACAGCGGCCGGAGCGAGGTCTTATATGGACAAAAAGCAAAGGACTGCAGTCATGAGTTCAGCCGCTAATGTGATCGAGGCCATTGGTCATACGCCTCTCATCAAGCTCCGCGCCGCATCCGAGGCGACGGGTTGCACCATTCTCGGCAAGGCCGAATTCATGAATCCCGGCGGTTCCGTCAAGGACCGCGCCGCTCTCTCCATTGTCCAGGATGCAATCGCACGCGGCGCCCTGAAGCCCGGTGGCTTAATTGTCGAGGGTACGGCCGGTAATACGGGTATCGGCCTCGCGCTCGTGGCCAATGCCCTCGGTTTCAAGACCGTCATTGTCATCCCCGAGACGCAGAGTCAGGAGAAGAAGGATCTTCTGCGGCTGCAAGGCGCAGAATTGATCGAGGTCCCGGCTGTCGGCTATGCCGATCCGAACAATTATGTGAAATTGTCTGGCCGCCTCGCCGAAAGGCTCGCCAAGGAGCATCCCGCCGGCGCGATCTGGGCCAATCAATTCGACAATGTGGCCAATCGCCAGGGCCATTTCGAAACCACCGGGCCGGAAATCTGGGACCAGACGGAAGGCAAAATCGATGGATTCATCTGCGCCGTCGGCACGGGTGGGACGCTCGCCGGCATCGCCTTGGCGCTGAAGGCGAAAAAGCCGGAGGTCAAGATCGGCCTGGCCGATCCGCTCGGCGCCGCCCTCTATGAATATTACGCCCATGGTGTCCTGAAATCCTCGGGCTCCTCGATCACCGAAGGCATCGGCCAGGGCCGCATCACAGCCAATCTCGAAAATGTGCCGGTCGATATTCCTTTCCAGATTCCGGACGAGGAAGCTTTGCCGATCCTGTTCGATCTCGCCGAAAATGAAGGCCTTTTGCTTGGAGGCTCTTCGGCGATTAATGTCGCCGGCGCGATCCGGCTCGCGAAGGAACTTGGTCCCGGCCACACGATCGTGACGATCCTCGCCGATTCCGGCGCCCGCTATCAGTCGAAGCTTTTTAATCCGGCCTTCCTGCGCGGCAAGAACCTGCCAGTGCCCTCCTGGCTCGAACGCCAGCCGACAATCAAACCGGATTTTGTTTAGGATCAAAGTAAAGTCGAGGAGACAGACGCATGGGTGATCCGGCTTTCTTCGTTTCGACCGAATGGCTCGCCGCCGAACTCGGCAAATCGAACTCCTTGCAGGATCTCGCGATCATCGACGCGACATTCTTCATGCCCGACGAGAAACGCGACGCGAAAGCGGAATATATCGCGCGGCATATTCCCGGTGCCGTCTATTTCGACATAGACGCCATCGCCGATCATACGACCGATCTGCCGCATATGCTCCCCTCGCCGGAGCAATTCGCTGAAGCGGCCGGCAAGCTTGGCCTTGCCGAAAATATCCGGCTCGTCGTCTATGATGCATCGGGGCTGCTGGGCGCGCCGCGCGTCTGGTGGACCTTGCGTCTTTTTGGCGCCCGCGACGTGAAAATCCTCGAAGGTGGCCTGCCGCAATGGATCGCTGAGGGACGGCCGGTGGAAAGCGGGGAAGTCCAGCCAAAGCCCCGCACCTTCACCCCCACATTCGACAGTGCTGGGGTCGTCAATGCGGCCACGGTCAATGCAGCCTCCGCCGGCAAGACGAGCCAGATCATCGACGCCCGCGCCGCGCCGCGTTTCCGGGGTGAAGTGCCAGAGCCCCGGGCGGGCCTGCGCTCCGGTCACATTCCCAACAGTCTCAATCTCCCCTGGCGTGAAGTCGTCGCCGAAGGCCGGCTGAAATCACCGCAGGACATTGAAAAAGCGTTCAGCGCGATCGGCTTCGACCCGCAACAGCCCGTCATTACCACCTGCGGCTCGGGCGTCACCGCGGCGATCCTGTTGCTGGCGCTCGAAAACATCGGCCAGCGCGGCATCAGACTTTATGATGGCTCCTGGACCGAATGGGGCGGACGCAACGACCTGCCGATCGCGACCGGCTGAACTCGTAGCCACTCTGGCGCGGCTGAATGCAAAGGCCATGTATGCGCTCAGCTTATGCGGTTTCGCGACGTTCATCGCCACACCGCATGCGCAAAAGTTAATCTTTTTCCCGATGATTTTGGCTTGACGGCCAAGGTCAGAGGGATAGCATAGACTTTAAGACAGAACGGCATGAACTCCTCTGCAACCATTTGTGGGCTCATGCGTTGCTGATCTGATGTGGAACATTCGGCGTCCGTCGAATGTGGTCTGTGTCCCTGATGCGGCGGCTCATGCCCGCATCGTTCTAGCGGCAAGACCGGCTGGCCCTGAGAGGCTTCCACACAACCCCCTCCCGCTCAGGGGGGCCACCCTTAATCCGGCTCCATTATACCATCTCACTCGCTCGTCAGCATGACGATTGGCGTGTGTGGAAGGGGGAAGTTTGTCTCGAGACATCAGGAGTGACCGTAATGTGTGATTATTCGCTTGAAATGTATGCCTCCCGGCCTGCGCGAGAGTCCGAAAAATACGTTACGACCCGCTTCCCCTCGGGCAGCATCGGCCTGGCCGTGGCCGGCGACTGCACGACAGCGGTCTGCGTCCAGTACGATACGCGATTAAGCCTTGAAGGGCTCACCGGCGATCTGCAAAGTCGCCTTGGCGTTGGCGCGCGGGAAGATGTCATCTTCGCACGCCTCGAACACGGTGCTTATCGCGATGGTGTCAAATTCGGCAACGGCAAGGAGATTTCCCTGCAATTGCTCGGCACCGGCGTCACCGTCTCGTTGATCCCGGCCGAACAGCCCGCGATCGTCGAGGAAGAGAAAAAGGTCGGGACACCAGTCCTGGCGGAGGTCGATTGAGGCCATAAAACCCACCTCCGAACCCGAGGAGGCCGGGGCCTATAATCGCCCCGGTTTTTGAGAGTCGAGGCTTGAAATCGAGGTAGGACAGAGGGAAGCCTACCCGATGGTTATTTTGCTCCCTAGGAACTCGTGATCAGGATCTTCGGGCCGGAGGGTCATCGGCCTGCTTCTGATCCCATCCCAGGAAGTCCGGCGTCCCACCGCCGGACTTTTTTATTGTGGCCTGCTGTCCGCTGCCTCGGATCGCCCGAACGCGGGACGCGTCATAAACCGCCAAGAACGATCATGAGAATCTTTATCCAATTTTTTTCATTTCAGCCGGATTTTTTCGACTTTTGCATGGTGGTTTCGGGATTGAAGTGCTAGGAAGCAAAGAAAATTGCCACTTCGAGAGCTTTGACGCTCCCGCCGCCAATCCAGGGCTGATGAAGAAAATCGAGGCCGTGATCAAGCCGTTCAAGCTCGATGAAGTTAAAGATGCGCTCCATGCGGCCGGTGTTTCCGGCCTCACCGTAACCGAAGCCAAGGGCTTTGGACGGCAGAAGGGCCATACCGAGCTTTATCGCGGCGCGGAATATATCGTCGATTTCTTGCCGAAAGTGAAAGTCGAGGTCATTGTGCCCGATTCCTTTGTCGAAGGTGTCGTGGACGCCATCCGCAAGGCAGCGCGCACTGGCCGCATCGGCGACGGCAAGATTTTCATTTCCTCCATCGAAGACGTGGTGCGGATCCGAACAGGTGAAACTGGCCTGGACGCCATCTGACCCATTGTGCTTCCAACTTCCCGCAACCTTCACTCATTCATTTCACGAGAGGCAAGCATGAAGACCGCCAAGGATGTGCTCAAGGCGATCAAGGAAGACGATATCAAGTATGTTGATTTTCGTTTTACCGATCCGCGCGGCAAGTGGCAGCATGTCACCTTCGACGTCAGCATGATCGATGAAGAGATCTTCACCGAAGGGACGATGTTCGACGGATCCTCGATCGCCGGCTGGAAGGCGATCAATGAATCCGACATGACTCTTCTGCCCGATCCCACAACGGCGACGATCGACCCGTTCTTCGCGGCGCCGACCATGGTCATCGTCTGCGACATTCTCGAGCCCTCGACCGGCGAGCCCTACGGCCGTGACCCGCGCGGCATCGCCAAGAAGGCGGAAGCTTATGCCGCTTCTTCCGGCATCGGTGATGTCGCCTATTTCGGCCCCGAGGCCGAATTCTTCGTCTTCGACGACGTGCGCTTCAAGGCCGACCCTTACAATACGGGTTTCGTTCTCGATTGCTCGGAACTGCCCTCCAACACCGATACGCCCTATGAAGGCGGCAACCTCGGCCACCGCATCCGCACCAAGGGCGGCTATTTCCCGGTGCCGCCGCAGGATTCGGCGCAGGACATGCGCGGTGAAATGCTCGCCGCCATGGCGGCCATGGGCGCCAAGGTTGAAAAACACCATCACGAAGTCGCGTCGGCCCAGCACGAACTTGGTCTGAAATTCGGCCCGCTCACCACCATGGCGGACCATATGCAGATCTATAAATACTGCATCCATCAGGTGGCGCAGAGCTACGGCAAGACCGCGACCTTCATGCCGAAGCCGGTCTTCGGCGATAATGGCTCCGGCATGCATGTGCACCAGTCGATCTGGAAAGACGGCAAGCCTGTTTTCGCCGGCAACAAATATGCCGACCTCTCGCAGGAATGCCTCTATTATATCGGCGGCATCATCCGTCATGCCCGCGCGCTGAACGCCTTCACCAATCCGTCCACCAATTCCTACAAGCGTCTGGTGCCCGGTTATGAAGCCCCGGTCCTGCTCGCCTATTCGGCGCGTAACCGCTCGGCCTCCTGCCGTATTCCTTATACCGCCAATCCCAAGGCCAAGCGCGTCGAAGTGCGCTTCCCCGATCCGATGGCCAATCCCTATCTCGCCTTCTCGGCCATGCTGATGGCGGGCCTCGACGGTATCGTGAACAAGATCGATCCCGGCCAGGCGATGGATAAGGACCTCTATGATCTGCCGCCGAAGGAATTGAAGAAGATTCCGACGGTCTGCGGCTCGCTGCGCGAGGCCCTTGCCAATCTCGACAAGGACCGCGCCTTCCTCAAGGCCGGCGGCGTCTTCCACGATGATTTCATCGACAGCTATATCGAGCTTAAAATGGCCGATGTGATGCGTTTCGAAATGACCCCGCATCCGGTCGAATTCGACATGTATTATTCCTATTGATTTTCGATAGGACCTGATGAACTCAATGAGCACGGTCCCTCGGGACCGTGCTTTTTTATTGGATGCTCTATCCTTTTTGAAAATGCATCAAATGGGTCCCAAAAGTGGGAGCCAGTTTTGGGTCTGATGCTCCAGCCTCCATCCGAGAAGATGGGGATATTCTGTTTTTGTTTTGTTCCCTTCCTTGCGTTGCCATGCGATAAAGCACGACAAGGATTGATCTGCTTTAGGATAGGACTTGATGGCAAAAACCGGCGATCTCTTCGGCACCTCGGCTCGCAAAGCCGCCCCACGTGGCGCGGACAAGGGAGCCGATAAGAGCGCGGATAAGGGAACGCCCAAAACTCCACGCGCGCTGCCTTCCGGCACGCCGGGCGAAGCCGGCTATACCGCCGCCTCGATCGAAGTGCTCGAGGGTCTGGAGCCTGTCCGCCGCCGTCCCGGCATGTATATCGGTGGCACGGACGAGACCGCCCTGCACCATCTTTTCGCCGAAGTGCTCGACAACGCGATGGACGAGGCGGTCGCCGGCCATGCGACCTTCATTGATGTCACATGCGAGACCGGCGGCTTCGTGACCGTCATCGACAATGGGCGCGGCATCCCGGTCGATCCGCATCCGAAATTTCCGAAAAAATCCGCGCTCGAAGTCATTATGACGACGCTGCACGCTGGCGGTAAATTCGATTCTGGCGCTTATCAGACCTCAGGCGGTTTGCACGGCGTCGGCGTTTCGGTCGTCAATGCCTTGGCCGAGGTGCTCGAGGTCGAAGTGGCACGCGGCCAGATTCTCTATCGCCAGACCTTTGCGCGCGGCCTTCCGACGAGCAAATTGCAGGAAGTCGGCAAGGTGCAGAACCGGCGCGGCAGCAAGGTGCGCTTCAAGCCGGACCCGCAGATTTTCGGTGAACAGGCGCATCTGAAACCCGCGCGTCTGTTTAAAATGTCGCGCGCCAAGGCCTTTCTCTTCAAGGGCGTCGAGATCCGCTGGCATTGCGCTCCCAGCCTCCTCCCGCATGACGGTTCGGTGCCGCAAGAGGCCGTTCTGCATTTTCCGGGCGGCCTCAAGGATTATCTGACCCAGGATATCGAGGGCAAAAGCCTCGTCACCGAACAGATCTTTGCCGGCCGCATCGAGAAAGAGGGCGGGCATGGTTCTCTCGAATGGGCCATCGCCTGGCTCGCGGACGATGATGGCTTCGTCCATTCCTTCTGTAACACGATTCCGACGCCGGACGGCGGCACGCATGAGGCGGGTCTGCGCGGGGCCTTGCTGCGCGGGCTGAAGGATCATGCCGAGCGGATCGGCCAGACCAAACGCGCCTCGATCCTCACCAATGAAGATGTCATGGTCTCGACCGCGGCGCTTCTCTCTGTCTTCATCCGCGAGCCGGAATTTCAGGGCCAGAACAAGAGCCGGCTCATGACCACCGAAGCTTCGCGCCTTGTCGAGGGTCCCCTGCGGGACGCCTTCGATCATTGGCTCGCGGCCTCGCCCTCACATGCAGCGAAACTGCTCGATTGGAGCGTCGAACGCGCCGAGGAACGGCTGCGCCGGCGCGCCGAAAAGGATGTGGCGCGCAAGACCGCGACGCGCAAGCTGCGGCTGCCCGGCAAGCTCGCCGATTGCACCAATACAGCCTCGCAGGGCTCCGAGATCTTCATCGTCGAGGGCGATTCCGCCGGCGGTTCCGCCAAACAGGCACGCGATCGGGCCAATCAGGCCGTTCTGCCCCTACGCGGAAAAATCCTCAATGTCGCCAGCGCCACCCGCGACAAGCTCACGGCCAATCAACAATTGGCCGATCTCATCCAGGCGCTCGGCTGCGGAACGGGATCCCATTACCGGCATGATGATCTGCGCTATGAGAAGATCATCATCATGACCGATGCCGATGTCGACGGCGCCCATATTGCCTCGCTGCTCATTACCTTCTTCTATCGCCAGATGCCGAAACTGGTGGAAGGCGGCCATCTCTATCTGGCAGTGCCTCCCCTCTACCGGTTGACCCAGGGCAGCAAGCAGGTCTATGCGCGCAATGAAGCGCATCGCGACGCTATCATCAAAAAGGAGCTGACGGGCAAGGGGAAGATCGAAATCAGCCGTTTCAAGGGCCTCGGCGAAATGATGGCGTCGCAGCTCAAGGAAACGACGATGGACCCGGCCAAGCGCAATCTCTTGCGCGTCGTCGTGCTGGCCGAGGACCGCGAGGAAACCTCCGATTCGGTCGAGCGGCTGATGGGCAATCGCCCGGAAGCACGTTTTGCCTTCATCCAGGAACATGCGGCCTTCGCGGGTGATCTCGTCGTCGTGTGATCAGCAGAAGACCGATCATGGGAAGGAAAGACATGGCTTTGCAACGATGCCTCGCCGCATTCATCAGCCTTGTCTTTCTCATCCTTCCTCTTCAAGCGGCCGATACGATTGTTCCCGCACGGGCTCCAGATCTGCCCCTGCCCCGTGCCAAACCGGAAGATGTGGGTTTTTCCTCCGAACGGCTCGCACGCATCGGCGCAATTCTTCTGCAAGACATCGAGCATGGGCAAATCCCCGGCGCCGTGCTCGCCATTGCGCGACATGGCAAGCTCGTTTTCCTCCATGCCTATGGCTGGCGCGATAAAGCCACCCATAGTCCGATGACGACGGATACGCTCTTCAACATCGCCTCGATGACAAAGCCCATGACAACGGTCGGCGCTTTGATGTTGTATGAGCGTGGCCTTTTGCTGATGAATGATCCGCTGACGAAATATTTCCCGCAATTTTCTGATCAGCGTGTCGCCGCACGCGATGACAAGGATAACATCACGACGAATAGTGTTCCCGTGACGAACAAGATCGTCATTCAAGACCTTTTGCGTCATACATCGGGAATCGTTTACGGCAATCGGGGCACGAGCCCGGTTCATAAAATGTATCCGGAAAGCAGCGTCACCGCCGCGTCAGAGATGACCGGCAAGGCTTTTCTCGACAAGCTTGCCGCGCTGCCGCTCCTCCATCAACCGGGAGCAGTGTGGGATTATGGGTTTGGCCTTGATATTGTCGGGCTCTTGATCGAATCCGTGAGCCAGCAATCCCTCGGGTCCTATCTTGAAGCCAATCTCTTTGCCCCATTGGGGATGCACGACACCGGCTTTTTCATAAAGCCGGAAAAGGCCAATCGTTACGCGAAACCCTTGCCGATCGATCCAGTCAGCCGCCAAAAACAGACTCTCTTGCCGAATCTGACGGAAAAACTCCTTTTCGATTGTGGCGGGGACTGTGCCTATTCGACCGCGACCGATTATTTGCGTTTCGCCCTCATGCTCCTGAAGGGCGGAGATAGCGGCAAGGCCCATATTCTCGGCCGCAAGACAGCGGACTATATGCTCGCGAATCAGCTTGGCCCGCAGGTGGTCAATCTGATTGGCCAGGCCGATCCGACACGCGCCAATTATGGCTTCGGGCTTGGTCTTGCCGTGCGCACGACACCGGGGATTGCCCCCATGCTGGGCTCGATCGGCTCTTTCGGCTGGCCAGGATCGAGCGGAACGGATTGGTGGGTCGATCCGAAAGAAGACCTCGTCGTGGTCTATCTCTCGGCTGCGCCGGGCGCGATTCGCTGGCATTATCGGCAGAAAATCAACGCCCTCGTCTATCAGGCGCTGGACCAATAGGATTGGCCCGGCCAGACGATTGCATGACACGAGACGATTTCCTCACGAAGGTGGCCGGCGGCAGATGGCCGTTTCGAGGAGGCCACTCCTAAGCCATTTGCGCGCCGGCCAACCCTACGGACCCAGGAGATGCGGCGGACCTGGCACTCCGCAGGGCAGTCATGTCGGACGAGCATCGATATGCGCGTGGGCGCAACCCTGGCCTTCTTGTTGGAGCCGGATCACGCCGCCGATGCCAATTCATCCAACTGTCCTACGTTAGCTCTCTCCTTTTCGAAAAGGCAATCACCTGGAGACGAATCCCACATTCATTTTTTATTAATGCCGGCAATTTTTGTGAAGAAAAGCCAGCTTACGCCTGAATTCCATGCGCAATTCCTCTGGGGCCCTAATCCCCCAGGCCATTATCTGGTGCTCAGCTCAAGCTGCATCGGCGGAGACCCTGTTGCGGCCATTCTTCTTGGCGCGGTAGAGCGCCCGGTCGGCGCGTCGAAACAACGCCTCGAAAGGTTCCGCACCGCTTCCTTGCTGCACGGCTTCAGCCAATCCGATCGATACAGTAACGGGAATCCTTTCTCTGGTTCCCGAAAGAACAAAACCGTCTTTTTCGATGGCATAGCGGACCCGTTCGGCAATCTGCTTGGCGAAATCCAGCCCTGCTCCTGGCATAAGGACAACAAATTCCTCGCCACCGATCCGGCAAGGCCAATCGCCGGCCCGCACGACCTGCTTCACCCGTGCCGCGAAATATTTCAAAATCTGGTCGCCGGCATCATGCCCATGGCGGTCATTGATCGCCTTGAAATGATCGATATCGAGAACCATCAGAGAAAAGACCGTGCTGGCGGTGCCGTGTTCCTGTTGCAGCCGATGGAGCTGGGCTTCCAGAAAGCGGCGATTGTGCAGGCCGGTCAAAGGATCGATCAAAGCCATGTCCATCGAAACCTGAACCGTATTGCGTAACCGATCCACATAGCGCTTGCGCAGCATTTGTGTGCGGGTTCGCGCAATCAACTCATGATTGTCGAAGGGACGAATGAGATAATCGTTCACACCAAGATCGAGTGCCGTCAGGAGACGCTGACGGTCTTCTCGCTCAACCAAGGCCAGGAGCATGCTATTGCGTGTCCGCTCGCCAGTCCGTAATTGACTGCACAACCGCAAACCGTCGTAATCGGCAAGGCCTAGGCTGATGATGCAGAGATCAGGAGGATTATTCTCTCCGCGCGAGAGAACGAGACCAGGGTCACTTACAATTTCGAGAGGATAAAGATCCTCAAGCGCTGCCTGCACACGTTCGATGGTCGAGACACGATCCTCGACGAGAAGCACGTGGCCTTTTGACATTCTTGAAAGCCCGTCAAGGTCAGCAAGGCCAATCGCCGCGAGATTTTGTGTGCGCCGACGCAATTCATCGAGTACCAGATGCAGCCGCGCGAGGGATCGCACCCGGGCAATCAAGGCGATTTCGTCAATCGGCTTATTCAAAAAGTCATCGGCGCCAGCCTCAAGTCCCGCAAGCCGATCGGCTGTCTGATCGAGCGACGTGACGATCACGACAGAAATATGCATCGTGTTCGGCGATTGCTTGATATGACGGCAGACATTGAAACCATCCAGGCCCGGCATCATGACATCGAGCAGCACGATGTCACAGCCACCAGCCTCGCAGATGGCCAGGGCGTCGAAGCCATTGGTGGCGGTGGTCACCGTGAAATATTCAGCAGTCAGCCGAGCCTCGAGCAATTTGAGGTTCAACGGGTTATCATCGACGACGAGAATGCGCGCGCTCATGTTTTTTCCTTTGTGACCAGGGGGCGGCGCCTATCGATCGTTAGCGGGTGGTCCTTAGGGCTCGGCGAGATAATTGCGCACTGTTTCCAGAAATTTGACGACCGAGATTGGCTTCGACAGATAGGCTTCACAGCCACCCTGGCGAATTTTTTCCTCGTCACCCTTCATCGCGAAAGCGGTAATGGCGATCACCGGAATGTGACGCAGGTCGTCATCCTCCTTGAGCCATTGTGTGACCTGCAAGCCGGAGACCTCGGGCAATTGAATATCCATGAGAATGAGATCGGGCTTATGATCGCGCGCGAGTTGCACCGCCTCGACACCGTTTCTGGTTTGCACCGTCTTGTAGCCATGTGCTTCCAGCAAATCGTTGAAGAGTTTCATATTGAGTTCATTGTCTTCCACAATGAGAATCTTTTTCTGCATCGATCCGTCCCGTCCCTCTCCAAGGCCGTGAATGCTTCTAGCCATGCTCATGTGGACATGTTCATGTCCCTTTTGGCCATGATCCGGCTTGGGAAAGAACCGATCATAGAGGCAAATGTTAAGAGATAGAAATTGACGAAAGGAAAATTCAAACCATGCAAAATCGATCTATTCCGCGTTTCAAGCAGCGCCTTTCCTCTCAGGATGCTGAAATTCTGGCCATAGCGGCGCTGACTTTCCTCGCCGCGGAGCCTGAACGGCTCGAACGGTTCGTCGCGCTCAGCGGCCTCACACCTGAAAATCTGCGCGCGGCAGCCGCCACGCCCGGTTTTCTCGCGGCCGTCCTCGATCATCTTTGCAGCGATGAATTGTTGCTTCTCGCCTTTGCCGCAAATGGCGAGCATGACCCCGCCATGATCGAAGAAGCCCGGACGATTCTTTCACCACCTCCAACCGAGGCGTGAGAATGCGCGTTTCAGCCACGCCCATGCGGCAAGGTGAAATCCACTTCCGGCCCCACAGGCACGATGCCTGTTGGATTGATCTGCAGATGGCTTTGATAATAATGATTTTTGATATGATCCGGCCGAAAGGTATTGGCGATCGAACCGGTCTGATAGAGGTCGCGAACATAGGCTGAAAGCACCGGATAATCCGCAATCCGCCTGATATTGCACTTGAAATGGCCGACATAAACAATGTCGAAGCGCAACAATGTGGTCAATAATCGAATATCGGCTTCCGTCAGTCTGTCGCCGCAAAGATAACGCTGATCCTTGAGCCGATCTTCCAGAAAATCGAGTGTCTCGAACAAGGGTTTGACCGCTTCTTCATAAGCGTTTTGGCTCGTCGCGAAACCCGCGCGATAGACGCCATTATTGACCGTCTCATAAATACGCGCGTTCAGGGCATCGATCTCGGGCCTGAGGGCTAAAGGATAATAATCGCCTTCCTTCGCGCCGAGATCATCGAAGGCAGAATTGAACATGCGAATGATTTCCGAGGATTCATTCGAGACGATGGTTTGCTTTTCCTTGTCCCATAGAACCGGCACGGTGACACGGCCGCTGTAATCGGGCTTGGCGGTATGGTAGATCTCATAAAGGAAATGGGCGTGAAACAGGGGATCGGGGATGACGCCATTCCCTTCAGCGAAGGTAATGCCGTTCTCCCGCATCAGCCAATGGGTGATCGAGACATCGATGAGCCCTTGCAAGCCTTTGAGTTCGCGAAAGATCAAGGTGCGATGCGCCCAGGGACAGAAATAGGCGGCATAGAGATGGTAACGCCCAGCCTCCGCCTTGAAGCCGCCGGCACCGGTTGGTCCCGGTGCGCCATCGTGCGTGATGAAATTGCGGAATTGCGCGGCATCACGCTCGAAGCGTCCGCCATGCGCTTTGGTATCATACCATTGATCCCGCCAGATCCCATCGATGAGCAGACCCATGTTTTCCTCCTCTTCGATCGGCTATTCCAGTATCAGGAATCATAGATTCCGGATACGTTACTCTTTCAAACGTATCCGCTTGTCCTCACCGGATCACGCCGACTCGCGGTCCAGTGAGGGCGGATACCAGGACTGTTTATTCCAGACCTTATCGGATTTTTCATCGAAAAGCGCCAAATCCTTCCGGTTCTCGAAGTCGTTTCCCTATTTGGGTCGTAACCACACCTCTCGGATGGGAGGTTTTTACCGATGAAACCTCGGCAGGAGGGAAGCCGCCGATCCGTGGACCCTACGCTCCAATTTTCTGGTGTCCCGAAATAGCGCGGCATTCCCTTGGATAATCCCTTTTCGACCTTCACCTGGTTGTAAAAGGGAGCGGCCTCATGCGATGGAAAGGGAAATCCTCGACATCACCTCTCAGGGAAATGGCGGGTCATGGCCTTCGATCACTCCTCTTCCCTCTCCTTCGTGGAGGGTACATTTTTCGCCCGCTTGCGCGCTGCGGCGCCCGATGAGTGGGCCACCTATGTCGATCATCCTTTCGTACACGCCATGGCGGATGGCACATTGGATCCGGCGCGATTTCGTACCTTCCTGATACAAGATTATTTGTATCTTCTGAACTACGCTCGTGCGTATGCTTTGGCGGTGTATAAGAGTGAATCCCTGGACGAGATGCGTGAATGCGCCGATATCGTCTCGGCCATCCTTAACACCGAAATGACGATGCATTTTTCCTATTGCGATGGATGGGGCATCACGCGCGCGGAAATGGAGGCCCAGCCGGCGGCCCCGGAATTGATGGCTTATTGCGGATTCATTCTCGATCGCGCGCAGGCTGGTGACTTGCTGGACCTGTTGGTGGCGCTGTCGGCTTGCCTCGTTGGGTACGGAGAAATCGGGCTGCGTCTGACGCAGAGCAAAACAACTGTGCGCGAAGGAAATCCCTATTATTCCTGGATGTGTACCTATGCCGATACAGGCTATCAAGATCTGGTGCGCGTCGGCTTGGCCAGGCTTGACACGGTGGCCGCGCGCAGGGGCGGTGAAGCACGCTTACCGGAACTGACACGTCTCTTCGCCACGACGGTTCGCATGGAAACCGCGTTCTGGCTCGCCGGCCAGCCACCAATGGTCACTGGAACGAATTGATATCGCGCATCATTCACAATCGTTGAACGATGAACTCCGGCGCAAAAACTTCAGCCAGCGATCCCTGCCCTTGCGCTTCTTGGCCCTGCGCCCCTTCGTCCAATCGCCAGCCCCATGCATTCATGATAGGAGCCCGCACAAATAGGAGTTTCCATGGCCCCCTCTCGCACCTCCTCTCCCTCGCCATTCTCACACCGGGACCCCGTGCAAGAGGCCCGCGATTCACTCAAGAAACTCGATCTGACGCATCGTGCGCGGCGCAATCGCAAGGCGGAATGGAGCCGCAGGCTGGTGCGCGAAAACGTCCTGACGACGGATGATCTGATTTGGCCCCTGTTCTTGATCGAGGGTGAGAATCGGCAAGAACCCGTCGCCGCTATGCCGGGCGTCGAACGGCTTTCGATCGATGCGGCCGTGCGGGCAGCGGTCAAAGCGGCAGAACTCAACATTCCGGCGCTTGCCTTCTTTCCCTATACCGAGCCGGAATTGCGTGACCCGCTCGGCAAGGAAGCGCTCAATGCGCAAAATCTCGTCTGCCGCGCCTGCCGCGCCATCAAGCGCGAGGTGCCGCATATTGGTCTCATCACCGATGTCGCGCTCGATCCATATACGACGCATGGCCATGACGGCGTGATGCGCGGCGAAGAAATTCTGAATGACGAAAGCGTGGCCGTCCTGGTCGAGCAGGCACTCAACCAGGCACGTGCCGGCGCCGATGTCATCGCACCTTCCGATATGATGGATGGCCGCGTGGCGGCGATCCGCGCCGCACTCGACGCCGAAGGATTCGAATCCGTTCAGATCATGTCCTATGCGGCAAAATATGCCTCGGCTTTTTACGGGCCGTTCCGCGATGCCATCGGCACAAAAGGCGTGCTGATCGGCGATAAACGCACCTATCAGATGGACCCGGCCAATTCCGATGAAGCCTTGCGTGAGGTCGCCGAGGATATCGAGGAAGGCGCGGATATGGTCATGGTCAAGCCAGGCATGCCTTATCTCGACATCATCCGTCGCATCCGGGATCAATTCCCCATCCCGACCTTCGCCTATCAGGTTTCCGGTGAATATGCGATGATCCAGGCCGCCGCCGGCCATGGCTGGATTGACGGCGAAAAAGCCATGCTCGAAAGCCTGCTCGCCTTCAAACGCGCCGGTGCCTCGGGCATTCTCACTTATTTCGCGGTCGAGGTGGCGCAGAAACTCGCGGATAGAAAATAAAAGCTTGCGGCCGATCTGATATCTCTTTGATAAGCTCTGCGAAGGGTCAGTGTATTACGCTTCGCAGATGCAGAAATAGCCCTCATCTTTGTGATCTATTTGCACATCAGGTGAGATCGAGAGATTTTTGAGGATCGAATAGTGACACAAGTAACGGTCGCGCAGGCTCCGGTCCTCCATCATTCTCGCGCTCTTTCCGACGTCAGATTCCTCCTCCGCTATTTTCTGATCCTTTGGGCTTTTCTCGCGGCAAGCTCGACCGGCTATCTCCCCGCCGATCCAGAGACACGCTATCAGGTTGCCGAAGCCATTGTCTTCAAGGGCAATCTCGAGGTTGCTGGACGCAATAGCGTCACCTTCGAGGGACATGATTATTCAGTCTTTTTTCCCGGTCAGACCCTGGAGTTTCTACCCTTCGCGGTGGCGCAGCGTCTGGCGAGTTTCGTGGTTCATGCCGATCCCGCTTTCCTGTCACGAGCCTTTCAATTCGCGGCATCGCTGATTTTCATCCCCGCGACTGGCGCCGCCGCCGTCATCGGCTTTTTGATGGTTTTGCGCCAGCTCGGGCTCTCGCGCCGCGATGCCCTGGTCGCTTCAGCCTTGCTGATCCTGTGTACCCCCTTATGGATCTATTCAGGCAATGGCTCGGAAGAGCCCATGCTCGCCGCACTCGGCATTTGGACCGTATGGGCCTTGCTCGATGCGCGCCAGAACCCCGCCCACGCCCCTGATCGGTTCGGCCTTGCCGCGGTTCTTATCGGCATGGGTCTCACGCACAGAAGTACATGGATCGCCTTTGCCGCCGGCGCGACGGTCCTTGCCACACAATTCCTTTTCCAGATCGGCTGGAAAAGGGTTTTGCAACCAAGGTTCTTTGCCTGGCTACTGCTCGCCTGCGCGATCGTGTCCACGATCCCTTTATATAATTGGCTGCGTTTCGGCACACCTTGGGAAAGCGGATATACGTTTTTCTTCCGCGATTATGGCGGTGTTTTTCAGACCCCGCTCGCAACCGGCCTCGTTGGGCATTTCCTCAGCCCCGGCAAAAGCCTATTTCTATTCATTCCCATTCTCGCCGCCGCGCCATTCACTTTATTTTCCCCATGGGTTCGAGGCCGGCTACAGCCGTTGGCGGGGCTGCTGATCGTCACGTTCCTTTTGCATGTCTTCATCTACTCGAAGTTCATCTTCTGGGGCGGTGATCTCGGCTGGGGAACCCGTTTTCATGTTTCGCTTCTCCCCTTGGCCATGCTCCCCGTCGGGCTCCTCCTCGGTGCCCCCCAAACGGGGCTCTGCCGCACTCTTGTCTTGGCGCTCGCCGCCATCTCTTTTCTCGTCCAGGTCATGGGCCTCTCGCTGGCCGTCCATCTGGAAGCCTTCCAGCACCCCGAGACGCTCAAAGGCCTTATTCCCGCTGACAATGCCTGGACATGGAAGAGCAGCCAATTGCCGCTGCGTCTGCACAATATTCTGGAGAAACTCCAGGGCCACCGTCTCTATGGCGGTGCCGAGCCTACGCCTGCCGAGATTTCCATTAATTCCTGGAATATTTTTCCCTTTCGCCTTTCAGCGCTCATGCCCGGAAAAGCGACCGCCATCGGCTTATGGTCTTTATGGGGAATTCTCGTGCTGAGCAGCCTTATTGGCGCCTGGCGTCTCGGAGGCAGGATCGAAACGGAGAAACAAGTCGATCCTTGACAGCCTATCGGACTTCGAAATCAAAAAACTCAGCCTTGGCGGCGCCAGGCAGATTGAAATGCCACCATTCATTGGGCAGGTTCTCGAACCCATGCTTGCGCATGAGGCTCAGAAGCTTGTCACGATTGGCCTTGGCTTCAGCGTCGATGGCCTGAAAGTCCGTGGCCGAGGCCGCGTCGAAGAGATCGAAAGGGGTGCCGAAATCGCGGCCGATAAAGCCGAGATCGACAGCAAGCCCGGTCGAATGCGTGGATTTCGCGGCGATATAGCCTTGATCGAACAATACACGCTTGTCGATTCCCGGATAATAGGCTGCCTTCATCGCCTGATCCGTGGGGTCTTGCGCCCAGGCGAGAAAAGCATTGCTCGCCCTTTGCGGCCGAAAACAATCAAAAACGACGAGCCCGAGTCCCTCTGCTTCAGCATCTTTCTGCACGGCGGCAAGGGCCAAGGCTGCTTCGCGCCGCAGCCAACATGTGCCGGCGGCATAACCCGGCACGGGCCTGCCTGTAAAATTATTGGAGCCCGCATAGCGCATATCCTGCGCGATGGAAGGCGCAACATCCTGCAATCGCACGAAATCCGGCGGAGGAAGCGTTTCTTTCTCAACCCCCTTGGCGACGGCGGAGGACACCCCCGCGCAAGAGAGCATGATCATTGCGAAAGCGGACAAAAGTCGTTTCCCCATCCCCAATTCCCAGATCGCAGGCGAGACGCAGGATAACCTGCTGCGATACCCAACCTGCACCGCATTCCCTCTCTTGCACCGCCCATCGCGAAAGGCCACATTATTCGCACAAGGTTCCGGGCTTAAACAAGCAAGGCCGGATGTTCGCCACGGTTATGCGATCAAGGATCAGACGATGAGCGATTGGGGCAGCCCAGCCAGGACAGTGCCGCAGCAACAGTTCATTTTTTCACCTGCCACTTTGCCGGTGCAAGCTTTGGCGGGTGTTCGGCGACGGCGGATTTTCGCCATTTGCCTCGATTTTCTGCTCGTCGCCTTCATCGCCGGGCTGATCTGGACCGTCCTCTTCTTCTTAACTCTTGGCCTCATCCTGCTGCTCCTGCCACCCATCTTTCCTTTCATCGCATTTTTCTACAACGGCTTGACCGTATCGGGCTGGCGCATGGCAACGCCCGGCATGCTCGCCATGGATCTTGAAATGCGGATGACTGACGGCAGCCGGGTTCCCTTCCTCAATGCTGCCGTCCACGCTGTATTGCTCTATATCAGCTGGATGTTCCCGCCCATTTTGCTTGTTTCGCTCTTGACGGATGACAAACGTTGCTTGCACGATATCCTGGCAGGAGTAATCGTCACACGACGCGCGCCGTCGTTTTGACGGCACACTCCTTGCTATCCGTTTAATAGCAATGTCTTTAACACCGATGTCTTGAAATATTTTCGCAAGCTTATGCCTGGTCTTATCGGCAATTTTCAGTCGATCGGTGATGTTGCAAACGAGAACAAGGTCCGTAGACAAGAAGAAGGTCCGTGCACATCACATTTTTGAAAACGCCTTGAACGACACCATTTCAACACCGACTGCACGATAGCATCTGAACAACATCAGCGAATAATCGCGACCATTCAAACAGGGATGAACAAATTGACGCGAGAACCGCGCGACGCTCCGCAGTTCTATTTGACCGCGCCTTCGCCTTGTCCTTATCTGCCCGACCAGCAGGAGCGCAAGGTCTTCACCCATTTGATCGGCCGCCGCGCCGTTGCCCTCAACGATCATCTGACGCAATCGGGCTTCCGCCGCTCGCAAACGATCGCCTATCGGCCAGCGTGCGAACATTGCCGGGCCTGTATCTCGGTCCGCATCAAGGTCGATGAATTCGAATCCTCCAAAAATCTCCGGAGGATCCGGGACCGCAATCGTGATCTCACCAGCACCGTCGTTCGGCCGGAACCGACGACTGAGCAATATTCCTTGTTTCGGAGCTATCTCGATGCTCGCCACAGTGATGGCGGCATGGCCGATATGACCATTCTGGATTATTCCATGATGATCGAGGACAGCCATGTGGAAAGCCGGCTGGTGGAATATCGCAGTCACGATGCCAAAGCCGGCCATGGCGAGGGGCCTCTCACCGCCGTCTGTCTCACGGACATGCTCAGTGACGGCCTTTCGATGGTCTATTCCTTCTATACGCCGCGCGCGCCCCACCGATCGCTTGGCACTTATATGATCCTTGATCATATCGAACGCGCGCGGCGGCTCGGTCTACCGCATGTCTATCTTGGCTATTGGGTCCAGGGCTCACGCAAAATGGCTTATAAGGCGCGTTTCCTGCCACAGGAACGGCTGGGCCTGAACGGATGGGAAAGGGTCGAGACCAACGAGGATGACGCGTTGGAGCCCTGAGCCTTGCCGCCGGAGCGACAACGCCTCTTCCATAAGAGGCGTGTCAAAAACAGGGGCAAGATCTCAAATCCAAGGGCCATAAGAACGACCGCTGGAATGCTCTCACATTTTTATTCCATCTTTAGAAAAGTGAAAATTTAGGAAAAGTGCATCACGCTTTCGTGGTTTTACCCCGAATTTTTTTATGAGCGCAGCTTTTCCACGCAACCGTGTCAAGTCAGAGACGTTATTGACTCCAAAGATCTCCCTTCGAGGAGACTCCCAAGGAGTCCGGCCCATGAAATCGCTCAATATAGCGACCCTGATCCTCGTCATCCTCGGTGGTTTGAACTGGGGACTTTTTGCCTTGGCGAATATTGATATCGTGGCGACCCTCTTCGGCGGGACGGACACGGTTCTCGCAAAGCTCACTTATATCGTCATCGGCCTTTCAGCAGTCTATCAGCTCCTGCCTTTCTCGCAGGCGATTTCCGTCGGCGAGATCACCGCGGAAAATATGAACTACTGATTTCATTTTGCAAAAATCCATTCATACCGTTCACAATCATTGGTGCTCTGTTCAGGGCACCAATGCCGTTTGTCCTGTGGATCGGTATCATTCCAGATTTTCAAGCCAGACCTTCAAGCATCGCTCACGCATCCGGTTCGACGCGGATGCGCTTTGCATTGGCTTGAAAATGGGACAATTCTCGATCCGACGGCCGGATCATCCAAGCCTCCGGCATGATCATCTCCCATCATCTCTGCTCCATCTTCCTTCTCTTCCCCCTCAATAAGCCTGTCGTCTGCGACACATTTTGTGCGCGGATGGATATTCTCACGTTCAAGTCCATCTCACGTTCAGGCCCGAGTCACAAAAATGCACCGAAAACGTCTTAAGACGCATGTCCATCAGGAGGGCGGTGCGGATGACCGGCTTGGTGACCCTTAAAACCAAAGTGTACGCTCGGGTCTTGTATTACGAGGGACTTTTCACGCATTCTCTTAACTGACAAGAAATTCTGTTCCGGTTCGATGATCCGGCGGGAGGACGCGCGTCATGGCGACAAGTGGCACAAAAACCATCAATCTCGCACTTCAAGGCGGCGGCAGTCATGGAGCCTTTACTTGGGGGGTTCTTGATCGGTTGCTGGAAGTCGAAGACTTGGTGATCGAGGGTATCAGCGGCACCAGCGCGGGCGCCATGAACGCCGCGGTGCTGGCCCAAGGTTATACGAAAAACGGCCGAACAGGCGCGCGCGAGGCCCTCGATCGCTTCTGGCAGCGTACCGCGGAATTCTCCTTGTTCAGCCCGATCAGGCGTTCGGTCTTCGATCAGATGCTTGGGCAGTGGAATATCGATCGCTCGGTCGGGACCTGGTGGGCAGATCTCCTGCAGCATCTTGCCTCTCCCTATCAAAGCAACCCATTCGGCTTCGATCCCCTCAAAACGGTCCTCTCTGATCTCATCATCGAGAAGGATATCCAGAGCTGCGAGAGCATCAAATTGTTCATCGCCGCGACCAATGTCGAGACTGGACGGGCAAGGGTTTTTCTCCGTCACGAAATCACGACGGATGTCTTGCTCGCCTCGGCCTGCCTCCCCTTCACCTTTCAAGCCGTAGAGATTGAGGGCGTGCCTTATTGGGATGGCGGCTATATGGGCAATCCGGTGATCTGGCCCTTGATCTATCGCTGTGAGAGCCCCGATGTCGCTGTCGTTCAAATCAATCCGCTGGAGCGCAAAGGCACGCCGACCACGCCGATCGGTATCATCAACCGCGTCAATGAAATCAGTTTCAACGCCTCATTGATCGCTGAAATGCGCGCCATCGCTTTTGTCCAGCGGTTGATCGACGAAGGTGGTCTTGAGACACCAGAGGCCAAAAGGCTGAAACGCATGAACATGCATATGATCGGTTGTGAGGAGAAATTGCGGGAACTGGGCGCCGCGAGCAAAATGAACGCCGAACTCGGCTTCCTGCTCTATCTCAAGGACCTCGGCCGCACGACCGCCGATGCATGGTTACAGGAACATTGGGACGCCATTGGACAGAGATCGAGTCTCGATATCCGCAAGGTTTTTCTCGGCGCCAGGGTACAGCCTCAAGTCCAACTTCAGTCACAAGCTCAAGCCCAAACTCAAGCCCAGCCCCCAACCATCGAGCCGCTCCCTTCCAAAGGGTGAGCCTCAATCAAAGAATGTGAGTTTCGTGTGCCTCTAACAAGGACACGAATAAGGGGAAAGAGTGAATAGGATGATCTTCAAGCAGCGCCTCACACGCCTCTCCGTCGGTTTGAATCGTTTGCTTTTGAGCGCTGTTCTCGGCGCACCGATCGGACCCGTCTTCGCACAAGAGACACATCCAAGCGGCCCCAGTCAGGCGGAACTCGATCAATCAGCCAAGACGACGGATACATGGCTGATGACCAATAAAAGCTATGATGGCCATCGCTATGTTGCTCTCGATCAGATCAACAAGGATAATGCCGGTAGCCTGCACGAGGTCTGTGTCTATGACAGCGGAACGACAGGACCTGCTCAATCCTCACCCGTTCTCTATGACAATCACCTGTTCCTCTCCATCGGCCAGACAACGGTGGCCATAGACGCCCGAAACTGCAAGGAAATCTGGCGTTACGAATGGGTCTTGAAGGACAAGGCTCTGTCCACGCCCAATCGTGGAGTCGCTATCAAGGATGGCAAGGTAATACGCGGCACATCGGACGGGTTTTTGATCGCGCTTGACATGAGCGATGGCAAACTCTTGTGGGAACGTCAGATCACCAGCGCGAGCGATAGTCATTATCTCAGCATGCCTGCCATGGTTGTCGAGGACGCGATCATCTATGGCACGGCAGGCGCGGATTGGGGGTCGCGAGGCTGGATAGGCGCTTTTTCATTGAAGGATGGCCAACAGCTCTGGCGGTTCGAGGCTCTTCCAAAGCCCGGAGAGTCAGGCGCCGAAACCTGGGGCAAGGGCGAGGCCCTAGCGCATGGGGGCGGCAGTTTCTGGACACCCATTTCTATCGATCGCGCCAACAATCTCGCTTTCGTGCCAATCGGCAATCCCGCGCCGGATTTCTACGGCGATGCCCGCAAAGGTGACAATCTCGATACCAATGCGCTTGCGGCACTGGATCTGAAAACCGGCCAAAAGGTCTGGGCTCACCAATTCGTTCCCCATGACGAGCATGATTGGGATCTCAGCCAGACGAGCCCGCTCGTCAGCGTCGACATCGAGGGTAAACCGCATAATCTCATTGTCGTCAGTGGCAAGGACGGTCGTGTGCGCCTTGTCGATCGCGATACACATGGCATTTTCGCCGATCTCGCCATTTCGAAACAGGAGAATACAGACATTCCGGTCACGGTCGATGGCGTACATATCTGCCCAGGCCTGCTCGGCGGCCAGGAATGGAGCAGCTCCGCCTATGATCCACAGCGCAAGATCACGATTTCACCCATGGTGGATTGGTGCGGCACCGTGCATCACGACGCCACCGCTCCCATTCATCAGGTCGGGCATCATTTTTATGGCGGCGGGATCGATCAGGACCCGATCGACCAGGCGCGCGGCCTCCTCGCCGCGATCGATGTCACGACCGCCAAGCTGCGCTGGAAAACCGAATTTCCCGCCCCCATGCTGGCCAATGTCACGGCCACCAAGGGAGGCGTGATTTTCGCGGGCGATCTCGGCGGGACGCTCTATGCGGTCGATGCCGATAAAGGGGATGTGCTTTTACGCCATCCACTCGGCTCTTCGGCCGGCGCCGGCATGATCACTTATGCACTCGACGACAAGCAATATGTTGCCGCGGTGTCCGGCCGCGTCTCGGCCTTCTTCCCTGGCGGGACGGGCACGACGAAGCTCACGCTTCTGGCGCTGCCGTGATATAAAAGGGCATGAAGACGGCGGCCTGGGTGCAACGGCAGGCCGCCGCTGGAATTTGGAATTTGGCGTGATTTTCGAGCGCTCTCCAAAGGCTCGAAATCACGCGAGGATACCCTCATGCAAAGTAAGCCTGTCGAACGCCTGATCATCCGCCCGGAGGATTATCTCATCGTTCCAGGCTCTGTGGGACCGCGCCGCGATTTTCGGATCACCGTCGGGCTCCGCGAAGGCTGGACAGATCAAGGCCGCATCTATGATGTTTCGGAAGCGGTACGGACCGCTCAAGCCTGGATGCGGCGCCGCGTCGACGCCGGCTTGCCCGCCCTTTCCGGCATGTTCACCCGCGCCGAGGTCACTTATGCCTGGCCACGGCCCGATGGCTCAACCGGGTCGGACCGTGAGCCTGTCGCCGTTTTCACTGGCGAAGCCGTCCATGCCTATCTCGGCCATCTCACGGATGCCGAAATCGAGACCATGCTGAACGAATTGGCGACCGAATTGGGCGCGGCGCTCGGCCAGGAAAGGCTCTATGTCGCTTTTTGCAATCGCACCTGGATTCTCGATATTGGCGACGGGAACAGCTGACGAGAGCAATCATTCTCGAAAGTGAGGAATATATTTTCCAATATTCGCAAACCAGCGCGGAGGACATTTATCGTCCGCTCAGCCGATGCCGATGACTCTCGACAAGATTGCGCAAAAAGTCGGCGACGATTCGAATCCGAGGGGTTTGGGCCAAATCTGACTGAATGACCAGATAGATCGCTTGATCGATCCCGAGATCGCCCTGAACGCACGTAAGTTCTGCGTCTCGGGCGAGAAAATGAGGTAGAACGGCAAGCCCTAAACCGGCCTTTGCAGCGGATATTTGCGTCGCAAGCGAGGTTGTCGCGATCACGGGCGCGCGGCCTTGGAGTATACGTTCGATCCATTGCGCGGCGGGCAGATGAGACTGCGTCTCGCACCAACCCACGAAGGCATCCGTGTCATAGCTGCTAAGATCAGAGACGGTTCGGCGTTGGATAACGTAGTCGCGTGAACCGTAGAGGCCATAGCCCAGGGTACCCAATCTCTGGAGCGTGACATTTCCCCGTTCCGGCTTGACCATGCGTAAAGCGAGATCCGCATCACGTCGGTGCAGGTTCACTGTGGCAATATCGGTCACGATCTCGATCGTCAGATCGGGATAGGCGCCCAGCATCTTGCCTATCTCAGGCAGGATCAGACCTGTGGCGAGATTTTCGGCTGTTGCGAGCCGTACCGTGCCCACAATCTCCATCTGCTCCCTTGCGCCACATCGAAGCGAGAGCGCCGCAGCCTCCATCGCCTCCGCTTGCTGGAGCAGATTGGCGCCGTCCACGGTCAGTTGGTATCCTGAGTGTTGACGCACGAACAAAGGCAGCCCAAGGGCATCTTCCAGCCGCTCAATACGGCGCGACAAGGTTGCCAGTCCAACGCCCATCTGTTCGGCAGCTCCGCTGAGAGTGCCGGTGCGCAAGACTGCCAGGAATGCCTTGATGTCATCCCATACGAGTCGCTTGTCGGGATACTTTCCGATTTTGAAAACACCTTTGCCGAACTTCACAGGTTCCATTGCGCACTTGACGTGCCACCCTTGATGTCACAGCTGCGAATTGTGGATGACAAGGGGATAACATGAAACAACGTATTCTCGCACCGGGATTTTCCGTTTCTGCCATCGGGCTCGGCTGCATGGGCATGAGCGAATTCTACGGGCCACGTGACGACGAAACGGCATTCCAGGTTCTCTCGGCGGCCGTTGATCTGGGAATCGATTTCTTCGATACCGCCGACATGTACGGCCCCCATCACAACGAGCGGCTTTTGGGTAGATTCCTTGCGCAGACCGACGCGCATTTGAAGATCGCCACCAAATTTGGCATCGTGCGGGAAGCTGGGGAATATAAACGTAGCATCGACAACAGCCCCGCCTATGCGCGCAAAGCCTGTGAGGGCTCGTTACAACGGCTGGGTATCGAGCAGATCGATCTCTATTATGTCCACCGGATTGAAACGGGCCGCGACATCGAGGAGACGATGGGAGGTCTCGCCGAGCTTGTCACCGAAGGCAAGATCGCCCGGATCGGACTTTGCGAGGTGAGCGCACGGACGCTGCGTCGCGCCCATGCCGTCCATCCCGTCGCCGCAGTCCAGACCGAATACTCGCTCTGGTCCCGCCATGTCGAAGCCGAGATCCTTCCCACCTGCCGCGAGCTCGGCGTGGGCTTCGTTGCCTATTCACCTCTGGGCAGAGGCTTTCTGACAGGGACATTCCAGCAGGATTCCGAGTTCGAGGACGGCGATGTCCGGGCCTCCATGCCACGTTTCCAGGACAACGCACGCGAAGCAAACCGTCGGATCGCCGATGCAGTGGCCCTTATGGCGAAGGAAAAAGGATGCACCCCCGCGCAATTGTCTATCGCGTGGCTTCTGGCGAAGGGCGACGATATCGTACCGATCCCCGGTACCACACGCCCGAGCCATCTCCGTGATAATGCCGGAGCGGTGGATTTGGAACTGACTGCCGATGATGTTGCGCGACTCGAACGTTCAATCGAAACGCTGCCGGTTGCTGGCGCCCGCTATACGGAGGAAGGCATGAAGGGAGTGGAGGCCTGACCGGCACATCCCATGAGGCCTCAGGCAATCATTTAGGGTGACGCTTCCTTTACAGTCCCGCGCGCGTGCTAGTTTAGAGCATCGGACTTTCAAATTGAATCCTGTCCGATGCTCTATCTTTTATGAAAACGCTCAAATTGGGTCCCAAAAGGGGGAGCCACTTTTTGGTCTGACCCTCTAGGCGTCCTGAGGTCAGACATCAGACGATTTTATTTGCGAAGGAGCCATTTCCAATCGACACGCTTGGTATAATCCGTGTCGAGATTTTGGGCGAGAGAACGGGCCTGTTCGACCCATTGATCCTTGGCGACATAGCCCGGCAGATCCAGATAGCTGCTGATCCATGCCACATTCTCATCGCTCCAGTCCGCGATCTGACGGAAATACCAGATGCCGACGAGATGTAACCGCTCCTCGTTCTGCTCACCAATCCCGGAAATGCGCTTGAGATCATCGAACACTGCATCCGCACCCGTGAGGGCGGGCGGCCGGAGACCTGGATAATCATCCACATTCAGGATGGGAAGTTCAGTGACGGCCGCCGCCTTGTCACGCGGCGCGAGGCTTGCCAAAAAGCTTCCAAGGAGACAGCCAATCAGATAGGCCGCAAAAAGCAGCAAGGCGGTTTCGAGATAAAGCCCCGCGAGCCCCGGCAACCAGTGCAACAGGGCGACGACGAGTCCAACCACGAAGACGAGACCAGCAGCCCGGAGCCAACTCGGACAATGGGACCACCACCTGTCGGAGGGAACCCGTGCAAATGTATAAAATCCGATAGCCGCGCCGAGAGCCAAGGCAAGCAGAAGCGGCAACCAATAAGTCGCAAGCAAATAGGTCATGATCGCGCTCCTTATTTCACGGTGAACTCGATACGGCGGTTCTTTGCTCTGCCCTCCTCCGTATCATTGGAAGCCACGGGACGGCTGGAACCATAGCCAGTCGCGGAGAGCTTGTCGGCCGGTATGCCAGCGGCAACGAGATAGTCGAAAACGGCCTTGGCGCGACGTTCCGAAAGAGCGAGATTGAAGGGCTCGTTACCGGTTGAATCTGTATGCCCAGAAATTTCAATCGTTGCCTCGGGGCAGTGTCCAATCGTCGTGACGATCCTGTCGAGGAGACCTTCAGAGCTTTTGGAGATCGTCGCCCCATTGGTTTCGAAAAGGATCGTCGCCTTGCCCAGCAAACCATCGAGCTCGGCCTGACAGGATTTGGAATCGACGGCTTTATCCTCGGGATGCACGGTAATGGCCGATGTATCCGTCTGATAGCCTGCCGGCAATTGATCCGCCAAATTCGTGCGGATGGCCGCGACCGCGCGTTCATAGAGCGCCCCGCCCGACAATTTCACATCCGTGTTGGTAACGGTAAATACGCCGTCAGCGAGACGCGAAAGCGCATTGATACCCGCGAGGATCACGCTGCCGAAATTCTGTGGTGCATTGCCGAGCACGGTGAGCCGGTCGACGATCTCCTCATTGAAGAACAACCGTTTTGCTTCCGCCAGGATCTGTTTGTGCACATCCTCGCTGGGGACGTCTCCGGTCAATGTCAGCTTTCCGTCGAGCCGCGTGGCACTGAATGTATATTGCAGCGGCGCGACAATATCCGCCTTGACGAGCGTCAAGCCTTTGGGAGGCGCGTGAATGGCCTTGAGAGCCGCGTCATAGACGGCATCGGTCGGTGCCTTGCCAGCGATAGAGAAACCACTATCGGTGAGCGAGGCATTGCCGCCCGCAAGCGGGGCGAGCTGGCTGATGACGAAAAGAGCGCCCTTCTCAAACCCCTCCGGCGCACCGGCCGCATAGATCGTTTGGTCGTTGATCTGGCTTTGCGGAAAGGCTGCCCTGACCGCCGCCAGAAGATTCATCTGGACGGTCGTGTCAGGCACATGGCCTGAAAGCGTAACTCTTTTGCCATCTTGTGAGATATGCCAGTCATAAGGTTTTACGACCGGAGACGCCGCAAGTTCGGAGATGACGCGTCTTACGCCCCAGGTCCCACCAACATGATCAACAGCGGTTTGCGCATCCGCGGGCGAGAAAACCGAGCCTGCTAGTGTGGCATCACGGCCGGACACGGAAACAGCGGGGTTTTGCACAAAAGTGCCAAGGGCCGCTTTGGAACGCGTGGCAAGATCGGATTCGACAGTTCCGTCCATGAACAGATTGACGAGAATCCAGAGGAGGACAAGCGGTAGGAGGCCCCACCACCATTTTTCAGGTTGACTCATGGCGCGCTTTTCTCCCGAAAATGACTGCATCACGAACCAGCGAAGAGTTTGCGTTCGAGCAAACAGTCAAAGGATGAAATGTCTACACACAATCGGTAAAAACAAATGGCCCGGGCGAAATAGGATAAAATCGAGGGTTCGAGGCATGATGTATGTGTCCGCCAGGACCTTATACCAACGGTCATAATGAATGACCGTTGGACCGCTCTTGAATTTTCGCTATCGCTTTGAAAAGGTGAAAATTCAAGAAAGGAACCAAAGGCCGTTCTTCACGGCCTTTGGCATTACGGTCGCAACCGGGACCTCTGCACGCCGAAAGGGTCTTGAAAACGTATCTCGCCCCTCACGCGCCGACTCGGACCCTGTACTTGACTATACGCCAAGAGAATGCGTGTGCGAGCGAATTGTTTCCTCGCCTCCCGCGATTGTGTCGACTGGATGGCGAAAATAGGGCCGTCATCGCCCCGCCCGGAAACGTCTTGCGGTCGCGTATGTCAGCTTTGTTATACTATCAAAAGTCGTCAAACAGCGACGCTCTTTCGCTCGTCCTCGTTGCGCCTTTCGTACGTGAAGGCTCATACTAGGATCGAGAATCACAGATTCTCGATCCGTCCCTTTTAAAACCGTATCCACTTGTCCTCATTGAAGCGCGACGTGCGCGCTTCAATGAGGGTGGATACTGGACGGCGACGTCCCTTCCCCTTGTACTCGATCAAGGTTCCCATGCCCGCCGAACAATCCCCTCCTCCATCCGACAAGCCCGTGGACTCAAAACCCATTGAAAAGCCGAAACAGTTCATCACTCGGCACGAAGGTCATTTTCACGGGCGGCCCGTCGCCTATCAGGCCATTGCCGGGGAAACGCATCTCAAGGATAAAAACGGCAAACCCAAAGCCAGTCTGTTCAGCTTCGCTTATCTTGCCGAGGAGACGGGCGATCCTTCCCTGCGACCGATCACCTTTCTGTTCAATGGTGGTCCCGGCTCGGCTTCGCTTTGGCTGCATATGGGGGCTTTCGGCCCCAAGCGTGTCCTGGTGCCAGGTGATGGCGCCTTTGCCAAGGGTCCGCCCTACCCTCTTCAGGACAATCCCGCATGCTGCCTCGATCTCACCGATCTGGTCTTCATCGATCCGGTCGGGACCGGCTTTTCGCGCCCGCTCGGCGAGGCCAAACCCGAGGATTTCTGGGGTCTTGAGGAAGATGCCACCCTCATCGCCGAATTTATCAAGCAATTTCTGACGGATCATAAGCGCTGGGCCTCCCCGCGCTATCTCGGCGGCGAGAGCTATGGCACGACACGGTCGGTGCTCACCGCCGGCAAGCTGCACGGCGGTCTCGCCGGCGTCGCCTTCAATGGGCTGGCGCTGATCTCGGTCATTCTCGATTTCCACACAGCCAATTTCGAAAAAGGCAATATTCTGCCGGATGTCAGCTATCTGCCGACCTATGCGGCGACGGCCCTGCATCATAGCCGGATCGACCCCGCCCCGAGCGATCGCGAGGCCTTTCTGGATGAGGTCCGCCGCTTCGCCATCGAGGATTATGCCCCGGCGCTGCTCGCCGGAAACAGGCTCGCACCCGAACGGCGAAAAGAAATCGCGCTCCAGCTCGCGCGTTATACGGGCCTTGCCGAGGCCTGGATCGAACGCGCCCATTTGCGCCTGTCGCCATCGCGCTATCGCAAGGAGCTTTTGCGCGATCAAGGCCTGACGGTCGGGCGTTTCGATACACGCTATTGCGGCCTTGATTATGATAATGTGGGCGAAACGCCGGATGACGATCCGGCCGCTTATGCCGTCAAGGGCGCCTACACAACGGCCATGCAGGATTATCTCGGCCGCGTGCTCGAAGTTGAACTCGACGAGCCCTATATCGTCTTCTCGATGGATGCGCTGAAGAAATGGAAATGGACTTCAACGCAGGAGAAAGAAGTTTCCTCCTGGCCAGGCTATATCAATGTAGCCCCCGAGCTCGGCCGTCTGCAACGCGAATGTCCAAGCCTTAAAATCCTGATGGCCAACGGCCTTTTTGATCTCGCGACGCCCTTCTTCGCCGTGGAAAACACCATTGCTGGCAATGGGATCGATGCTGACCGCATCCGCATGCGCTATTACGAGGCCGGCCACATGATGTATGTGAACGAGGCCTGCCTTGCGGCTCTGGTGGAAGATTTTCGCGAACTGATCACGAATTGAAACGATTGAACCCGGAAACGCGACACTTCCGGGTTCAATTGATTGGATCGGACGAGGAATCCTGCCCTCGCCTATAGAAGGCGCCGGCCTCTCACCTTGTATGATGCGGATTGGTCTCCTGCGGTGCCGCCGGTTCGACCACATGGCGGTAGAGATGCCAGGTCGCGTGTGCAAGGACCGGCATGACGATCGCCAGGCCGAAGAACAAAATCGCCGTGCCGAGCGCCAGCAGCAAGCCCACGATCACCGCCCAGGCCGCCATCACGATCGGGTTCTTCGCGACAGCCTTGACGGACGTCTGGACCGCCACGGCGGCGCCGACATCACGATCGAGCAGGAGAGGAAAAGAAACGACGCTGATGCTGAAGGCGATAACCGCGAAGACGAAGCCGATGGCATTGCCCTGGATCAGCAGGGAGCGCCCCTCGGGGGTCGAGAAAACATCGGACAGAAAGCGAAAATAGTTTGTGGGCGCCTTATATCCGAACAGCCCCTCATAGAGCGTTTCCGCGGCCACCAGCCAGAAGAGAAACAGCCCCATCAGCACGATACCGAGTGCCAGAATGGCCGGCAGGGATGGGGAACGGAACACCTCGAACGCATGACGCCAGGAGGTATCGAGTCCCGCCTCCCGCCGGCGGCTCATTTCATAGAGTCCGATCGCCAGAAACGGGCCGACCAGGGCAAAGCCCGTCAGCAATGGATAAAGAAGCTGCAGGACATTTCTCTCCGAGGTCGCAACGCCGAGGATGATCCCGACTATCGGATAAAGAAGGCCAATAAAGACAATCTGCGACGGCATTGCCCAGAAATCGTCGATTCCTTCGGCCAAAGCCTCGCGCAGGTCATGGAATCCAATGCGGCGGACAACAGGCTGGGACACTGTCCCAGCCCCTCGGATAAGATGGAAATCAGTAAAACTCGACATGAATGTCCTCCCAATAGCCGTTCGATCAAGCCTCGCTCAATCAAACGAACGTCGCTCTCCCGGCCTTGTTTTGGCATCCAAATGACGGGGCCTTAAGCGGGTCCCTGCCTTGACGGATTGAGCCTTGGGAGAACCATGCACCCACACCTTCATCAACGCCGTTGCGCGAAGCCCGGTTCCCAATGACGATGATGGCAAAGCAGACGATTGACATCGGCGCCGCCCCTTGCGACGAGAGAGCCGCATGAAGGCACAAGATCCAGTCGACCGGCGGCGTACGTTCGCCATTATCTCCCACCCCGACGCGGGCAAGACCACGCTGACCGAAAAGCTTCTGCTCTTCGGCGGCGCGATTCAGCTCGCCGGCGAAGTGCGCGCCAAGGCCAATCGGCGGCAGACCCGTTCCGACTGGATGGGGATCGAGCGCGAACGCGGCATTTCGGTCGTGACCTCGGTCATGACCTTCGAATATGGCGATTGCGTCTATAATCTGCTCGACACACCGGGCCACGAAGACTTTTCCGAGGATACCTACCGGACTCTGACCGCCGTGGATTCGGCGATCATGGTGATCGACGCCGCGAAGGGCATCGAAGCGCGCACCCGCAAGCTTTTCGAGGTCTGCCGCCTGCGCGACATCCCGATCCTGACCTTTATCAACAAGCTCGATCGCGAGATCCGCGATCCCTTCGATCTGCTCGACGAAATCGAAAAGACGCTGGCGCTCGATGTCGCGCCCATCACCTGGCCGCTTGGCCATGGCCGCGGCTTTGCTGGCACATTCGACCTGCAGCGCAATATTGTGCGCCGGCTTGATCGTGACAGCGAGCCGCTCCATGTTGAAGGGCCGGATGATCCGCTTATCGCCGGGCTCTTGTCTCCAGCCGATCTCGCCGAGACCCGCGACCAGATCGCGCTGGCCCGCGAGGCGCTGAAACCCTTCGATCGCAAGAGTTTTCTGGAAGGTCATCTGACGCCGGTCTTTTTCGGCAGCGCCTTGCGCAATTTCGGCGTTCGCGACCTGATCGACGCTTTGGCGGATTTCGCACCGCCGCCCCATGGGCTCGAGGCTCAGTCGCGCCACGTCGACGCGCATGAAGCCAAAATGAGCGGCTTCGTTTTCAAGATTCAAGCGAATATGGATCCGAACCATCGCGATCGGATCGCTTTCATGCGGGTCTGTTCCGGCAAACTGAAGCGCGGCATGAAGGCCAAGCTCGTGCGCACCGGCAAGATGATTGCCCTCAACGCGCCGCAATTCTTCTTCGCCCAGGATCGCCAGCTCGCCGAGGAAGCCTATCCGGGCGATGTCGTAGGCATTCCGAACCACGGGACACTCAGGATCGGCGACACTTTAACCGAAGGCGAAGATCTGGTCTTTCGCGGTGTGCCGAGTTTCGCGCCGGAAATCCTGCGCCGCGTCAAGATCGGCGATGCCATGAAGGCCAAGAAATTGCGCGAGGCCCTGGGGCAAATGGCCGAGGAAGGCGTTGTCCAATTATTCCTGCCGAATGACGGCTCCGGCGCCATGGTCGGCGTGGTCGGCGCCTTGCAGCTCGACGTCCTCGCCGAGCGGCTTGAAGCGGAATATGGGCTGTCCGTGAGTTTCGAGACGTCCCGTTTCGAACTGTGCCGCTGGATCACGGCCGCGACGGCGAGCGACCTCGATCAATTCATCCGCGCCCATGCTTCTTCCATGGCGGTCGATCTCGATAATGCGCCCGTCTTCATGGCCACTTCGGCCTGGGATCTGCGTTACGAACAGGACCGGGCGCCTGGCATCGTCTTTTCGGACATCAAGGATTATCAAAAATCAGCCTGACACCGGATCCATAAAAACGACTCGAAACAGGTCTATCCTTATCACAGACACTTTATTTCATAGGTTGAAGGCTTCAAACGCGCGGCCGCCAAGTGCAATCGGAAGTGCAATCGGATTGATAATTGCGTTATATCGCGTGAATTCGTGCTATGCAGCGTCTAAAATTGTCAATATGGTCGGCCGATCTTGATCGGCAGGCTGGCTTCTTCGCTGGCAAGTCATGTATCCTGCACGAGGAGATCGATGATTTGCAGAGGTTTATTCTCAATTCTGATCACAGATAAACCTTGGCCGCACTTTCCTTTGAGGATCAACGGGGGTTAGCAATGGTGAAAATTCTTCCCATCATCATGTGTGGCGGCTCCGGGACCAGGGTCTGGCCAGAATCGCGGGAAAGCCTGCCCAAACAATTCATTTCGCTGGTCGGAACGACCTCCACTTTCCAGTCCGTGATCGAGATCGTGTCCGACCCAATTTTCGAGACACCGATCGTCATTTCCAATCACGATTACCGCTTCCTCGTGTCCGAGCAATTGGCGCAGATCAACAAGGAAGCTCAAATCGTCCTGGAACCCTGCCGGCGTGATTCCGGTCCAGCCGTGGCGGTCGCTGCGGAGCTCGCCAATCTCATCGCGCCCGAAACCGTTGTGGCCGTTCTTGCCGCCGACCATGTCGTGCAGGATAAGAAAGGTTTCGTCACCCTGTGTCAACATGCCGCGGTCGCCGCAGCCGAAGGTTATATTGTGACGCTCGGCATCAAGCCGACCGCGCCGGCAACGGGCTATGGCTATATCAAGACGGGCAAGGCCGTCGTCCCCGATGGAACGGCCCTGAAGGTGGAAGCCTTTGTCGAAAAGCCCGACCTGCCCACGGCCGAGCGCTATATCACCGAAAACTATCTCTGGAATTCCGGTAATTTCATCTTCCGCGCCGATGTGATGCTCTCCGAATTGCAGGCTTTCGAGCCCCAGATCGCGGAAGCCGCGATCGAAGCTGTGGCCCATTCGAAGAAGGACATGAATTTCACTCTGCTCGATGGCGAGGCCTTCGCCAAGGCGCCGAAAAAATCCATCGACTATGCAGTCATGGAAAAAACCACCAAGGCCGCCGTCGTGCCAGCCGATATCGGCTGGTCGGATGTCGGCAATTGGTCGAGCGTTTGGGAATTGTCCGACCGCGACGAGAAGAATAATTCGATCCGCGGCAATGGTCTCATTCTCGATGCGTCAAACGTTCATGTCCGCTCGGACGGGCATTTGACCACGGTCGTCGGCGTCGATGATGTCATCGTGGTGACGACGCAAGATGCCGTCCTGGTGCTCGACGCCAAACATGGCGACCGGGTCAAGCAGCTCGTCGACCGGTTGAAGGAAGAAAAGCGGACCGAGGCCCTGGAACATAAAAAGTCCTACCGGCCCTGGGGCTATTATCAATCAGTCGATTCCGGCGCGCGCCATCAGGTCAAGCGCATCGTGGTCAAGCCTGGCCAGCGCCTTTCCCTGCAGAAACATTTTCACCGCGCCGAACATTGGATCGTCGTTCAGGGTACAGCAGAAGTCACCCGCGACAACGAGATCCATCTCGTCCATGAAAATGAATCGATCTACCTGCCGATCGGCTCGGTCCATCGCCTGGTCAATCCCGGCCGCATCAATCTCGAGCTGATCGAGGTCCAGACGGGCTCTTATCTCGGCGAGGACGATATCGTCCGCCTGCAGGACGTTTACAACCGCAATTGAGAAGAAAGCGGAACACAAGATAAAATGAAAAGCGGCCATTCCTGACTAAGGGATGGCCGCTTTTTTTACTGCGCCAAACCTATCACCGCAGTTGCGTTTGCAGCAGGCTGGCTGTTCTCGATCAATCCGACAAATTCGTCGCCTTGATTTACTCTGCCGGATGGTGATTGTGGCCTTCCCGATCATGACGGGTTAGCCAATAGGCCCAAGCCGCGAGGAGAAGGCCACCGATCGGCGTAATGAGAAGGGCAGCGATTTGATAGCCGTTCATGGCGATAGACCTTTGAGAACCACTCTCGCTGCATAATGTATGGGCGCCACTGGCCAAAATGCAAAAACCGCCCACGATCAGCGGAAAAGGATGGGGCCGAGCACCAAGATCATTGAGAGTTGCGACGATCGGCGCCAAGCCACCAACTGCGAAGACCGTCACGGCCAAGCTGTTGAGATAGGTCGCGGTCAGCTTGGTTTGCTCATCCCTGATCTTGCTCACCTCACGCTCTTCCTTAGCCGCACGCCATTGGGTTTTATTCACCTTCACCCTGCGCGCCTGGCGGGAAATGCCATCGAAATTATTGAAACTCGACAGCTCAAATGGAAAAGTGACGCGGCACGTCCTCCGCCACACTGCCGCGACCTGGCTCATGCAGACGGACGTAGAAATAGGGAAGTGGCCGGATTCCTCAGGATGTCACCACCCAAAATGAAATGGTGGTTATTTTTGGTTTTCAATGGTGCCGCAAGAGGGATTCGAACCCCCGACCCCCTCATTACGAATGAGGTGCTCTACCAGCTGAGCTATTGCGGCATAACCAGGAATGGCGTGAAAACGGAATCGTTGTTCCTCTTTCTCATAGCCAGCTTGGACCTGATTGGCAACAGAAGCCTTGTCCAAACCTGCTCTTTCCCTCATGCAAAGCAATCGTCAAATTTTGTTCGCGGCCGGGATCGAGGACGCAAGCGGTTCAACTTCGATGGTCTTTGGCTGAGTTGATGCCTCAGCGGGTGGCAATATTTCCTGAACGGCCGCTTTCTTGCTCGTGTCCGCCCCGTGTTTCTCTTCTTCGGAGAGCAACAGAGCCGTCTCCTCGACGGCTTCCGCATTATCCAGGGTCACGACCAGGCGTTCGACAGGTCTTTGCCAGCGGAAAGCATCCAATTGACCCGTGACCGGAGAGGCAGGAAGCCATTTTGGAGAGACGAATCCATCGGCGACCCAGGTTTCGTCACGCGGTGCGCGGGAAGCTTTGGCCAGCCATTCACGGACGCTTCCTGAGAAACCACTCTCGGTTTCCTCAAGCTCGGCCATCAATTGGCACATTCTGACGGTCGGTGTCTTTTCCTTGGCGAGCAATTCCCGCATGGTTTCCCGCGCAAGGGCGAACTGACGCGCGGCTATGGCCGCACCCGCCACGCTTAGGCGGCTTTCCGCTGATCCCGGTGCCAGCCGTGCTAATCGTTGCGCACGCCGCAGGCGATCCATGTTGGAATCACCGGGCCGCAGATCGAGATAGGCCAAGGCAATATCGGGATGCTGGATGTTCGGCCATTCTCTCTCGATCAGCTTTGCCGCCCTGCGAACATCATTCTTGCGTCCCCACAAATGCGCGACCAGCACAATGGCCGGCACGAGATCGGGCGCGTGTTTCAAAGCCTGGCGGCCGAGGCGCAAAGCCTCATCCGGCGCCGAAAGCTCTTTTTCTTGCGCCATGGCGGTCTCGAGAATCGCGCATTGACGCTCGCCCGTCGCCTTGTCGACGAGTTGCGCATTGATCTGCTTACCCAAAATACCGAAAGCGCCTTCCCAATCCTGTGCGCGAATATGTTCATCGAGCACAGCCTTGGCGGACCAGGGCAACGGGTGCACCTTATGCGCTTCATGGGCGAAATGATAAGCCGCCTCGCTGTCGTCATTCCGCAAGGCTTCGGCGTAAAGGCCGCGCAAGCCCAGAAGACGCATTTCCGGCCGCTCTCCCATCAGGCGGAAGGCGTCTTGCGCCCGCGAGCGATCCCCAGCCAATTGGGCCGCCTGCGCCTCAAGGACCAGAACCAGGGGATCTTTCGGCAAATATTTTTGGGCATCCAGCGCCGCTTTATTGGCGACGTGCGTATCCCCCGCGCCCGCCGCCACGATCCCGCGTGACAAAGCCGCATAACCCTTGTTTTTCAGGCGTGTCTCCCGCCAGCGCGCAAAGGTTTTGGGCAGGTTCAAGATTGTCACAAGGAGCCACAGCGCCAAAGCCAGAATAGCCGCGCTGACGCCGAGCAAAGTGATCGCCACCGGAGCCGACGTTTCCACCTGATATCCCTGCCAGGTCATCAGGAAATGTCCGGGCTGCTCGCCGATCCAAGCGGCCCCCAGGGCCAAGGCAGCGATCAGGCATAGAAAAAGGAGGACACGCAGCATGCCGGTTCCACTCATGAGGTCCTTCCAACACCCGCCCAAAGGGCTGATCAGAAGGACCTAAGGATGAAAAGAAGGAAATATTTTCAGAGGAAACAGTAAAACGCTGGTTCCTCCGAACATAATACAGTGAGACGGGCTCACGATTTCTGCCGTCCGAGAGCCTGCAAGGCATTGGCCTCGATCGCCCTCGCATCACGCAAGGCATCGAGCCGGGTCTGCAAGGCCTTGGCAAAGGCAGCGGATTTCGCCTTGGCTTCCGCCGGCAGCCCATTCCATAAGGTCAAGGCATCATCGAGCTCGTCACGCGCGAGCGCGGATTCGATGGCGCCAATCTGATCTGGAAGATCCTTCGTGCCGGTCGCATCAAGACGCTTGACGCGCACAAGACTCGCCGCGTCCCGTTCGATCCGAGCCAAAAACCCTTCCTCGGCATTTGCCGGTGGCGGAACTACGAGAGATTTCGACAAAGCCGCGAACTGATCACGCAGACCCCGCAAGCTCGCAACGCCCGTGCTGGCATTGGGCTGCAGCGCGGCCAATTTCGCCTTATCGGCGCCAAGTCCATCGAGCGCCTCGATCTCGTCGAGATAAGGCGCACCGCGGAAGACTTTCTCGACCAGGCTGCCGCCAAGGATCGCCAAGCTTTCCGACTTTTTGCGACGATTGTCAGCGTTTTCCGCCTGGGCGTCGCGCAACAGTCTGATATCGACTTTGGATTGCGCCACGCTCTGTTGCAGGGAGGCAATCTGCTGTTCGAGCAGGCTTAGACGGTCGTCATAGGGGCGCGGATCTTGCGCTTGCAGGGCGGCATTCGTCGCCTGTTGCGCTTTATGTTCTTCCTCGCGCAGGCGCGTCACATCATCCTCGATCGAACTCACGCGCTTGTCGATCAGATCAATTTGTTCGCGCTCAGCCGCGAATGGATCGGGTTTCTCGGCCGGCTCCGCTGTCCGATCGGATGGCTGAGCGCCGCGCTGTGTTTCCTGCACCTGGTTCAAGGTGTCGGTTTGCGCCTGGAGATTATTCTCGGTCGTGCTCAAACGCCGATCGAACTGGTCGATCCGGCCCAGCCCTTCCTGCACGGCAGCGAGGCCTTCTTGCTGTGTCCGTTGGGACAGGCGGATTCCGCTCTCGAGTTCAGCGAGGCGCGCCTTGAGGCCCTGGAAGTCACTATCGGCCTGGATCAGCGAGGATGATTCAGGCCGATAGAACGTCTGCAAGGCCCATTCACCAGCCACGGCTATGACGGCACCGACGAGAATCGCCATGAGAACCGGCCAGAAATTGCGCCAGGGACTCCTTTTGGCGGCCACCTCCGGATCATCCCGAAAGAGAGGCTCTTTAGGGAGACCCTCCTCGGCACTATTCTCTTCCGCCTTGGCCTCAATTATCGGCGGGGTCCGTTGCAAGGCTCGGCCCGTGCCGGACGCCAGCGGTTGTTCCTCCGCTCTCTCGCCATTCTCATCGGCCATTGCCGCATCCTCTCCAAGATTGACAAGATCGAGCCAAGCTGAGGCGCCTGGTTTTCCCACATGCTTCGCCGCATGATCAGCAAAGCATTGGCCCCTATCGGCATCAATTCCGATGATCGCACGACTTATAACCGCCCTGTAGCACGATCAAAGGAACGCTCTCGACTTTTCACTTGTCCCGCAAAGGGGCGAAAAGGCGAGAATGAACCAAGCATCACTCCTTGCGACACTTGGTATCCCACCTCGAATCGCCCCGAGCAGGACCATGATAGGCTGATCGTCTTATGTTTTAATGGGAATCCCAGGCCTTTGCATGTGCATTGCCGAACAGGCTGCCTCTGCATTTCGACCCGGTTGTGGCAAATTCAACATTTGCACGAACCATCCAGATCTTGGCCCCAATGCCATATTTCGGGCCTTCGCCCAACTCAAACTCTCGTGGTCACGCTTAATTACTCGCTTTTCATCACGCCAAGGCCGCGATGGCCTCGGCGATTTGCATGGTCCGACGCGCCATTTCCGCATGTAGACGCTCTACCATGCGGCCTTCGACCTGCAAGACCCCTTTCTCCGCATTTTCCGGCGCGGAGAAAGCTGAGATGACCTTACTCGCCCAAAGAATTTCATCGGCGGGCGGCGCAAAGATCTCGTTGCAGGTGGCGATCTGGTTCGGATGGATGAGGGATTTACCATCCATGCCGAGATCGCGCCCCTGCAAACACTCCTGGCGGAATCCTGCCGCATCGGAAAAATCATTATAGACACCATCAATGATTTCAACCGAATAGGCCCGCGCGGCGACGACACAGGTGGAGAGCCAGGTCATGATCGACGCGCGCCCCGGCGTCAGGCGGGCCCTCGTTTCCTTGGCGATATCATTCGTACCCATGACGATGACCGACAAACGCGAGGCCGGATCAGCCGCCGTCCGCAGGATGGAATCCGCATTCAGCATGGCGATCGGCGTTTCCATCATCGCCCAGAGCGCGGTGTGATCAGGCGCGCCAGCTTCGCGCAGATCCTTGGCGGCATGCATGATATCGCCGGGACAGGTCACTTTCGGAATGAGGATGGCGTCAGGCCCCGCGGCGGCGGCGGCGGCAAGATCTTCGCGCCCCCAAGGCGTATTGTAATCATTGATCCGAACGATGGTTTCCCGCGCGCCATAGCGCCTCTCAGCAACCGCCGCGACGACGGATTGACGAGCCAGGAGCTTAGCGTCTGGTGCCACCGCATCCTCAAGGTCGAGAATAAAGCCATCGGCCGCAAGCGCCCGCGCCTTTTCAAGGGCGCGCCCATTATCACCTGGAACATAGAGAATGCTCCGGCGGGGTCGAATTGACATGAAGAGCCTCCGATTATGCTCGTCATTTTATTGCAACGCACAAATGAAACAAGAGGATAGGCTCAGACGCGGCAAGGGATGTGCCATTGGCACGGATCAGCCGGCATGCTAGAGTGATGATATGTCCGACCTAACTCCTCCCCCATCTTCCGACGACCCGAACCGCCTCCTGCTGCCGCCGCATCTGGTGGAAGGCTATGAGGCTTTCTTAACCGGTCGTTTCAAGCAGGAAAGAGATCATTACCGCCATTTGGCCGAGGCTGGCCAGAAACCACGCGTGATGCTCATCGGCTGCTGCGACTCGCGTGTTTCGCCGGAAGTGATCTTCGATGTCGATCACGGCGACATCTTCGTGGTCCGCAATGTGGCGGCGCTGGTGCCGCCCTATCACCCGAACAATGATCTGCATGGCACATCGGCGGCTCTGGAATTCGGCATTATGGGTCTGCGCATCGAGCATATTGTCGTCATGGGTCATGCCCGTTGCGGCGGTATCAAGAACTTCGCCCATGCCGACGCCGATCCCTACCAAAGGCCTTTATCCTCCGGTGACTTCATTGGCAAATGGATGAGCCTGATCGAACCGGCGGCGGCGCGGCTTGGCCATGCACGCGATCCCCTGGAAAAATACGTGGAAGATCTGGCGCTGGAATCCATTATCCAGAGCCTCATCAACCTGCGCACCTTCCCCTGGATCAAAAATTTGGAAGAGCGGGGCATCATAAAATTACACGGTGCCTATTTCGACATAGCGAATGCCGTGCTGCGGGTCTTCGATCCGCTCAAGGAACGGTTCGTGGCCATCTCTTCGGCTATCCATGCCGAAGCTTTCGCTGAGCCCCGTTTCTAAAAAATGGAGCATCGATAAAAGCGAGGCGCCCTTTCTCGAAGAAAGAGCGCCTTTGATGATTGGGTTTATCTACTGAAAGCCAGCGAAATCGTTACGCTGTCTCTTTCCCTCACGCCGCCTTACGTTTCGGCTCGATCAGCTTGCGGTTGATCAGGACCTCGGCGATCTGCACGGCATTCAAGGCGGCACCCTTGCGCAGATTGTCCGAAACGCACCAGAAGACGAGCCCGTTTTCGACCGTCGGATCTTCCCGGATGCGGGAAATATAGGTGGCATCCTCGCCCGCCGCCTCATGCGGCGTTATGTAGCCACCTTTTTCCCTCTTATCGATGACAAGACAACCCGGCGCCTCGCGCAAAATATCGCGGGCCTCGTCGGCGCTGATCGGATGCTCGAATTCGACATTCACGGACTCGGAATGGCCGATGAACACCGGCACGCGGACACAAGTGGCCGTCACCTTGATTTTCGGATCGAGAATTTTCTTCGTCTCGACCACCATCTTCCATTCTTCCTTCGTATAGCCGTCCTCCATGAAGACGTCGATTTCCGGAATCACATTGAAAGCGATTCTTTTGGGGAATTTCTTGCTCTCCACCGGATCCGAGACAAAAATCGCCCGTGTCTGAGCAAAAAGCTCGTCCATGGCCTCTTTGCCGCCGCCAGAGACGGATTGATAGGTCGAGACGACGACGCGCAGGATTTTGGCCTTGTCGTGCAAGGGCTTCAGCGCAACGACCAATTGCGCCGTCGAGCAATTGGGATTGGCGATGATGTTCTTTTTCGTGAACCCGCCAATCGCATCGGCATTGACCTCCGGCACGATCAAGGGAACGTCCGGGTCCATGCGCCAGGTGGAAGAATTATCGATGACGATGCACCCCTGGGCTCCAATTTTCGGCGACCATTCCTTGGAAACGGCGCCACCGGCGGACATCAGGCAAATATCCGTGCCGGTAAAATCGTAATTGTCCAGGGTTTTACATTTCAGGGTTTTGTCGCCGAACGAGACTTCCGTTCCCATCGAACGAGAGGAAGCCAGTGCAACGACTTCATCGGCCGGAAACTGACGCTCCGCGAGAATATCGAGCATTTCACGCCCGACATTACCGGTAGCGCCGACGACAGCAACCTTGAACCCCATTCTTCTCTCCGTCGCTCAAAGCGATCGCTAATATTTAAGTGTCGCAACAGCGACGCTCGGTTCCGCTCTCCAATTTTCGCTTTTTCAACGGCATAAGCGAAAATGAGAGAATGTCCACGGTGATTCTCTATGACCCTTGATGTCAAAGGGAATTTTTTCAGAAGATCGGATGAATAAGAAATCCGGTCCCCTTCCCGCTCTAATAATCTGTTTTCTCGCCAGTCGATATTATCGCCGGAAGCTAGCATACCTCAAAAAGTAAAATTTACTGTGCGAATGAATGGATGCCTAACGGTGGCGTCCCACTTTTGCAGGCTGATACCCTAACGGCTTGAATTCAAGCCGCTCTTCCTATCCTAAATTTTGTTTTATCTCAGCCGCCTTAATATATTCGTTTGGCAAAGCAAGATTAAGGGTGTCACGCCACAAAAGCGTGATGTCCGGGTCGCAGAGGATTCTGGCATCGGTCTCGACTTCCGCTGGATTCACCTTTCGGATCGGCGAGAGTCATCAAGACGACGCTAGGATTTCGGAGACGACGCTGGAATTCGGGTATGAGCCGGGCTCTTTGCGAGTTCCCGCCTATAAGGAAATGTGAATGCTTAATCCGTCTAAATCGACCCTCGCCGCCCTTGCTTTTGCAATCCTCGGCTTTTCCGCCGCTCCGCTGGCAGCACAGGACCGTTCAGAGGCCGCGGCGGCACATGCGCGTAATGGTGCGGAACATGCCCGCGATAGCGCTGAGCATGCGCGTGAAGATGCGGCGCGTAAACGAGACGACGCTGCTCAGGCCCGTAACGACGCCTCGCGCGCACGTGAAAAAGCCGAACACCGCCATTAAGGCATGCCCCCGGAACAAATATTGTTCCGGGGCTGAAGACTAGCTTCAGCTATTTTCCTATCGCGGCGCATTTCCCATTCCACGGAATCGGGAAATGCGCTTTGTTTTTGACGGTGTCTCTTATGGAATGGACACTCGTTCAATGATGCTTGAGATCACCCAACTCGAAACAATCTCTCTTTTGACATCAATTTGGCCTGTTTTCCTAAATTGAGGCATAAAAGGTTCAATCGGTATCGGGTGTGGTGCTATAATGAAGCAAACTTGGGTATAGCATCTTGATTCCTTCTCCGAATTTCCGCTTTTGACGAAAATGGCTGAAATCCGAGAGCAGCGTGTGATTATTCCTTTTTAATAACCGTTACTATATGGAGGAGTGGAGCTTTCTTCCTCCAAGACGAACACCAGGAGTGTCCGGGTCGCGTCCAAGCCAGGGGTTCCGAGTACCATGGCAGACAAAAGGAAATTCACGAATGCGTAGTTCGTCCAGGCTTATACTGACTTTATTGGTCGCCGCGTTTGCCACATCCGGTGCTTTGGCCGAGACGTCGTCCTCACAAACACGGTCGCACCACCATCGCCAAGCCCATCACAAGCCGGCACATTCGGTTCGCCAGGCGCAGGCATACCCTCGTCACGGCGAACGGCCGCCCTTGACCGTCAATCGGCGTAGCTTTCTCGATCCCGGACCCGTCGTTCCCGTCGGCAGCTTGAACAATTATGTGACCGCAAACACGACCTTCAACAGAACGCCGGATCAGACTTTCCAGCGCTCGCGTTTCGGTAATGAAAATATTCCAGCGCCTCTCCAGGTGCCAGGACGTGACGCCTACATCCTGCGTTTTGCGACCCCTCGTGAACTTGGCCAGCCCGCAGAACTTGGTGAGCCGTTCGGCTTTACAGACGAGGATTGATCGTTCGCTGCGTAGCTTCTCTTGAAAAAAGCCCTGATCCTCTGAGGATCAGGGCTTTTTGCTTCAAAGGCGTCTCATTGAGAGAACGCTCTCAATCAAAAGTCCATTTCATAGGTCAATTGGAAAGTGCGAGGCGCACCAATCCACGCCGTATTCGTCGAAGCCACGCCATTGATACTTCCGAGTAAAAGCGAGGTCCAATAACGGGTATCGGTAATATTGGCGACCTGGAAGCGCAGCGTGGAATTATAGCCATAAATTTTCGTCGAATAACGCAAGCCCAAATCGAGCGTGGCATAGGCCGGAGCCCAGGAATTATTCGTCGTCGTGGCAGCCCTTGCGCTCTCGTAACGCGTATTCAAGGTGAATGCGATGCCCTGCGACCAAGTGGGATGATAATCCAAAAAGACATTAGACGTCCAATGCGGAACACCAATCACCAATTTATCGGAGGTCGTATAGGAGGACGTTCCTTCAAGACGCGGATCGAGCCAGGTCACACCCCCAACCGCACTCAGTTCGGGAGTGATGGCTCCGGAGCCGAAAAACTCGATGCCCCAATTGCGTTGTTCTCCCTGGACCTGGAAGAGCTTCGTCGCGGCATCCGTATAAGCGAGCGGACGAGTCATCCGAAACCCATCAAGGGTCAGCAGAAAATTCTCATTCACCGCATATTTGGCGCCGAGTTCATATTGATAGCTGCGATACGGCGCGAGCGTCTGGCCAAAATTAACTGAGCCGGAGGCGGCGGTATCGCCCTGCTGCACGCCATCAGCGAAAGTGAAATAGGTCGTCAATTGCTCAATAGGCTTGAACATGACACTCGCCGTCGGGCTCAAAACGCCGTTTTCTCTGTCTTGGGACGTTTTGACTCCCGCAGCGTTGTAATTATCGACCGACAACCAGCTCGAGTTGAGCACACCTTGCAGCGACCATTGATCATTGAAATGAATCGTGTCCGCCGCGATGATCGACTGCTCGAAGAGACGGCTCGCCAGATACTGGCCGCCCGTGGGACCGATCGCCTTCGGGGCGAAAAGCATGGGATTACCGATGCTGGCTGATCCCAACGACGCCATGAAAGTGGTGCTGTTCTTATTGTTATATTGGCCGTTGATATAGCCGTTTGTTCCGATCGTCACATCATGAGTGATGCCCCATGTATTCAGATGCCCATTGATATAGAGCATATTGCTGCCAATATCGAAGCGCGAAGCAGCGGTATAACCTGCCGTCGTGGTGTAATTGCCTGTATTGTTACTCGCCAGCGTATTGGAAATGCCTGAAAGACCGCGATTGGCATTTTGATAAAGACCGCCGGCCAACAAACTCCAATCATTATTGAACGCATGGCGGATTTTGATGTCGCCGGAATCCGTCGAGAGATTGGTGCCGTAATTCGGTTGTCCATAACCGACCAATTTGGGATCGATCGCGGCGGGCAAAAGGGGGTTCTGTCCCGTACTGCCTCCATAAACAAAGGCGCCAGGCAAGCCATATTGCAGACTTTGATAATGATAGGCGTCGAGCTCCACGACCGTCTGTTCGGTCAAGTGAACGTCGAAACTGCCGCTATAGAGCGTATTGGCCACGAAACTGTTGGCGACGTAGCTCTGGCCCTGCCCATGTTTAAAATTGAACCGGTAACCGAACATATTGTTCGGACCCGTGCGGGCGCTGACATCGGCATAACCCGTCATGACGCCAAGGCTGTCGAAACTGGTGAGCGCGCGGGCAAGCGGCACATCCGTCGGCCGTTTCAATGTATAGCTGAATGTCCCCGATGGCGCCGCCGGTCCGTAAAGCGCTCCGGCCATGCCGTTCAGCACCTGGACATTGTCCAATATTTCCACCGGAATGGCCGTAGTACCAATGATGTTCAATCCATCAAGGCGCGTATTCTGAACGACAGAACCATAGAATCCGCGGGACTGTGGCCGTGTTACCTCTCCGCCCTGCTGATTGGAAATTTGCACTGAGGGAAGATAGGTCAGGATCGTATTGAGTTCACGCGCCTGTGTATTAACGATCATATCCTGTGTAATCGTATTAATCGAAAAAGGTGTGTCCTGGACCGAGCGCTCGCCGAGCGGCCCGACAGTGACAGTTTTGTTCTGATAGCGGGCCTCGGATGCATAGGCGCCTTGCCCCTGTGCCGTCACATCGACTTCTTGCAATTGGACCGGCGTCCCGGCCTGCTGTGCGGCCACGGGATCAGAGAGCAAGAAAAATGAAGCTAAGACTTCGAGGCTATACCACGACGACTTGGCTCCCGGCATAAACCTCGCGCCTGATGCCTGTTTAGAGCGTAAATTCGCCTCGCCGCGCATGGCGCACCGTGGCACCCCGCTATAAATCCATTTGTTCATTAAACCATTCCCATAAAGATATAGGAACAAGGCAATGAACGACTGATAAAATCAATTAAAGTTTCTTCACAATTTTATGAAACCGCAATCAGTTATAAAAAATTTTTTAACTATCGGAGTCACAAACACTCCCGCTCGGTGTCACTTCTGATGTGATCGTGAGTGTATCAGCGGGTCCTTTTGGAACCCGCTGTTCTCATGCATCCGCATTGATACAAACGGATGTTTCGCTTACGCGGCGCCCTGCAATTCCTTCAGAATGGCATCGCCCATTTGCGTCGTCGAAACCGTAGGCTCCGTGCTGCTTCCCTTGATATCGGCGGTACGCAGACCCTTGGCGAGTGTCGCGGCGATCGCATTGTCAATTCTGTCCGCCAGAGCGCCAAGATCGAAGGAATAACGCAAGGCCATGCCGAAGGAGGCGATCATGGCGATTGGATTGGCAATTCCCTTGCCCGCAATATCGGGCGCCGAACCATGCACAGGTTCATAAAGAGCCTTGCGCTTGCCGGTCTGGCTATCAACCTCGCCAAGCGAGGCCGAAGGCAGCATGCCGAGCGACCCCGTCAACATGGCCGCGACATCGGACAACATGTCGCCAAACAGATTATCCGTCACAATGACATCGAATTGCTTCGGCGCCCGCACGAGCTGCATGCCGAGTGCATCAGCGAGCTGATGTTCGAGCGTGACATCGGGAAATTCCTGATCATGCAGACGGTTGATGATCTGATGCCAGAGCACACCGGTTCTCATGACATTGCGCTTTTCGGACGAGGTCACTTTCTTACGCCGTTTGCGGGCAAGCTCGAAAGCGATGCGGCCGATCCGCTCGATCTCATAGGTCTCATAGACCTGCGTATCGATCGCGCGTTGCTGGCCATTGCCGAGATCGATGATCTGCTTCGGCTCACCGAAATAGACACCACCCGTCAATTCACGCACGATCATCAGGTCGAGCCCATCGACGAGCTCGCGCTTCAAGGATGACGCGTCGGCGAGCGCTGGATAGCACACGGCTGGGCGCAGATTAGCGAAAAGCTTCAGATCCTTGCGCAGACGCAAGAGACCAGCTTCGGGGCGGACCTCATAAGGCACCGCATCCCATTTGGGGCCTCCCACCGCGGCTAACAGAACAGCGTCAGCCGCATCGGCGCGAGCCATGTCGGCATCGCTGATCGCCACGCCATGGGCGTCATAGGCGGAGCCACCGACGAGTCCTTTCTCGATCTCGAAGGCCGCACTGCCCTCTTGCGTGAAAAAGCTCGCGATCTTTTCGACCTCGGCCATGACCTCTGGGCCGATTCCATCACCCGGCAGAACGAAAAGCTTATATGCCATGCTGTTATTTCCCTGAGGGCCTATCCGTTGGAATGTCAGGTCTGCAAAAAGGCAGGAGCGGTCACCTCGGTCAAGGTGGCCGCTCCTTTAAACCTATTTTCTAATGACCGGCCAAGAAGACATTCGGCCGGCGATACAAGAGATCAGGCGGCAGCCAATTGCCGCAGCACGTAAGGAAGAATACCGCCGTTGTTGAAATATTCGAGCTCGTCGAGCGTGGCGATACGGCAGAGCAAGGGGACGGTCTTGGTCGAGCCGTCGGCATATTTGATCTGCGCTTCCATTTTCTGACGGGGCTTCAACTCGGCGCCAAGTCCCGGAATGGTAATTTCCTCATTGCCCTTGAGCTCGAGCTTACCCCAGCTCAAACCGTCCTCGAAGGTCAAAGGCAGGACACCCATGCCGACGAGGTTCGAGCGGTGAATACGCTCGAAGGATTCGGCGATGACGGCGCGCACACCAAGCAGCTTGGTGCCCTTGGCCGCCCAGTCGCGCGAGGAGCCGTTGCCATATTCGGCACCCGCGAAGATGACGAGCGGCACATTCTCCGCCTGATATTTCATCGCGGCGTCGTAGATCGACAGTTCCTCACCATCCGGCCAGTGCTTGGTCTGGCCACCTTCCGGCACGCTGCCATCTTCCTTCTGGAGGATGTAGTTCTTGATGCGGATATTGGCGAAGGTGCCGCGCATCATGATCTCATGATTGCCGCGCCGTGTGCCATATTGGTTGAAGTCCGCTTGGGAGACCTGGTGCTCCTGCAGATATTTGCCGGCCGGTGAGGTCAGCTTGATCGAGCCCGCCGGGGAAATGTGGTCGGTCGTGATTTTGTCGCCGAACAAAGCCAGGATACGCGCATTTTCGATCGGCTTGACCGGCTCCGGCTCTTTCTTGATGCCGACGAAATAGGGCGGGTTCTGGACATAGGTCGAGCCAATGTCCCAGCGATAGGTCTCGCCGGCCGGCGCCTTGACGCGCTGCCAGTTCTTATCGCCATTGAACACATCGGCATATTTGGCCTTGAAGACTTTCTTGGTCACAAATTTGTCGATGTAGGCGTCGATCTCGTCATCATCCGGCCAGATATCGCGCAGGAAGACGGGATTGCCTTTCTTGTCATGGCTCAACGGCTCGACATCGAGATCCTTCTCAACCGTACCGGCAAGCGCATGCGCGACAACGAGGGGCGGCGAAGCGAGATAATTGGCCTGCACATCGGGGCTGACACGGCCTTCGAAATTGCGGTTGCCGGACAGAACGGCGGCGGCGACGATACCGTGATCATTGATCGTCTTCGAGATTTCCGCCGGCAGCGGGCCGGAATTGCCGATGCAGGTCGTGCAGCCGAAACCGACCAGATTGAAGCCGAGCTTGTCGAGATATTTCTGCAGGCCCGAGGCGGCAAGATATTCCGCGACGACCTGACTGCCGGGCGCCAGCGACGTTTTCACCCAAGGCTTGACGCTCAAGCCCTTCTCGATCGCGTTACGGGCAAGCAGGCCAGCGCCGATGAGCACATGCGGATTCGACGTATTGGTGCAGGAGGTGATCGCCGCAATGACGACATCACCATGACCAAGGTCGAAATTCTTCTCCTCGACGGGGAAGCGTTCATCAGGCTTCTCGGTCTTCTTATATTCCTTTTCCAGAGCCGTCTTGAAACCGGCGCCGACCGTTTCCAGATCGATGCGGCCTTCCGGACGCTTCGGACCGGCCATGGAGGGAACCACGGTCGCAAGATCAAGTTCGAGCGTTTCGGTAAAGATCGGATCGGGCGTCTGGCGCGTATGGAACATGCCCTGCGCCTTGGCATAGGCCTCGACGAGAGCGATGCGATCCGTCTTGCGCGCCGAGGTCGTCAGATAATTGATGGTTTCCTCATCGGTGGGGAAGAAACCGCAGGTCGCGCCATATTCCGGCGCCATATTGGCGATGGTCGCACGGTCGGCGAGCGCCAGATGATGCAGGCCGGCGCCGAAGAATTCGACGAATTTGCCAACCACGCCCTTCTTGCGCAGCATCTGCGTCACGGTCAGCACGAGATCGGTGGCGGTCACGCCGAGTGGCAGCATGCCGGTCAGTTTGAAGCCGATGACTTCCGGCAGCAGCATGGACAGAGGCTGGCCGAGCATGCAGGCCTCAGCCTCGATGCCACCAACACCCCAGCCGAGCACCGAAAGGCCGTTGACCATCGTCGTGTGAGAATCGGTGCCGACCAACGAATCGGGATAAGCGACTTCGATCGTCTCGGTCTTGCCCTTCCCCTTGGCCACTTTCTCTTTCTTCGTCCAGACGGTCTGGGCGAGATATTCGAGATTAACCTGGTGGCAAATACCGGTGCCCGGTGGCACGACGCGGAAATTATCGAAGGCTTCCTGACCCCATTTCAGGAAGCGATAACGTTCGCCATTGCGGCTATATTCAAGATCGACATTGGTCTTGAAAGCCTTGGCGCTACCAAAGGCATCGACGATGACCGAATGGTCGATGACCAGATCGACGGGCACGAGCGGATTGATCTTTTGCGGATTGCCGCCGAGCGTGGTCATGGCGTCGCGCAAAGCGGCAAGATCGACGACGGCGGGAACGCCGGTGAAATCCTGCATCAGCACACGAGTCGGGCGGAAGGCGATTTCGCGTTCGGTCTTGCCTTTGTTGACCAGCCATTCAGCGACGGACTGAATGTCTTCCTTGGTGACGGTGCGGCCATCCTCGTAGCGTAGAAGATTCTCCAAAAGAACTTTCATGGAGAATGGCAATTGCGAAATGCCGTCGAGACCATTCTTCTCCGCCGTCTTCAACGAAAAATAATGATAGGTCTTTGACCCGACGGTGAGTTTTTTACGGCTTTTGAAACTATCGAGCGAGGCCATCGGCAATATCCCGGAACACTGGTCGAGGAGGGAGGATTTCAGGGCTTATAATTATATTTTAGATGAAGAGCCATAGGATGATATCCACACACTGCTCTTCCCTTTGGCTAATATCAATGAGCGCGAAGAGCGATTTTTGGTTCCTTTCTTGAAATTTCGTTTTTTCAAAAACGAGCGAAAATTCAAGAGCTCCAACAATCATTTCTCATGACTATTGAAATAATGTGGACTGACAAACATGCGCCTCGAGGCTCGTGATCTTTGCGTCGAACGCGGCGGCCGCGTCGTCCTACACGATCTTTCCTTTACACTCGAATCCGGTGAGAGCCTCATCGTGACGGGACAAAACGGCGCTGGTAAATCGACCCTTTTACGCACGCTCGCGGGGCTTGTTCCGATGACCCGCGGACGTCTGATCGCGAGCCCGCAAACAGAGGAAGAACTGGCCGAGCGACTGCATTACATCGGCCATGCCGACGCTTTCAAAGGCACGCTGACTCCAATTGAAAATCTCACCTTCTGGGCCGCCATGCTGAGGACGGATGCACCCCCGCTCTCCCCGCGCGCGGCGCTCGGCGAACTCGGCATTGAACATCTGGGCGATCTTCCTTCAGCCTATCTTTCAGCAGGACAAAGACGGCGCCTTTCCCTCGCGCGGCTTCTTGTCGCGGCCCGTCCTCTTTGGCTTCTCGACGAGCCGACGACAGCGCTCGATCAAGCCTCGCAGGATGTTTTGTTCACGCTCATGCGCAAGCATATAGAGAAGGGTGGCTCAATCATCGCGGCGACTCACGCGCCTCTCGATTTGCCTGGCCGCACCCTATCACTCACAGCCACCGATGGCGTTGCCGCATGACATCAGAGTCATCTTTACAAATGCTGACTCCTCTTATGGCGTTGTTGCGCCGCGAGCTTGCTGTCGGACGGAGGATAGGCGGCGGCGCAAGTTTCGGAGTCATTTTCTTCCTCAGTCTCGTCGTCTTGATTCCCTTCGCGATCGGTCCGGACCTCGCGCTTCTTGCCCGCATCGCGCCCGCCATTCTCTGGATCGCCTCGCTGCTTTCAAGTCTGCTCGGGCTCGACCGCTTGTTTCAGGCCGATCATGAAGATGGCTCGCTCGACCTTCTGCGCACCAGCCGCACGCCGCTCGAATTGATCGTGCTCGTGAAATGCGCCGCCCATTGGCTTTTGTGCGGCCTGCCGCTCGTCGTCGCCGCGCCCCTTTTCGGATTAATGCTGGCTCTACCTGGCCCACAAGTGCCGCCACTCATTCTTTCGCTGCTCGTCGGCACGCCGGCTTTGACCTTGATCGGTGCGATCGGCGCGGCCCTGACCGTCAGCCTGCGGCGCGGCGGTCTCCTGCTTTCGATTCTCATTCTCCCGCTTTGCATTCCGGTCTTGATCTTTGGTGTGTCATCGGCCGCGAATGATGCGATGGTCGGCTTCAAAACCCCTTTTCTGATCCTGTGCGCCCTGACACTCATCGCGCTGGTCGGCGCGCCCATCGCTGCAGCGGCAGCTCTGCGACAGCTTCTTGATTAGGGCAAAGCCAGATACAATTCTTCAGGAGAGTTGAAATATCTGCCGAATGCGGGCGACCAATCCCGAAGCCGATGCGATCCCCACGGCATCTTTTGTCCCTCCGAAAAGATGCTGCTCATTCTGCACCCGCCGCGACAGGATCAGACCCAGTTCCTCGGCAATGGCCGGCCGATCCTGCATCAGGGGCATGAGAGCCTCTTTCGCGATTTCATAGACCATCACAAAGGTCAAAGCCTGCACTGTTCCCGGCGATCCGGTTCCGGCGAGCAGGCTTGCCTCGCCAAAACAATCGCCAGGCGCGAGCCGCCCGAGTTCAATCTTACGATCCTCTTCCATACGATTGACGACAAGTGCACCGCGGCGAACGATCACGAGAGAATTTTGGACGACGCCTTGTTCAACCACAATTTCATCCTTGTGATAGGTACGGCTTGATACGGTCTCAGCAAGCGCCTCCCTTTCCTCCTCAGTCAACGAGGCGAAGAGAGGCAAGGCAGCGAGAAGACGTGAGGGTCCGTAATAATTTCCGGGCTGCTTCATGTCCCCGGTTGTTGATGTCGCCGATGAAGGCTCAGATCCGTCATACGGCGCCAAGCTCAAACCGGCGGCCTTGGCATGGCGATAGATCAGATCAAAAAGCTCATTCTTGGCGGCGCCGACCCCGCCGAGATCCATCACGCGGAAAGAGAATTCGATCTCGATCGCCTGGGCATCCAATGATTTGATGAGAAGGGTCGGCGCGGGGGTGCGCAGAATTTTCGTGCTGCTCAACAAGACATCACGCATGACCTCAATGATAAAAGCCGGCCTTGTCGGCGCCAGCCGCACGCTGAATTTTACGCCATGGCTCCGATCCGGACTGCTCATATTGATCAGATTGGCTTTCGCCAGATTGCTGTTTGGCAAAATAACGAGATCATTGGCACCATTGAGAAGATGAGTCGCACGCCAATTGGTTTCGACGACACGGCCTTCGATGACGTCGCTCACGACGATCCAGTCGCCAATGCCATAGGGCTGGCCGAGATTGAGAGCGACGCCCGAGAAAAGATCGCTCAGCGTGTTCTGCAGCGCGAGACCGAGAATGATCGCGACCACACCCGATGTGGCGATGAGGGTTCCAACAGGAAAACCGAACACATTCGTGACGATGGAAAGAGCCACGCCGACGTAAATCAATCCTACAACAATGTCCTGGAGCAGCCGAATTTCACGCGGCTGCTTTTCAAAAATCAGAAACACGCGGACAAAACTGATCAGCGATAGAGCGACGTTGATCCACCAGACCACTTTCGCCAACCCGAAGAAAATGCTCTGAAGAAGGGAAGCCTGTGGCGGTCCAGGTTCATAGGGGACAATGCCGTGGTAGATCAGCAAAGTCGTCAGCGCCACGAACAAGGTAATTTGCCCAATGAGGCGCATTGAGGGATGATTACGCAAGATTCCTTGCGTAATCAGGGCGCCAAACACGGCCAGCGACCCTGTCTGGATGATCGGATCGGTGAGAACTGCCAAGAGAGACGGATAATCAGTCATCATATTTTATCAAATCTGTCGCGATACACATCGATGGATCATTTCATCGCCGGATTCTTATAAAATTTATATTAGATACGTGAAATATCCTGGTCGATTCAATGGCATGTCAAGCCATCCTGATGTGCGAAACCATTGCAGGAAAGCATAGCAGCAATGAGTCAAGTCGTATCCGGCACGTCCACGCCATGGCTCACCCGCAATACGGTCCTACTCGCGCTGGCCAGCTTGTTCGCCGATATTGCGACGGAAATGCTCTATCCCATTCTACCGGTTTTTCTGACACAGACGCTCCTTGCCAGCGGCAGCATCATCGGCCTGATCGACGGCATAGCGCAAGCCACGCAAAATATCATTCAAGGCTTTTCCGGCTGGTTGTCGGATCGATTGCAGCAACGCAAAACCATCGCGCTGGCTGGTTATTTTCTCGCCGCGATCTCCAAACCCCTCATCGGTGCGGCCTCGGCCTGGCCTGCGGTTCTTGTCGCGCGTGTTTTCGATCGTGTTGGCGCGGGACTGCGCTCCGCCCCGCGCGATGCGCTCATTGCCTCTTCCGTCGGAGACGACCATCGTGGAAAGGCCTTTGGCCTCGAAGGCATGGGCGATAATCTTGGCGCTTTTCTCGGGCCTCTGCTCACAGTCCTATTGCTGACGGCCCTCGCCTTCGATCTCCGCTCGATTTTCGCGCTTGCGCTCGCTCCCGGTCTCCTCGCCTTCGTCATGATTTTATTGGTGCGTGAGCCGCCCTCCGCCGCACAGATTGAGGCTAAAGCCAGGATCGATGTCGATCCACGGCAATTTCCCAGAGCTTATTGGATCTATCTTTTGGTCACGGCATTATTTGGCCTCGGCAATTCCAGCAATGCCTTCTTGATCCTGCAAACTCAGGATGCCGGTGCGTCGCTCGAAACCACCATTCTGATTTATGCGGGTTTCAATCTCGTTGCGGCCCTGATTTCCTATCCAGCCGGATATTTCTCCGACCTCTGGGGCCGCAAAACTGTTCTCCTCCTCTGCTTTCTGATTTTTACAATCACCTATCTCGGCTTCGCCTTGACACGGAACACAGCAGGGCTTGGCCTGCTCTTTATCTTTTATGGGCTCTATCAAGGGATCTTTCGGTCTGTCGGGAAAGCTTTCGCCTCGGATTTCGCGCCGCCGCACCTGCATGCCAGCGCGATCGGTTGGTACAGCGCCACGATCGGTCTTCTGCAACTTTTCGCCAGTCTCATGGCCGGCGTTCTCTGGGATCGCGTCGGCCATCAAGCCGTCTTCTTTTATGGCGCCTTCTTCGCGGCCATCGGCTCCCTCGCCCTTGCTCTATTGATCCCTGGCAAAAGCGCTGCCCACAGGTAATTTTTGTCAAAAAACCCATGACCGGAAACACAGACGATGGCACTCGCCCCCAAGGCTCCACCGGATACGAAACCGCGCTGTCATTGGCCGGGAAGCGATCCGCTTTATCTCGCTTATCACGACGAAGAATGGGGCGTGCCGGAATATGACGACCGCGCTCTTTTTGAAAAACTCATTCTTGATGGATTCCAGGCAGGCCTTTCCTGGATCACGATCCTGCGCCGGCGTGAAGCCTTCCGCGCTGCATTCGATGGCTTTGATCCAGCCCGGATCGTCCGTTACGACGCGGCAAAAATCGAAAGTCTGATGCAAGATCAAGGGATCATACGCAACCGCGCGAAGATCGAGGGCACAGTGCGCTCCGCCAAGGCCTGGCTTGATATCCAGGAAAAGGGCAGCTTTTCGCGCTATCTCTGGAATTTCTTCGACGGTAGACCGATCCAGAACCATTACCGGGTGCCGGCCGAGATCCCAGCCCAGACACCACTTTCAACCAGGCTCGCCAAGGATCTCAAGCAAAAGGGCTTCAGCTTCTGCGGCCCGACGATCGTCTATGCCTTTTGCCAGGCGACGGGCATGGTCAACGACCATCTCGTCACCTGCTGGCGTCACGCCGAATGCGCGGCACTTTCCGACCAAACAAAATTAGCCGTTCGATAGAAAGCACTTAATTTCAAAGGGAGAGCCAATTCCGATCAGATTGATCAGAATTGGCTCCACGGTTTTCGGCTAAGATAATAAATCCTTATTCAGCCGCTTCGGCGAGCGGTTCGGAATATTCCGGCGCGAGATCAAGGCCACGGAACACCGAGCAGCGGATGAACACGTCCGACGTCGGCAGCACGCTTTTATGGCTGCAGAATTTCGCGGTGAGCTTGGTAAGGCCCTTGATATCGCGGCCTGTCGCACTGGGGAACATATGGACGAGTTCGTCCTTGAGCTTCTCCTCAACAGGCAGATTGAATTGCTCCGTCATCACGCCCCAGATGCGCCGACGGGCCTCCGCGCTCGGCGGATGGAATTTGATCATGGCGATGCAACGCGACACGATCGCTTCATCGATATCGTCGACGCGATTGGTCGTCATGAACAAAAGGCCATTGAAATATTCGAGCACACGCAGGAACACGCCGACGACCGCATTGGTGGCAATATTGTCATCGCGTTTCTTGATATAGACATCGGCCTCATCGATCAGCATGACCGCGCCCCAGCGCTGCGCGCGGGTCAAGACATCCTTCAGGGCCTGTTCCATCTGCGCCACATTGAGGCCGAGCTGACCGGAATGAACGCGATAGAGGGGGCGCCGGATGATTTCCGAATAGACTTCCGCTGTCAGCGTCTTACCGACACCCGCCGGACCCGCGCAAAGCACGGTCGTGCCGCCCGATTTACCGGCGACGATATCATCCATCAGGACGTCCATCTCGGCCGTCAGAATATCGATGAGGTCGGTCTGCTCCTGCGGCAGGACCAGTTTGTCCTTCAACTCCGGCTGATATTCATACGGATTCATATCATCGACATGCACCCAGATGTAATGGTGCAGTTCGAGATGGAACATCAGAATATAGGCATGGATCGGCAATTGCGTGAAGAGCCCTTTCGGGATCTCCTTTTGCGATTCCTCGACCTCGTCCTCGGCGTTATATTTATCGCTCTTGGCGGCCTTTTTCAGATATTGGCCAAGTATATCACCGGTCGCATCCATGGTCAGGGTGCGGCTCGTCAACATGCCTTCATCATTGACAAGGCGGGCGTCGCCGCCGCTCGATGAAAGGACGATGACATCTTTGCGCGTCCAGTCCGTATCCCTATGGGTGGAATTCGGATCTTCCGCATAAAAGCCGGTGCCACGCGCAGAAAATTGCGCGCCATATTGCGCGCGCCAGTCGAAATATTTTTCGACCGTGCGGTCATAGTCCTCGATCAATTCTGCTGTTTCTTTCAAGAAACCCTTGCTGGCGAAAATTTCACCAACCGTCTTGCCGCCAATATCAGTCGCGGCGATACGCAGAACCTGGGTTGTCACCGAGCCTTTGACATTAGCTTTCAGTTCCAGAAAGATCTTGCCGGCGGAATCTTCGGCCGGCGGTGTGTAATCGAGGCGGGTCACGACATAGGGTAGCGGCCGATTGGCAACATGCGAGGTGAACAGCCAGCCGCGAATGCCGTCCGTGGCGAGATAACGGGCGATTGCCGGGACGACATTTTCGAGATCTTCCGGCTTGAAACGCTCGCCGCCGCCCGACAAGGCCTTGTGCAGCGTGAGCAGATGCATAGCCCTCGTGCGATAATCCGGCCCCGCTTGCTCATAAATATTGCGGAGGAAATCAAGTTCGCTCAGCGTTAATTGGTGGGCAGGCACTTCCACACGATTGCCGAAACGCAATTGATCCTTCAACGGCGTGAGATTTGGGAATTCGGCGATCATCAGCTCGATGTGAGGCCGCTCGATGTGAAGGTTCATCCTCTTCGCTCTCCGATCCGCATGAGCTCATACCAAGGGCCGCAAACAGCGCCTCTTGGTTCCTTTCGGCTGCGCCAAAGCCATCCCACGCGTGTGGAGGCGAAGGCGAGAACCGGCTGGGCAATGGCAATCAGACCAGTCAAGCAATATATATGCCTCGCAAAGCTTGTGCTTCTGCCGCATGACCGCAAAGGCCAATTGCCTGGTTTTGCAAGGGCATTGTCTTCATGACGGTGGAATGAAGGGGCCATCCGTGGCGGGCGTGGCGCGAGAAGCGGCAGAACGCATGAAAGCTGATCAATTAAAAATATAGCTTCAGAATTGAACGTCCACACAGGAAACGACATTCTCAGGTAACGAAAATCATGTGTGTGGCGTTCTCGCCCGGTTGCCCAGCTCCTACAATTCAAGTCATTCTTCGTTCAGCCACATCGCATCCGCGATGTATATCGAGGGGCGTCATGCCCAAACCTTGTGAGATTGGCTCCCGCGCATGACCACGTCCCGCGCCTGGGTGCGCCTGCCTTCCGGCATGCGGCTCGACCTTCTCAATCCAACGCCCTTCGATTGGCAGGACGAGGACCTCGCCCTCGGTCTCGCGCGGACCTATCGCTGGGGCGGGCATTCGGCATGGCCCTTGCCCTTGTCCGTCGCCCAACACTCCCTGATGGTCGTAGCTCTCCGGCGGCTGCGCTTTCCCAAGGCCAATCGGCCCCGCGCCGATCTGCGCGAGCTCCTGCATGACGCGGATGAAGGGCTTCTCGGTTTCGATTGTATTTCCGTCATCAAGCCCTTCCTCGGACAAGGCTATGCAATCTTGACCGAGCGGCTCAAGACCGCCGTCTTCCTGCGTTATGGTCTGAGCGAGTGGACGCCTCGCGCTTTGGCCGCGCATAAGCGAGCGGATAGAATCGCAGCAGCTTCGGAAGCGGTGCATGTCGTCGGTTGGAGCCCGCGCGAAGTCCGTTCCACCCTGCATATTCCCTTTGCCCCGCTGCAAGAGGACCCTTTGCAAGGGATTTATGGCGGCACGGCCTGGGAACCGTGGCCGCCGAATGTGGCTGCCGAACGCTTTTTGGCGGAACTTAAACGCTTGAGTGCGCAAGCCGGGACTCGAAAACGCCGCGTGCCCGAACGACTTCATACCACGGGTCATGATCGATGACCGTTGGACTGCTCTTGAATTTTCGCTCTCGCTTTGAAAAAGCGAAAATTCAAGAAAGGAACCAAAGGTCGTTCTGCACGACCTTTGGTATTAATGTCGAAAACCATTCTTGAGCACGGGCTTGGCCTGCTTATCGAGTCCGGCGCGGACGGAAAAAAGTTCCCGGCCACGACGTTGCATGATATCGATGAAAGCTTCCTATTGAGAAGGATTTCCCGGCGCAAGACTGCGGCCGGACTGCATGAAGAGAAGGGCCGAGAAAGCCGTGTCGAGCATCCATGTCTGTTCGCTTTCCAGGCTTCCGGAAACCGTGCGCAAGACCGGCGCACGCAGCTTGATCACGCTCATCAATCAGGGCACGCCCGTGCGGCGGCCACAGGAAATTTCACCTGAGCGCCATCTCCTTGTCTCCATGTCCGATATTACGGTCGAGATGGAAGGCCATATTCTCCCGAGCGAAGAACATGTCGGCGCACTTTTGGCCTTCGTGCAGAAGTGGGATCGCGCGGCGCCCTTGCTCATTCACTGCTGGGCTGGCGTCAGCCGCTCGACCGCCGCTGCCTTCATCACGGCCTGCGCCTTGAATCCTGGAAAACGGGAAAGCGAGATCGCCGAGGATCTACGCCGCAATTCTCCGACGGCGACTCCCAATGCCAAGCTCGTCGGTCTGGCTGATCGGGTGCTCGACCGCCAGGGTCGCATGATTGCCGCGATCGAAACGATCGGCCGCGGCAAGGAATGTCTCGAAGGCGTGCCCTTCAAACTCGATTTTTGACGGGCCTCAAGCGTCGCTCTTTGGTCTGATGCTCAAGCCGCGCTGCGCGCCGATCTTTGCGCCGTATAGCGATTGACCGGTACATCGAGTCCCAAATTCTCGCGCAGGGTCGTGCCATCATAATCCTGGCGGTAGAGACCACGGGCCTGCAGGATCGGCACGACTGTCTCCACGAACAGTTCGAGATCCCTGTGCAAGGAGGCGAACATGACGAAACCGTCGCTCGCCCCGGTTTCGAGCCAAAGCTGGAATTTATCCGCCACTTGTTCCGGCGTGCCGACGAAATCTCCACGCGGCGTCGCAAAGCGCAGGGCAACCTGGCGGAGCGTTAGATTTTCTTCCCGCGCCGCTGCGATGATCTTCAAGACCGCGCTCTGCGTGCTGTTGAGCGCATCAGCGCCAACTTCCGGGAACGGCGCGTCGAGATCATAGACCGAGAAATCATGATCATTGAATGGACGCCCCAGCATCGAAAGAGCGTTTTCGATCGACACCAGCCCGGCGATTTCCTGATATCTGGCTTCCGCCTCGGCCTCCGTTGACCCGATAATGGGTGCAACACTTGGCAAAATCAGAAGCTTGGAGGGATCGCGTCCGAATCCTTCGGCGCGCGCCTTGACATCGCGGTAATAGAGACGCGCCTCTTCGATCGTCTCATGATGGACGAAGATCGCCTCGGCCTTTTGGGCCGCGAAATTCCGTCCATCCTCCGAGGACCCTGCTTGGAAGATCACCGGCTGGCCCTGTGCCGAACGGGCGATATTGAGCGGCCCCCGCACCTGAAAAAATTCGCCTTGATGATCGAGCCGGTGCAATTTTTCCGGATCGAAAAAGACGCCGCTTTCCTTATCGTGGATCAAGGCGTCGTCTTCCCAGGAGTCCCAAAGCCCTTGGACGACATCGAGATATTCTTTCGCGAGTTGATAGCGCCGATCATGCGCCAAATGTGCGCTTTTGCTGTAATTGGCCGCGCTGCCTTCGAGCCAGGACGTGACGACGTTCCATCCCGCCCGGCCGCCACTGATCTGGTCGAGCGAGGCGAATTGGCGAGCAACATTGAACGGCTCGCTATAGCTAACGGTCAAAGTCCCGACGAGACCAATATGTTCAGTCGCGCCGGCGAGCGCCGAAAGAATGGTCAAAGGCTCGAAGCGGTTGAGATAATGCGGGCTCGATTTCTCGGTAATGTAAACGCTGTCGGCAACGAACAGGAAATCGAATTTCCCCGCTTCCGCAAGTTGCGCCTGCCGTTTGTAGAAGGCGAAATTGGTACTGGCATTAGGCTCGGCCTCCTTATGCCGCCAATCGCTCCAGGTGCGGCCGGCGCCATGAAGAATGAACCCCAGCTTCAATTGCTTGCCCGATCGCGCTCCCGACTGCACTCCCATGCCCGTCTCCTTCTCCGATTGATGACCAAACGATGATGCTGGAGCGAACTTGCCGGCCTGCCTTGCATGGCACAATCGAGTCTTTTAAATGAATACCTTGAGTTTCGAGAACAGCGGCGCAACGCCCATCTCGATTGCTGCTTGTTCAGGGAACATGCCTTGCCCGACACCAATGAAGATATTGCCGCCCTGCCCTTCGAGCGCGCCATGGCGGAGCTCGAAAAGATTGTCGATGAACTGGAAAAGGGCGCCGTGCCGCTCGAGGAATCGATCCGCATCTATGAACGCGGTGAAGCCTTGAAGAAACATTGCGAGGCCTTGCTGAAAAACGCCGAGCAAAGGATCGAAAAGATCACCTTCGGCGCTGACGGACGCCCGAGCGGGACCGAGCCTCTCGACGTCGAATGACCCTCGGCCGCAAGGACTGCCGGGCTCCCAATTTCCTCCCCCTGGCAAGGCGCTTGCTTTGCCATGAACCGGCCATCCCGCCTTGGCCACTTTAGTCAATCGAGGTCCAATCCGATGGGTGATTATGCCTTCGCCGAAGCAGAGATCGTCTCGCTTCTGTCCATGTCGACAAGGCCGTTTCCGGTCCGCCGCATTTTCTGCGTCGGCCAGAATTATCGTGATCACGCCAAGGAAATGGGGAGCAATCCCGAGACCGAGGAGCCGTTCTTCTTCATGAAGCCGCCGGGCGCCATATTACAGAACGGCGAAACCATGCCCTATCCGCCGGGCACCAATGAATTGCATCACGAGGTCGAACTCGTCGTCGCCCTGAACATGGGCGGCAAGGATATTCCGCCCGAGAAGGTCAATGACATGATCTTCGGCTATGCGGTCGGACTCGACATGACCAAGCGCGACGTGCAGCGTGAGGCCAAGGCCAAGGGCCGTCCGTGGGAAATGAGCAAGGCTTTCGACTTTTCCGCGCCCTGTTCCTCGATCAGCCCGGAAATGTATACGGGGATCATCACCAAGGGCAAAATTCAGCTCAAGGTCAATGGCGAGCTACGCCAAAACAGCGATGTCTCCGAAATGATCTGGGACGTGCCCCATATCGTCCATTATCTGTCGAAACAGGTCGAAATCCTGCCGGGCGATCTGATCTTCACCGGCACGCCGGCTGGCGTCGGCCCCGTGGTCAAGGGTGACAAGATCGAAGCAACGATTTCCGGCCTCGAACCCCTGATCATCGAAATCGGCTAAAGTATTCTTTTCGACAAAGCATAAACAAGACTGCACACACACACACTGCCTGCCGATCCAGACGATCGGCAGGCAGTGTTATGTTATTGTCATCATACTTCGTTCCTTTGCAAAATGGAGCGTTCAACCGATCATTCTGTCAAGCCGACCAATTGATCTCAGCTTCGTCTTTTTTGACATAAATAATACGAGACATCATCGTCCCTTCGACCGAGCAAGTCTTAAGAAAAATTATCTTGTTTAGGTTGCCGGCAGCCCTAATGTGACGTCACATCGATCGTCGTCATAGGGATTTTTCGCGTGCAAGCACAGCCCTCCACGCGGCCCCGCCGCTCTTATCTTCTTCCCAGCTTTGTTGCGCTCATTGTCGCGGCCGGCGGCTATTCCCTCTGGCACATGCGGGCCTCCGAGAGCTCACAAATCGCCGCGAAAGGGGACTCCCTCACCCCGGCCGTGCCGGTCCAGACCACTCTTGCCGAACAGCGCGATGTGCCGGTCTATTTGACCGGCATCGGCCATGTGCAAGCCTTCAACACCGTGACGATCAAGACGCGGGTTGATGGTCAATTGCAAAAGGTCGCCTTCACGGAGGGACAGGATGTCAAGGCGGGTGATCTCCTGGCGCAAATCGATCCCCGCCCCTATCGGGCGGCACTCGATCAAGCCATGGCCAAAAAGGTTCAGGACGAAGCGCTGCTCGCCAATGCTCGCCTCGATTTGCAGCGCTATATCAATCTCACCAAAAACGACATGGGTGCGAGCCGTCAGCAACTCGACACCCAGAAAGCACAGGTCGCCCAGTTAGAGGCACAGATCCGGGGCGACCAGGCGCTGATCGAAAATGCCCAAACACAGCTCGGCTATACATCGATTACCTCACCAATCGATGGCGAGATCGGCATAAGGCTCGTCGATCAAGGCAATATCGTCCATGCATCCGATACAACGGGCCTGGTCGTCGTCACGCAGATCCATCCCATTTCCGTCATTTTCACTTTGCCGGAAAATCAACTCGATACCCTCAAGACAGCGATGAAATCCGGTCCCGTCACGATCCATGCGATGAGCCGCGACGGCAAACAGGCCTTGGCGGATGGCAAGCTGGCCGTGCTCGACAATCTGATCGATCAGACGACAGGCACGCTCCGTCTCAAGGGTATTTTTCTGAACCAGGATGGTATCCTTTGGCCGGGTGAATTCGTGTCCATCCGTCTGCTCGCGCGGACGCAACCAGAGGCGATCATCATCCCCTCTACCGCGCTGCAACGCGGGCCTGAAGGCTATTATGTTTACGCCGTCAAGCCGGATCAGACCGTCGAAATACGTCCCCTTGATATCGGCCAGATCGCCAATGGTGTTGCCATCGTCAATGCCGGTTTGCACCTCGGCGAACCAGTGGTCACGGCTGGCCAATATCGCCTGGCTCCTGGGGTTCGCGTCGAAGCTCGAACCACTCAGGCATCGCGCTGAAAAGCGCATAGCAAAGCCCCTGGCTTCACCCTTATGACGGCACGAGAGAGACAATGAGCATCTCGCAGACCTTCATCCTTCGGCCGATCGCGACCTCATTGCTCATGCTGGGCATCCTGTTGATCGGCGCCGCTGCTTATCCGCTCTTGCCCGTCGCCTCGCTGCCGATGGTCGATTTCCCGACGATTCAAGTCACAACCCAATTCCCCGGGGCCAGCCCTGAAACGATGGCCTCCTCCGTCACACAGCCTCTCGAACGGCAGTTCGGGCAGATTCCCGGCGTGACGCAAATGACCTCGAGCAGCACGCTCGGCTATAGTACGATCAGTGTTCAATTTGATCTTTCACGCAACATCGATGGCGCGGCGCAGGACATTCAGACGGCCATCAACGCCGCTAGCGGTCAATTGCCGAAACAGCTTCCGACGCCTCCAACCTATAAAAAGGTCGATCCGGCGGATGCTCCCATCATCGTGCTCGCCGTGACTTCCGACGCGATGCCGCTGACTGTTGTCGATGACTATGCCGAAAATATTCTGGCTCAGAATATCAGCCGGTTTCCAGGCGTTTCCATGGTCGAGATCAGCGGCCAGCAAAAACCGGCCGTGCGCATTCAAGTAGACCCGGCCAAAGTCGCGGCACTCGGCCTGTCGCTCGAGGACCTTCGCCTCTCGATCCTCAATGCCACGGCGAATAGTCCAAAAGGCAGCATCGACGGCGCAACCCGCACTTATACGATCTATGCCAACGACCAGGAGCTGAAGGCCGAACCCTGGAATGATTTTATCATCGCCTATCGCAATGGCGCTCCGGTCCGTATCCGCGACATCGGCCGCGCCATCGATGCGTCGGAAAACACCAAAATGGCGGCCTGGGCCAATGGCAAGCCGGCCATCCTGCTGCCAATTATGAAACAGCCCGGCACCAATGTCATCGATACCGTCGATTCCATCAAGGCCGCCCTGCCTCGGCTCCAGGCGGCCATTCCACCGACCATCAAAGTCGCCATTCTCAGCGATCGCACACAGACAATCCGGGCTTCGGTCGATGATGTCCAGTTCACTTTAGTGCTCACCATCGGCCTCGTGGTGGCGGTGATTTTCGTCTTTCTCCGCAATTTCTGGTCGACAATTATCCCCGGCGTGGCCGTACCCCTGGCGCTAGTCGGCACTTTCGCGCTCATGTATGTCATGGGCTATAGTCTCGATAATCTCTCGCTCATGGGTCTCACCATCGCCGTCGGTTTCGTCGTCGATGACGCCATCGTCATGCTGGAAAATATTCACCGACATATCGAAGATGGGATGACGCCGATGCAAGCCGCAATCAAAGGATCGGCGGAAATCGGCTTCACGATTATTTCGATCAGCCTGTCCCTGGTCGCCGTGTTCATTCCGCTTCTGTTGATGGGCGGTATCGTGGGCCGCCTTTTCCGCGAATTCGCGATTACTGTAACGATGACGATCTTCGTCTCGGCTTTGGTGTCCCTGACTCTCACTCCAATGATGTGTTCGCGTTTTCTTCGCAGCGAGCATGGTGTCCGGCATGGCCGCCTCTATATGGCGTCCGAGCGCATCTTCGATCTCATGCTGGCCGGCTATCGAAAAACTCTTGATATTGCTTTGCGGCACCACCGGATCACCTTTGCGATTTTCCTCGCGACGCTCGTGGCCACATTCTACCTTTTCATCATCATTCCAAAAGGCTTTTTCCCGCAGCAGGACACCGGCATTATTATCGCCACATCGGAAACATCACAGGATGTGTCCTTCGCCGAAATGATCCGGCGCGAGAGCAGGCTCGCGGAGATTGTAATGAAGGATCCTGCCGTCGCCAGCGTCAGCATGTCGGCCGGAGCCAATGGAAGCCAGACGCAAAATAATGGTCGTTTCTTCATCACGTTGAAACCGCAGAGCGAGCGCACTATTTCCGCCGATCAGATCATCCAGAGACTGCGTCCGCAACTGGCCAAGGTCGAAGGTGCGGCCCTCTTCATGCAGGTCGCGCAAGATCTCAATGTGGGCGCTCGCGTGGCACGCACGCAATATCAATATACGCTGCAAGACGCGGATCTGGCGGAGCTCAATCAATGGGCGCCAAAGATTTTCGCCAAGCTGAAAACATTGCCGGAATTGCGCGATATCGCGAGCGATCAGCAGACAGGCGGTGGCACATTGAGCCTGACGATCGATCGTGATCAGGCCTCCCGCTTCGGTATTCAGCCGCAATTGATCGATGATACGCTTTATGACGCGTTTGGACAGCGCCAGGTGACGCAATATTTCACCCAGGTCAATACGTATCACGTCGTCATGGAAGTCCTGCCCGAATTGCAGAACAGGCCGGGCGCCCTTGACGAAATTTATATCAACTCGCCGCTCACCGGCCAGCCTGTCCCCTTGAACACACTCGTCAAATGGACGACGCAGAAGACGGCGCTGCTTTCGATCAACCATCAGAGCCAGTTTCCAGCCGTAACCCTCTCCTTCAATCTCGCCCCCGGTGTCGCTCTCGGGCAGGCAACGGCAGCGATCCACGATGCCGAAATGCAATTGGGTGCTCCGGCATCCCTGACCGGCAATTTCCAGGGCAATGCACAAGCTTTCCAAGCCTCGCTTGCCAGCGAACCTTATCTGGTCACGGCGGCGATCATCGTGATCTACATCATCCTCGGCGTGCTTTATGAAAGCTACATTCATCCGCTGACGATTTTATCGACCCTGCCATCCGCGGGGCTCGGCGCGCTCTTGACCTTGATCCTGTTCGGCTATGATTTCAGCCTAATCGCCTTGATCGGCATCATCCTCTTGATCGGCATCGTCAAGAAGAACGGCATCATGATGGTCGATTTCGCCATCGAGGCAGAGCGCAACCAAGGTCTCCCCCCATTGGAGGCGATCCGTGAAGCCTGCCTGCTTCGCTTTAGACCGATCATGATGACGACAATGGCGGCGGTTCTCGGCGGCATTCCACTCATGATCGGAACAGGCACGGGCTCGGAAATCCGGCAGCCGCTCGGCTATGCCATGGTTGGCGGCCTGCTCGTCAGTCAGGCGCTCACACTTTACACGACACCTGTCATCTATCTTTATCTCGATCGTCTGAGAAGTTGGATCAGCCGTCGCTCCCCGGCACGATCCCATCCAACCACAGAAGCTCTTCATTCATAAAAAACTTCCGGGAAGCGCTTCGCTTTCCCGGAAGAAATTCCTGCCGCTCAAATCAAGAATTCTTATTTCGAGCTGGCGACATCCTCGACATTATAAATGTCGAGCGCCGCATCATCCGCATCCGACTTCGGATGCATGATGTAGAATTGATGCAGCTTAGATACATAGACGGAAACCTTACCGCCCTTAGTGTCTTTCCGCTCGATTTCCGTGAAATGATCATTATCGTCGCGACGCAACACGCTCAAACCTTCGGCGCCAGTGACATAGATCCGGTTATTAGCTTTGTCATAGGTCATGTCGTCACCCGTATCGACGACATCCACCGTGGAGACAAGCTTGCCATTCGTGCTGTCGATGACAAAGAGTTTGCCGGGTTTGCGACCAACCACGAAGAGACGATGGTTCTTGCTATCAAAAGCCATCGGCGTATTCAGGTTCAAACCCGGAATTTGCCAGGTTTCCACAAATTTGCGGGTCTTGAGATCGACGACCCCGATCGCCTGCTTGTCGCGCAAGTTGAGGAACAATTTGCCTTCCGCGCGATCCATGGCCATTGATTCAATATTGGTGCTCGGAATCTCGATGCGAGCAACTTCTTTATGGTCATCCGCAGAAATGACATTCAGGGATGAATTCTCGCTCTTCTCTTTCTTGCCGCCGCTGCCGACGTAGAACAGCTTTTCCTTCTTGTCATAGAAGGCGGCATCCGGACCCGGACGCACGGGAATGCTCTGGATGATCTTCTGCGTCGCGACATCCAGAACCTTTACATCCGCCGAGTCATTATCGGCGACCAGGATCTGATTGAGTTCGGGCACCATAGCGATTGTACGCGGATTGCTGAAGCCACCGATCGAAGCAAGATGTTTGCCGGAGGCAAGCTCGAACATTTCAATCGACTTATTTTTTTCGGCAGCCACAAAAAGCCGGTCGTTCTTCTGATCAACCGCGAAATGATCGAAACCACCGCTGACTGCCGGCAGGGAGGTGCTGCGAACAAAGCTGACCGGAGAGTCGGACGACAAGGTAGCGGCTTGGGCAGCAGCGACAAGCGACATCGCCGCGATAGCCTGAAAGAAAATTCTGTTCACAGAGATCATTCCATTTTGGGGATAATTTGCATGCATTCTTGGGATCGCGGACTCAATCGAAACGAGTCAACCCAAACACGCCAACGCGCAAATAGAGATCCATAATGACATCGCCATGAAAATAGGATGACGTTTATATGAATACACGCCCTTTACTAGACATCACAAAACCGTGACTGCGATTTACAAGCGCTGTCATGAAACTATTACGACCTCGCGTTTATGGCAAAGCCCATGTTTGAACGCAAAATGCCTGTGTGTGGGGATAAAGTTGTATCATGTCTGGGTTTAAGAACATTCAAAAGATGGCTTTCCGCCATCTTCTCTTGAGTACGGCGGCAGTCGAAATCATCCTTTGCTTAGTGCCCAAAATCGCTCACGCAGATCCCACGGAAATCGGTTCGGTGGATGTGACGGCGGTCTCCACCAGAGGTGGACAAGGAAACGGCATCGGCTTTTCGGCAGCCCCCGGCAGCGCCCCAGCACTGGCTCCCTCGCAAGCACCGCTCAATTCGATTCAACCCCGCGCTGTGGTCAGCGATAAATTCATCCAGGACGTTCTGGTACCGACAGCCGATTTTTCCTCGATCGTGCAGTACACACCCGGCGTCGCCACACGTCAGCCAAACGGACCATTGGGTGGGGGTGAGAACGGGCTAAGCATTCGCGGCTTCGGCGATGGCCAATTCAATATTACCTTTGATGGCATTCCCTTCGCTGATCCTTCAGATTTCTCCCATCATACTGGCGCCTATTTTCCCGGCTTCTTTCTCGGTCAGGTGGCCGTCGACCGCGGTCCCGGTCTCGCCAGCACAATCGGCTATGCCACATTCGGCGGCACGATCGCACTCAATTCGAAGCTTGTGACCGACGAATTCGGTGGCAGGGTCCAAGGTTCTTATGGTTCGTTCAGTTCGTGGACGACCGCGGGCGAGGTCCGCACTGGCGTCACGAACCCAACTGGAACGCGCGCGCTTCTGGATTTCTCCCATTCCCAAACGGCTGGTGCTCTCCAATATGGAAACACTGATCAGACCAGTTTCCTCGCCAAGATTGAGCAGCCGCTCGGTGACTCCACTACAGTAACAGCGCTTGCGACTTATACGGATAGTTTCAACTTTAGCGCCACAAGCATATCACCCGTCCAAACCGCTCTTTACGGTAAGGGTTTTGGTGGTCTCAACAATAATCCAAACACTCAGAATTTCTACAGCTATAATTTCGCGAAGCGCGAGACCGATCTGGAATATATCGGAATCAAGTCCGTGGTGAATGACATCACCATTGACGACAAGGTCTATTCCGTCGCCTTTCACGATTATCAGCCACAAGCCAAGAATCTCGCCGGTAATAATCCGGATGGATCCGCAGGCATTGGCGTCAAATTCCCCCTCGCAAGCGGTGGTACATACAACAATCCGAACGGCGTCCCTGGCACATTAAAACTCTATGATTTCCGTACCGTCGGTAACATTCTGAGCGTCGCGAAGGATTTCAACGCTGGTATCGCGTCAGGCACCATGCGGGCCGGCTTATGGTATGAACATGCCTGGGAACATCAGTGGCGACCGAATATGGTTTGGAACACAGGCCAAACCTTTACGCAGCTTGGTGCCGTCCCACCCACGGCCTATGCTTATAATGTCTACTCGCAAACCGATAATTTCCAGCCGTCCCTGGAATATGAATGGCGCCCGGTGGAAGGGCTTGCGATTACGCCTGGCTATAAGCATATCACCTATATTCGTCATCTCTCAGGACCGGTTAATAGTGTAAGCGGTGGTCCCCCGGCCTACGCTTCGGGAACCTATAATGCCGACCTCGCCCTGGTCTCCTTGAATTATCGATTCAACGAGAATTCCGCTGCTTATATGCAGATTGCACAAGGCTTCCTTGCCCCCAACCTCAGCTATCTGCAGGTATCCCAGCCGCAAGGTAACAATTTCAAACCCCAACAAACGATGAATTATCAATTGGGCTATGTGTACAAATCAGATAATATAACTGCCGATGTCGATGTCTATTATATCGACTTCTCTAATCAGGTTGTTTCCGTCGGTAGTGGCATCAATCAATATTATACCAATATTGGCGGTGTCATCCGTAAAGGTATCGAAGGTCAGATCACCTACGCCTTTGGTAATGGTTTGGCGATCTTCGGCAGTGGCAGTCTCAACGATGGCAGGATGATCTCGACCGGTTTAACAAGCCCAAGCACGCCACGTTATCTTGCCTCGGCCGGTCTCATTTACGATAATAATGAAGGCTTCTTTGGGTCATTCATCTCGCATTTCAACGGCTCGATGTTTACGGGAACGGGTCAGAGCCTCACCAACAATTACAACAAGGTAGCCCCCTGGACGACGACCGATGTGGCCTTCGGCTGGAAGATGTTCAACATACCCGGCATCCATAGCGCAAAGGTTCAATTCGGCATCGCCAATATTTTCGATAGCCGGCAGGCGACCAGTAACAGCATCACACTCCTGTCAAACGGCCAGCTCGACCCCTATAATTCGACTTATTTCTACATTCCATCGCGCACCGCTTATGTTTCTCTGTCCATGGATTTCTGAAACTTCAGCTTACAAACAGCTTTGAATCATGGACGTATTTGCGGACTTGATCACATCGATGATTACGACATGGATATGATTGCATCATTCGTATCCATATCAATACACACTCATATTCCAAGGGAGTCCCCATATCATGTCTTTGCGTTCCTTCGCTGGAGCCACGGCGTTACTGCTCAGCGCCGTTCCTTATGCATACGCCGCGACCGATTGGACTGACGCAGATAAACAAATTCCGCGTTACAAGCATATTTTCGTCATTGTCGAGGAAAACAAGGACGCCAATCAGATCCTCGGTTCTGACAGTGCGCCCAATTTTAACGCATTCGCCAAGAACTATGGTAATGCGACGAAGTTCTACGGTGAGGCGCATCCAAGCGAGGAAAATTATATCGCCTTGGTCGGCGGCGACACGTTCGGCATTCATGATGATGATGCTTGGTATTGTGTCCCCGGCAAAGAGGATATTCATTGCAAGAGCTCGTCTAAGCCCGATTATGTCAACCACACGGTCAACAAGCCGCATATCGGCACGCAATTGCAGGCGGCCGGCCTGACCTGGAAGGGCTATTACGAAAACCTGCCCGAGCCCGGCTCGCTCGCCATCACCGCCAGCGACCCGGAGTCTTCCAATCAAAAAGCCGCCTTCTATGCGGCGAAACATTCCGGCTTTGTCAATTTCGAATCCGCGCAGAAGGACCCGCAAAGGGCCGAACATCTTGTCGGTTTCGATCGGCTGGAAGCGGATATCAAGGCTGGAACCCTGCCGAACTTCGCCTTGATTGTCCCCAATCAATGCAATGATATGCATGGCATGCATGGTGAGGGCATTCCGGCCGATTGCGAAGGCAAGAATCTGGGCGATCTGATCAAGCGTGGCGATACGCATTTGAACGATCTCGTCCAGAAGCTTCGCTCCATTCCGGCTTGGAACTCCCCCGAAAATGTCGCCATCGTCGTCACTTTCGATGAAGGTTCGGGCAAGGATAGCAGCGGCTGCTGTGGCGTGACCCCCGAAGCCATTTCCAATTTCGGTGGTGGACATATCCCGACGGTGGTCATTACGAACCACGGCCCGCAAGGGATCGAGGATGACACGCCGCATAATCATTATTCACTGCTGCGGACCATCGAAGACGCTTTCGGCATCCATGAGCACCTCGAACATGCCGCCGAGACCGACAAGGGCGTTCTTCCTCTCGTCAAACTGTTCGGTGTCTCTGAGCATCACGCGACCAAATAAAATAAAAGCGGCCCGCGAACGCTTCCATTTGCGGGCCGCCCCATCCGAACGATGAGATCCAAATTCGTCGTTCAGCAGATACGCGGGAGTTGTTCGCCGGACGGCATCGTGACCGCGCGGCGTCCACCGAAACGATTGATCAATGTCACGGTGCCGGGCCGACCTTCTGCCGCGACCTTTCCAATGATCGCCGCATCCACACCCAAGGGATGCGCGCGCATCGCCTCCAATGCCGCTTCCGCATGTTCCGGCGCGACCACGGCCACCAATTTCCCTTCATTGGCGAGATAAAGCGGATCGAGGCCCAAAATCTCGCAGACGCCGGCGACTTCGGATCTGACCGGCAGAGCCGCTTCATCCACCCCGATAGCGACACGGCTCGCCTCGGCCAATTCCGTCAGCACCCCAGCCAAACCGCCACGCGTGGCATCCCGCATGGCACGCACCTGCGGCACCGCCTGGAGCAAAGCCGCTGCGAGATCATGCAAAGGCGCGCAATCACTTTTAATCGTGACGTCAAGCGCGAGATCACCGCGCGCGCAGAGAATCGCCGCGCCATGGTCGCCCAGAGACCCATTGATCAGGATCACATCACCCGGCCGCGCGCCGGCAATGCTGATCTGATAATCCGGCCTTATGACGCCAATGCCTGTGGTGGTAATGAACAGGCCGTCACAAGCGCCGCGCGGGACGACTTTGGTATCACCAGTGACAATCGGAACCTGCGCGCGCGCGGCCTCCATCGCCATGGAGGTCACGATCCGGCGCAGACGCTCCAGTTCCAGACCTTCCTCAATGATGAAACCAGCAGAAAGGGCCACGGGCCGCGCGCCGCCCACGGCAAGATCATTCACGGTACCGCATACAGCAAGCTTGCCGATATCACCGCCGGGAAATTCCAGCGGCTCGACCACGAAACCGTCGGTGGTAAAAGCCAGCCGATCGCCATGGGCGGCAAAGGCAGCGAGATCGAAACGCGCCTGATCTTCCAGCGGTGGCGTCCCTTCGGGGTGGAAGGTGGCGACAAAGACGCGTTCGATCAAATCGCGCATCGCGGTGCCGCCACCTCCATGCGCCAAAGTGATCCGGCCGCCAGGACCAATGCCGGAAATCGGCTCCTCGCCGCTCATGCGGCCCCCTTCATTCCTTGATATTGGTAGTAAGCCGCGCAGGCTCCCTCGGATGACACCATGAGGGCGCCAAGAGGCGCGTCAGGCCGGCAGGTCGTGCCGAAAGCCGCGCAATCCCACGGACGAATGCGGCCGACGAGCACTTCGTTGCAGCGGCACCCTTCGGGATCGGGCGTATGACGCGCGGCCGGCTCGAAACGCCGTTCCGCGTCGAAGGCCGCCCAAGGCTCAGCCAAACGCACGCCTGATTCCGCAATGGTGCCAAGCCCCCGCCATTCGCATTGCGGCCGCGTCTCATAGACCTGTGCCACAGCCGCCATGGCAGCCTTATTGCCATCGGGAGGAACGACGCGTGAATATTGGTTTTCCACGCAGGCACGCCCCATCTCGATCTGGCGCAGAACCATCAGCAGAGATTGCAGGACATCCAGGGGTTCGAATCCGGCCACGACCAAGGGCAGGCCAAATTCTTCTGGAATGAAGTGAAACGGCTTGGTGCCGATCACCATCGAGACATGGCCTGGTCCGATGAATCCATCGATCGGAAAATCCGGTTGTTCCAACAAGGCCCGCAGCGTTGGAATGATGGTGATGTGATGGCACAGAAGCGAGAAATTGCGGACGCCTGACCGTGCTGCGCGCAGCACGGTCAGCGCCGTTGAGGGTGTCGTGGTCTCGAAGCCAAGCGCAAAAAACACCACCTCCCGATCGGGATTGGCCACGGCGAGGGCCAAGGCATCGAGCGGAGAATAAACCATGCGCACATCGGCGCCCGCAGCACGGGCCTGAATCAGGCTTCCCTCAGCGCCCGGCACACGCATGGCATCACCGAAGGTCGTGAAGATGACTTCCGGACGCCGCGCTATGGTAATGGCGTCGTCAACCCTTCCCCGTGGCAGGACACAGACAGGACAGCCCGGACCATGCGCGAACTGAACATTGTCCGGCATGCGGGATTCAAGCGCATAACGAAAGATTGTATGCGTATGCCCACCGCAGACTTCCATGATCGTCACGGGCCGCTCTCGCACGGCTCCGATCCGCTTGGCGGTTTGCGCGATCTCAGTAAACAGCTTTTCGGCCAGGGCCGGGTCGCGAAATTCATCGATGAAGCGCATTGTGCCGCTCACCCTTGTATCTCCATCGCCTCATGTGAATTTCGCGCCTCTTGCGAATCCCGCATGGCCGCAAGTTCGCCGTCCAGTTCCCCGATCTCGGCAAGTATGCGCAACGTTTCGAGAGCTTCCGCTTCGTCGATCCGGCTCATGGCAAAACCGACATGGATCAGCACCCAAGTCCCAATGAGATCGGACAAAGGCACATCCACCTCAGCAACACAGACGGCATCAACGCTCCGCTTGACACCTGCAACATCCACCTCAACCAGGCTGTTCGCCTCGTCAAGAATGGCAGAGATCCGTCCCGGAATTCCCAAACACATTGGTCCGCCCTCTATTGTATCGTCTCGCGACCTGCGTCCGGTGCTATGCCATAGCGTTCGAGCTTGGCCCGCAAACCAACGCGGGAAAGGCCGAGTTCCTTGGCCGCGCGGCTCTTGTTCCAACGGCAACGCACGATCGTCTCCATCAGGATCTGAGCTTCGATCCGCTCGATCCTCTCCTGCAAGGGGCCGCTCTCGGGTGTGGAAAGCGTCGGGCTTTCCATGGCTTCCCCATCGGCATGACCACTCGCGCGTGCCCCCGCCACACGATGTAGAACGCCAGGCGACAGGAGATCAGCGCCGAGTAAATCGCCCTCTGTCAGCACCAGCATCCGCAAAACTTCATTCTGCAATTCCCGCACATTGCCGGGCCAGTCATAATCCATCAGGCAGGTCATGGCTTCCGCTGTAAACCCATGGACACGCCGTCCGTGGCGCGCCGACAATGTATCCAAAAGATGATCAGCCAAGACGCGTACATCCCCCGGCCGTTTACGCAAGGGCGGCATGGTCAGCGCCATAGCGGCGAGGCGAAAATAGAGATCTTCGCGGAAACGTCCGGCCCTCACTTCCTCGCGCAGGTCGCGATGCGTGGCCGAAAGGATACGGACATCGGCGCGGCGCGATTCATTGGCACCGACCGCGCGGATTTCTCCCTCTTGCAGAAAACGCAAGAGCTTGACTTGAAAGGCCGGAGAAATATCGCCGATCTCGTCGAGCAGCAAAGTGCCACCATCCGCTTCCTCGAGCAGGCCGCGCCGATTGGCATGAGCCCCCGTGAACGAACCCTTTTTATGGCCAAACAATTCAGATTCGAGAAGCGTATCCGGAATCGCCCCGCAATTGACGGCCAAAAATGGCCCGCTAGCCCTTTGACTCGCATAATGAATGGCGCGGGCCAGCAGTTCCTTGCCGGTTCCTGTCTCACCCTGGATTAGCACAGGAATATCGAACGTGGCCGCTTTCGCCGCTTGGTGACAAGTCTCGTTCAGGGGGCTGCCCTGCGTGCGAACGAGAGCTTCGAAATGATAGGTTTCGCGCACGAGCGCCCGTTCACGCACCAGGCGTTTTTCCACAGCCGGCCGGGCAAGACGCAATTCGAGCGACAAACGATCATGCTCGCGCTGCATCGCGAAAAGCTGCGTGGCATTGCGCGCGGCGAGCAGAAGCTGATCCGGATGCCAGGGCTTGGTGATATATTGATAAATGCCAGCCTCGTTGATGGCTTCGATCATATCGTCCGGGTCGGTGTAGCCGGTAACGATAATCCGCACGATATCGGGCCAGCGCTGGCGAACATCCGCCAGAAGCTTCACGCCTGTCATGCCGGGCATGCGCTGATCGCAAAAGATCGCCTGAATCCAATGCGCATTCAGGACCGCGAGCGCCGCTTCCGCGCCGTTCGCGACATGCACGTCGAATTCCTCGCGCAGGACACGGGCCATCACTTCCACCGAGCGTGGTTCATCGTCCACGACCAATATGGGTGGAAGATCGTTCATCAGAACCTATTCCGCCGCCCGTAGCAGCGCTGCGCGTGCCTCGGCCTCACCAGCCAATTCCGCGAGAAAAGCCTGTCGCTCCGCCCGCAACCAGCCAAGCCAGTCCTCCATGCCTTCACCCGAGCGCGTAGAAAGCGCGATCACCTGGGCTTTAGGCGCAATCCGCGCGACATTGGCCCGCAATGCGGCAAGGTCCAGATCGAGATGCGGCAGGAGATCGATTTTGGTCAGAAGTACCAGATCCGCGCCTTCGAAAATATCCGGATATTTGAGCGGTTTATCTTCCCCCTCGGTGACCGAGAGCAAGGTGACGCGCCGCCGCTCGCCGAGATCGAAGGCAGCCGGGCAAACGAGATTGCCGACATTCTCGACAAACAGCACCGAACCCATATTCAGGGGCAAATGCGCCATGGCATGGCCGACCATATGGGCATCGAGATGGCACCCCTTGCCGGTATTGACTTGAATGGCCGGCGCGCCGGTTGCCCGGATTCGCTCGGCATCATGGCTGGTCTGCTGATCACCCTCGATCACCGCCGCCGGGATCTGGCTTTTAAGGCGCCGCAAAGTTTCGACCAGCAATGTAGTCTTACCTGCGCCCGGTCCCGCTAGAAGGTTGAGCGCCAAAACACCATCCTGGCGCAGCCGCGCGCGATTTCCCGCGGCGAGACCATCATTCTTCGAGAGTATGCCTTGCTCGATCTCGATCATCCGCGCCTGGGAGAGGCCTGGAGCATGCGAACGCGCCGGGCCCGCGCCATAATCCAGGGCCCCATCGGCATGGGTGTGATCATGAGATTCTGGAGGCGCATGATCATGATCATGAGAATGATCATGTGTATGGCCATGATGGTGATGAGCATGATGGTCATGATCGTGGTCATGATGATGACCGGCTTCGCCCTCGATCCTGACCTCGCCGGTGCCACAGCCGCAAGTCGTGCACATCAGATGACCTCCAAATCCTTGATCATGACATCCGTGCCCGCGGTCGGATGCAGGCGAGTTCCACCGCAACGCGGGCATGGGTCCAGGCGATCCATTAAAGGCACGGTCTCGCTGCAATCGAAGCACCAGGCGGCGCCGGGCTCTTCCAGAAGCTCAAGCTCGGCACCTTCGACCAGCGTGCCACGCGCCACGACATCAAAACTAAAGCGCAAAGCCTCGGTCTCAACACCCGCGAAACGCCCGACTGTCAGCCGTACCCGCCGCACCTGACTGAAATGATGAGTCCGCACATTGTCCATGATCGTCTCGATCACGCTTTCGCAAAGGGAAAGTTCATGCATCTCTCTCAAGCCTCGGCCAAGGTGACTGGGACACAAGGATTAATCGAGGTGAGCACCAGCCTCGCCAGGGGCCTTTGTAGCGGCCCGGTCGGCAAGGTTGCAAGCATGGATGCGAGGAGCCCTCCCGGCATGACATTCCAGAAGGTCGGCGACAGGATCCTATAAGCGGTGATCCGCCCCCTCACCACTTCCGCTTGATGGACTAGAATGCCGCGCGCCGCGCGCGCCAGACCGATACAACCACCCATCGGACGCGGCATCGGTGGCGTTCCCCCTGCCGTGCCTTCGGGATCAAGGCAGACCAAGAGATCCAGCAAACGCGCCAGGACCCGCGCGAACAAACTCCGTCCCTCGCGGCGCAGCACAAGGTCAAGCAACGGACTTTCCGCGTGATCTGCGAGGATCGTCGCCTCACGCGGCTCCGGCTGGCAATCGGGTACCAAAGCCGTCTCTATATCGGCTGTGCCGACCGATGGCAGAATGGTCCGCCCCCATTCAGGCGCGATTTCGTCGCGGATCCAGGAGAGGACCCGCGTCACGATCGGCGCGTTTGGGTCACGCGCCTGCTCCAACCAGTCGTCTAAGTCTTGCTCGTTGAAGGCGCTCATATCGGCCGCGGTTCCGGTCAATGCCTGCCGCATGGCACTTGGGTCGCCGCCTCCCCTATCAGCCCGCAAAAGCGCGACAAGCTGATCGCGGGCCGGTGGCAAGCCGAGATGAGGCGGAAGGTCCAGCAACAGAGCCATGGCATGATCGCGCAGAATTTCCCGACGCATCGCATCGGAGAGAGCAACACGGGGTTCGGCAAGGCCCAGGGCGACGGAAGCAGCTTCCGCATGGGCGGCGCCGCACAGGCTGAACAAAGTCGAAACACGCTGAACGGCTTCATCCGGCCTCAAGCCAAGACAGAGACGCGCTGGATCAGCCGCTCGCGTCAGCTCGATACGCCAAAGCCTATCGCTTGTTCCATAAGCGAGAGAAAGTGACCCGATCATCGTGTCTCGTCGCCATGATCACCGGCGCGTGGTCCAAACAACAGGCTACGCCGATCAGGCCTGAAAGGCTCCTTCTCTTCTTTTGCCACTGGCTCCGGCTCGGACGCTTCCTTGCGTGGAGGGCACAAAGAGGCATCAAACAAAGCCGTCAGAACCGCCTCGGCTGTCTCGATCGCCTGCGGCATGGTCGTGAAATCGGACATGGGCGAGAAGAGCGAACAGGCTTTATAAGGCGTCAGTTCCAACCCGGCTTTGCTGTTTCCCGTTTGACCGTTTCCGCTTGAACCTTTTCCACTCGGGCCTTGGCGATTGACGAAAGTGAATTCATAGACACCGGAGGGGAAGGCAATCAATTCCTTGCCGCCGGATGTCAGCACCGACCAATCCTCGTGAGGTCCCGGCGCGAGAACGAGATTCATGAACCAGGGCGTGATCAAGACACCCAGCATCTGCCCCTCATGGGCGCGAAACCCCACGGCCTTGATACCGAGAGCATCGTTGAGGAACGGCAGGCCACGCATCTGCCCCGCATGGATTTCGCGAAACAGGGCTTCCATCCGAGCCGGCCAGTCCCGCAGCAATGCCATTATGGGATCGATTGCTTCTGCGTCTGTTTCCAGTGCCAGAGGATCGGCAGGGGCCCTGCCGGCCGAGACCACCATGAATTGGTCACGCGCACCATCACAGACCGGGCAGCGCCAATGATCGGGCAGATCCTTGAAGGCGGTCCCCGGCGGCACTTGCCATGTCTCACAGCCCTGCGCCGGATCATAGACATGCCAGCAGATCTTGCATTCGAGCACAGCATCCGCCGGCAAGCGGCTGGCGTCGCCAAGATAAGACCCTTCAAACCTTTGCAAGGCGCTGCTATTCGTTCCGCTCATGGCGCAGACCCGGCTTGAGCGGCCTCCTGCTCGAGCGCTTCACAAATCTCCGCGAGACGCTGAGCGGAGTCCTGGATATCTTCCGGCGCGGCGCAGGCGACCTCGGGCACATCGACAACCTCGATCATATCGAGGATCAATGTATCCATCGAGTTGTAATAACGGACCCGCCAGACATGCGGTGTCGCTGTCGCCTCGATCCGGCAATTGCCATAGCCGCGCGAGAGGATTGTCACACGCCCCTGCCCCAGCACATGATCGATGAAGGCGAGATCTTCCGGTGTATGCGGCAGCAATGTGAGATTGATACTATGCGACACAGCACCGGGGCGCCAGGCAGCGCTGTGCTCAAGTAATTCCGTGAGGATCGCTGGCGCATTCACGATGCCCGAAGGCGGCGTCAACGCCGCAAGATCCATCGTGCGAGCAGCCGGAAAGGCGCGGGAGAGGACCGAGCGCGGGAAAGCCGCGATCTCGACTTGCTCGCGCAGGGATTCCGTGTCCGAGGCCGGCAAGGCCCGCAGGCACCAGAGGCCGGCAAAGACGGTTTCCTGGACTTCGATCCGCCCGGTAGGATCCTCGAGCAAGACCGAGACTTCGCCTTCGCCGAGCGCGTCATTCACCATCAGACGGCAAGCCGCGTCGAGCGTCTCCAATTTATGAATGTTGGAATGACCCTGCGTCCATTGCGTGGCAGCCTCGCGTAATTCGCCAAGAAAGGCGATGGCCTGACGCGCTGCCAAGGGATCAACGATTTCCGGCAGATGAGGAGAATAAGTCGTCACGCCGGAAGGCATGGCGAGATATTGCAGCCCATCCTCGTCCGTCTGCGGCTGCGAGCCCGGACCGAAACCGATGGGAGGCATGGTGAAGGGAGCAGGCATCAAAAAACCTCAATGGGCAACAGCGAGCGGCGCGAGAATAGCTTTGAAACGGGCCAGATAATCGGCCCAGTCGCGCATCCGGGCGATGACACCAATCGGCGTTTGGCCATCCATCACGATCAAAGCCGGCAGACTGAGGCCATCGATAGCGGCACCAAGACGCGCCTCGAGCGCCGATCCGGCGACAGCCCCTTCGATATTGACCCCTTCCGGCAGCAGCTTCCGGCAGACTTGCAATAAATCAGGCAGAACGGCTGCAATATCAGGTGTTTCCAGATGCTGGCGTTCATGGCTCGGCAAAAACAGGAGCCTCAAGCCAGCGGGCGGCAAGTCTGTTTCCACCAGGGGCATGCGATGCTCTTCCACCAATCGGCGCACCAGGGGATAAGTCTCTAAAATCGACATCAACCTTCCTCCAGGCCGGCGGCGCGGGCCGCCTCAAGATGGGGCGGCAATTGCGGCTCCCGGTCCATGAGATCGGCGAAACCATCCTGCAAGAGATCCACCGTCGCCTCGCCAGAAGCGGGAGAAAGCGCCGCCAGGGCCCCGAGCGCCGCTCGGATCTGCGCCGCCTCTTCGGGGTCGAGCACACGGCGGGCAAGACCGAGAAAGACCAGAACGTCCTCCCCGACCTTCGCCTCGGACAGCAAGGCGAGATCCACTTGCTCTTCCCGCCCTTCCGCGACGCAGAGCGCGGTTTCACCCGCCAAGCTGACGATCCGCATGGGAATGCCAATGCACATACGCTCTCAGCCCTTCAACCGCGCGAGCAGCCTGTCATCGCCGTGGCGACACGCCATCTCGGCATCCGGCCGCTCCGTTTCGTAAGGCGTCCGCGCCACAGCCGGAGCCATGAAACGCTCGCCTTGACTCGGTTCGACCGTCTTGCTCAGGGTCTCAAGCCCATAATCGTCGCGCAAGCACTCCAAGACACGTCGCGCGACGGGTTCCACCTGCGCCGCAACCTCCGGCGTCAGGCCACCGCCATAATCGTCCAGGGTGACCGGCTGCACGCCGATCAGCGACAGGCGACGAGGCGCGCAGCCACGCAAATCCAAGAGCGCCAACACTTCTTGAAAGCCGGTCTGATGCAGGCTCATTTTCCGTGCGCCGATGGTCGCCGGCACATCGTCACCCTGCACTTCATGCAGCGTCGCGGGCGGCAGGCCGAAATCGATCGCATCGACGATCACCAGTCCCTCCAGATTTTCGAGATAGGAGAGAAGAAACAGCCCCTGCGTACCGCCATCCATCAGCCGCACTTTGGCCGGGAAGGTGTAATTCTCCGCCAGATATTCCACGACACGGACACCAAATCCCTCATCGGCCCAAAGAATATTGCCAATGCCCAGAACGAGGATCGTGGCCTCGTTCTGTTCGTCTCCTGTTAGCGGTTCTGTATTCATGGAAAGGTCGATTCCAGCCGGAAGAAGGCGTCATCCGATTATTTCTGGGGAATAGATCCACAACAAAGGTCAAGATTCATGCCAGACCGAAGCAAATCTGGTTAGATGCTTTCCAGACAAAGCAAAACGCGCCCCAGGCAAAAGGCTGGAGCGCGCAAAATTTGAAATAAAACTATACAGGGTGCGAAAAAATTGGAAAGCTTCTTTCCAGTGAGGCTCCGTTAATCACGAGCATCATCACGAAAGCTACGATATCCGTTAATCATGGCGGAAATCAGAGTCTGGCGGGAGGTAATATCCTCCCGTGTGACAGTGTAGACGTGAAACATGATGAAGAGCAGGATCACCCACATTCCGATGTGATGCCAGAAATGTGTCGCGAGATTGCCGCCCAACAAAGGCATGATCCAGCCAAACAGCCGGCCTTCCCAGCTATCAATCCCAGTCCCGTCGGAATAAAGCGCAAAGCCTGTGGCGAGCATGAACAGACCCGCCAGTGTAAAACAGAAAAACAGCGAGAAGCGCGCCAGCGCATTATGCCCGACCACTTTCCGCGCATGTTTCTTGATGAAGGCATAGACAAGCATCTCATCAAAGAGCTCACGCCAATAAGCGAGGCTCCAGAACGGGATGTAGAACAATTCGCGGGAATAGACATTGCCGAAAAAGGCCCAGATCACCCGGCCGGTAAAGCCAACCGCAAAGATCCAGGCCGCCGCGAAATGCAGATAGCGGATCCAGCCCATCTGGAAATGGGCCGAGGCCTCCCCCGCCAAGGTCGAAGGCGGCGAGCCGATCAGATAGCCGGTAATCGCCAGGACAACGATCGAGGCGGCATTGATCCAATGCCACAACCGCACAGGCGCTTCATAGACATAGACGGCCGTGAGCCGCCGCGCCCGCAAAGGCGCCGCCTTCAATCCTTCCAGATTGGTGCCGGCGAGATCGTCATCATGGAGAATGCGCGCCGGTTTTAATGCAGCCATCGTGATTTCCTCAGCGGATTGTGACACGGGCGAGTTCTTCGCCGTCCGGCGCCATCACATGGGTCGCACAAGCCATGCAAGGGTCAAAGGAATGCAGCGTCCGCAGGATTTCCACGGGCTGTTCCGGATTGACCATCGGAGTGCCAAGCAGCGACGCTTCGAAAGCACCAATATTGCCCTTGGCATCACGCGGCCCACTGTTCCAGGTGGAAGGCACGACGCATTGATAATTCTCGATCCGGCCATCGCGGATCTTGATCCAATGCCCCAGCCCACCGCGCGGTGCCGCTACGAGGCCAACGCCCTTGGCTTCCTTCGGCCAGGTTGAAGGGTCCCATTTGGCGACATTGGCGGTCGCAAGATCGCCATTGCGGATATTGGCGATCAGCGCATCATAATCGTCGATCATCATTTGCGCGCAATAATGCGCCTCGAGCGCGCGGGCGAGCGTGCGGCCGATTGTAGTCGGCAACGCCTGACGCGCGGTCAGATTGGTGCCAGCCAGATGGTTGAACTGGCTCAACGCGTCATCGACCTGCGCCTTCACATAGGGAACATTCTTGGCGTAGGCGATAATGTAACGCGAAAGCGGGCCGACTTCACAGGCATTGCCACGCCAGCGAGGTGATTTGACCCAGGAATATTTCGCGTTTTCGTCGATTTCCTGAATGTTGGTGCGAGTGCCCTTGGTGCCAGCACCAAGTTCGAAATGAGAGTCCGTCACACCATCCCAGGGATGCAAGCCGACATTTTCGCGGCCACCGCCGTAAGTGTACCAGCTATGGGTGACAAATTCCTGCACCTGCTCTGGATCACGCGCATCAACCGGATGGATTTCATCCCAATTGCCGCCGAGGATCACGCCACCAGGCAGACGGTCAGTGGATTTATCCTCCTGCGAAGTCGGATAATCACCATAATCCAGAACATTGGTCGCAGAGAGGCCGCCGCCATAGAGCCAGCCCTTGTAGAAACTGGCGATGGCGATGACATCCGGCACATACACATTCTTGGAAAATTCGAAAGCTTCATCAATCTTCTGTTTGACGAAATTCAAGCGTTCCATGTTCAGCGGCGCACCGGCCGCCATATCGCCTTCCATATTGATAGCGCAAGGCACACCGCCGACGAGATAGTTCGGATGCGGATTCTTGCCCCCGAAGATCGTATGGATCTTGACGATTTCCTTCTGGAAATCGAGCGCTTCCAGATAATGGGTCACGGCCATCAGATCAGCTTCGGGCGGCAAGAGATAGGCCTTGCTGTCCCAATAGCCATTCTTGAAAATGCCGAGTTGCCCGCTTTCGACGAATTTCTTCAGCCGGTTCTGCACGTCGCGGAAATAACCGGGCGAGGAAAGCGGATGATTGGGCGAAACCGCCTGTTGCAATGCCGAAGTCGCGCGCGGATCAGCCTTCAAGGCATTGACGGGATTAACCCAGTCGAGCGCATGCAAATGGTAGAAATGCACGACATGATCATGCCAGGCCAAAACTTTGGACATGATCTGGCGGATCAGGAATGCATTATAGGGAATACGGATATCCAGCGCATCCTCGACGGCGCGGACGGAAGCCAAGGCATGGCAACCGGTGCACACGCCACAGATCCGCTCCACGAAAGCCCAGGCATCACGCGGATCGCGGCCCTTCAAAATGACTTCCAGGCCGCGCCACATCGTACCAGTCGAAACGGCATTGCGGATGATATTATCCGCATCCACATTGACCTCGCACCGCATATGGCCTTCGATGCGGGTCAAGGGATCGACGACAATGCGCCTGCCGGAATTGTCCAGGGTAAACCCGTTCGGCGTCTGCACATTCATTAAACGTCATCCCCTTTGTAACGCGCGCGCTGCAAGGCGCTGATGGCTGCATGGACCGCGAGACCCGTGCCGACGGCGGCGGCGGCGGTCAAGCCGATACGATCGGCGCTCGCCTCGATGCCGAACCCGCTGACATCCTTCAGACGGGCATACCAGGAACCCTTGTCCCAGAAACCATCCTCGGAGCAACCGATACAACCATGGCCGGACTGAATCGGAAAGGATACGCCATCATTCCAACGCGTGGTGGAACAGGCATTATAGGTCGTTGGTCCCTTGCAGCCGACCTTGTAGAGGCAATGTCCCTTGCGCGCGCCTTCATCGTCAAAGGCCTCGACATATTGCCCGGCATCGAAATGCGGCCGGCGATAGCATTTGTCATGGATGCGCTGTGAGTAGAACATTTTCGGCCGGCCCTGCCGATCGAGCTCCGGTATCCGATCGAAGGTCAGCATATAAGTGATGACACCGGTCATGACTTCAGCAATCGGCGGACAGCCCGGCACTTTTATGATGGGCTTGTCGAGAACGACTTTATGCACCGGCGTTGCCTGCGTCGGATTGGGAGCCGCCGCCTGGACACAGCCATAGGAGGCGCAAGAGCCCCAGGAAATGATCGCCTTCGCGTCCTTGGCGACGCGGCGCAATTGTTCCACGAAGGGACGACCACCGATGATGCAATACATGCCGTCTTCATTCAGTGGCGGATTGCCTTCGACGGCAAGAATGTAATTGCCTTTATATTTCTCGGTGACTTCATCGAGAATGGCTTCCGCCTGATGACCGGCCGACGCCATCAGCGTGTCATCATAATCGAGTGAAATCATCGACAGGACGACATCCTTGACGAGCGGATGCGCGGAACGGATGAAGCTTTCTGAACAGCAGGTGCATTCCAAGCCATGCAGCCACAAAACCGGCGTGCGCGGTTTCGTTTCCATCGCATGGGCGATTTGCGGAATATAATCGGGACCCAAACCCAGGGCCGCCGCTGTCAGAGAACAATATTTGATGAAAGACCGGCGCGTGATGCCCTGTCTGCGCATCACCTCATAGAACGTTTCGAGCGCAGCCATTGATGGCGCTCCCCTTTCCAAAAACACAGATCCTGACAGGCCGTGGCCGACCCGACTGCTGTCGGTTCAACCGTCGCCCATCCGACCGCACAATATCGAGATCCGGAGTGAATAAGATGATCAACGATCATGCCATATAAAATTATTATGTATTTCCAATTATTTAATGGCAATTTGTTCATGCAGACGCGCCAAGGCGAAAGACAATCCGACCGCAAAGTGGAAAGTGCGTAACCAGGGCCCTGGCGGAAACGAGCTGACTTCTCTAATAATACCAAAGGTCGTAAAGAACGACCTTTGGTTCCTTTCTTGAATTTTCGCTTTTTTTCAAAGCGAGAGCGAAAATTCAAGAATGGTCAAACGGTCATTTATTATGACCGTTTGTATAAGGTGGGACTTTCCCGATCAATAGCCCTCCCTATCAAGGAGGCGCGCCAGGAAACCGTCTGCCGCTGTGCGGAAACGGTGCTTATAGCCCCGCTCGTTAATCGGACCTATGAATGATGCTATAAGTCTTTATAAATGCGCCAAATTTATCCTAACGCGGAAGCGCGTTTTTGAGGTTTTGGGTATGATCGAAATCGTTCCCGTTGCGGGGTTGTCGCGCTTCTTGACATTTTGTCGGCTGCCACGGCTTCTCTATAAGAATATGCCGGGTTACGCCGCGCCACTCGATGTGGAACGCTGGACGCTCTACGGAAAACGGTTCAATCCCCATTTCAAGCTGGTCGAGTCGCAAAGCTGGCTCGCACGGCGGGACGGCCAATGGGTCGGACGCATTTACGCGCATGTCTATCATGAGAACTTTACGCCCCGGCAAGCCTCGCGCGGACAGTTCGGCTGTCTCGATGCTATCCAGGACCAAGCCGTTGTCGATGCTCTGCTCACGACTGCGGAAAACTGGCTGCGGCAACGCGGCATGACCAAAGTGCATGGACCCTTCTCACCTTCGATCAATGGTGAATGCGGCCTTTTGATCAAAGGCTTCGAGCTGACACCGACCTTCATGGTGCCCTGGCACCCGTCCTACCTTCAGACCCTCGTCGAAGCTCGGAATTACACAAAGGCGAAGGATCTGGTTTCTTATTGTTATGAAACGCAGTCGCTCGCCGATATTGACAAAAGTGTGAGCGATCATCCCGACTGGCGCGACAGGCTGCGTATTCGCGCCCTCGACGCCAAAAACATCAAATCCGAGATCGCGATCTTCGTCGATATTTTCAACGACGCCTGGGCCGAGAATTGGGGTTTTGTGCCCCTGACACTCGAAGAATTGATGGCACATGCGACGGCATTGAAACATATCATCCCGCCGGAAGGCGGCTATGTGATCGAGCTCGACGGCAAGCCACAAGCCTTCGGGATGATCCTGTTCAATCTTTATGAACTCGTCGAAAATTTCGACGGAAAATTATTGCCTTTCAATTTTCTCAAGCTCATCGACCGTGTGCGCCATCACACATTCAAAACCTCGAGAACCACCTTGTTCGGGATGCGCCGCGCGCTGCATCGCAAGGCTACAGGTGGCGCAGTCATGCTCGCCTTCCTCGAAGAGATCCGTAAACGCGGGAAGGCGACCAAGCTCGAACAGGTCGAATGCGGCTGGGTGCTCGAGGACAATCGCCCGATGCGCCGCATGATCGAAATGATCGGCGGCGAGGTCGGCAAGATCCATAGGATCTATGAGAAAGATCTTTGAAACCGCGCGGACACGCGTTGCCGTTTAATCTGCCTCCATTAGTCGGATGGAGGCGATCACCGCCTGCCCAAGAGCAAGGCCGCCATCATTGGCGGGAGCGCGAAGCGGAGCCAGGACGCCAAGGCCTGCGGCTCTCACATGGGCTGTTAGCGCCTCGAATAACAATGCATTCTGCATGACCCCGCCGGCCAGAACGATCTGCCCGATCCCCTGCCGTCGCGCCTCGTCCACAGCCACTTGCGCAAAAATGGCCGCGAGACCGGCATGAAAACCCGCTGCGATCATCAAAGGCGCCTCACCCGCTCCAAGCCGATGCAAGGCGGCAGCCCACATCGGCTCGGGATCGATTTCCTTAAGGCCATCGACCTCAGTGACAAGGAAGGGAAGGTTTGAGGCTTCGCCCGAAGCTTGACGCGCGAGTGCTTCCAGAGTCATCGCCGCTTCGGCTTCGAAAGTCTGTATTTCCGGCGCGACGCCCAGCAAGGCCGCCATGGCATCGAACAATCGCCCTGCGGAGCTGGCGAGCGGCGCATTGAAACCAGCCTTGATCATCGCGCGCAAGGCCGAGATTTTGCGATCTGCCAGCACTGGACCTCGCCCGGCGGCGTGCAGGCGGCTCATACTTTCCTGGGGACCGAAAGCGGCATCCAACGAAGCGAGGAGATTGCGCCACGGCTCAAGGCTGGCGCGATCACTGCCCGGCATGGGCGCGGGGCGCAGACGGGCGAGCCGGCGGCTTCGCGCATAATCACAGAGCAGTATTTCCGCTCCCCAGATCGTGCCATCGTCGCCGAAGCCCAAACCATCGAGCACGATGCCGATCACTGGCCCGGCGCTTCGCGGCAGACCATGATCCGCCATGACGGCGGCGACATGAGCATGGTGATGCTGAACCGCGATCAAGGGCAAGGAACGATCATGCGCCAGTCTGCGCCCAAGATCGGCTGAGCGATAATCTGGATGCAGATCGATCGCGATCGCCGCCAGCCGATGCGTAAACAGGGCGCTATAGTCTGTGATCGCCGCATCCATCGTGGCTGCGCTGTCAGGATCGTTGAAATCACCAAGATGATGCGACAGCAAAGCGCGCCCGCCTTGGATCAGGCAGAATGCTGATTTGAGATCAGCGCCCAGGGCCAAAATGGGCGGCGCCTTCAAAAAATCTTCCGCGAGTAGAAAGGGTTCTGGAGCGAGACCGCGCCCACGCCGCAGGACACGCTTTGCCCCCGCACTCACCATGACAACGCTATCATCAAGGCGGCGCGCGATGGGCCGGTCATGCATCAGCCAGCCATCGGCAATCTCCGCCAGATCGCGCAAGGCCACATCATCCTCGAAAACCTGCGGGGCTCCAGAGCGATTGCCACTGCTCATGACGAGCGGAAAAGCCAGGGCGTCCAGCAACAGATGATGCAAAGGCGTATAGGGAAGCAGGACGCCCAGCCGATCGAGGCCGGGAGAAAGAGAAGGTGCAAGAGAAGGCGCGAGAGAGCTATCGTCCTGCCGGTTCACCAGGACGATGGGCGCAGAAGGATCAACGAGAGCCTGCCTTTCTTCCTGCGTCAGCGCACAATAGCGGGCGGCGGTGGCGAGATCACGCATCATCACAGCCAGCGGCTTGGTCGGGCGATGCTTGCGCGCGCGCAAAAGCTGCACGCTATCCTCCCGCGTGGCATCGCAGGCAAGGTGATAACCGCCGATCCCTTTCAGCGCGAGAATACCGCCACACCGCAACAGGGCAAGAGCCACCTCGAAAGCCTGATTACCAACATAATCTTGGCCGTCGCCTCCGACAAAATGCAGACGCGGGCCACAATCAGGACAAGCAATGGGCTCGGCATGAAAACGGCGGTCGGCGGGATTCTCATAGTCAGCACGGCACGCAAGACAAAGCGAGAAAGACGCCATGGTCGTATGCGCACGATCATAAGGCAGGCCAGAAAGAATGGAAAAACGGGGGCCACAATCCGTGCAATTGGTGAAGGCATAATGATAACGCCGGGCCCCTGGATCAAAGATTTCGGCACAACAGGCAGGACATGTCGCAAGATCAGGAACAATCCCAGCCGTTACCTCGCCGGGTCCGCTCGGAGCGATGGAGAAATCCATATAGTTCGAGGGAGAACCTTGGATCCGCGTCACGCCCTCAACGCGTGCGCGGGGCGGAGCTTCCACGCGCAGCGCTTCAGCCAAAGCATCGCGCTTGTCGAGCGGCCCGCAAACCACAATTTCAACCGCATTGCCGCAGTTACGGACTGTACCGGAAAGGCCAAGCCTTTGCGCGAGACGCCAGACGAAGGGGCGAAAACCAACCCCCTGCACCAATCCCGTGACAGATAAAATTTCGGTCTCAATTGTCTCCATCAGACGGGCTCAATGCACCGTGCAAGCCATGCAGGGATCAAACGAGCGCACGATATGCTGCACGGAAACTGGCGTGGTCTCGCCGGACTGAACGGGCGCACCGATCAAGGCACGTTCCAAGGGACCGGGCAGGCCTCGCGCGTCGCGCGGCGAGAAATTCCAGGTCGTAGGCGCAATGATCTGATAACCAGCGATCCGCCCGTTTTCGACCCGCAGCCAATGGCCCAAGGCGCCGCGTGCAGCTTCCGTCAAGCCGACCGCGCGTCCCGTACCGATCGTCCCGGCAGGAACACACCAGGGCGCGCCGGGCTCCAACGCTTTGGTCCATGTTTCCATCTGGATCAGGACACGCGCCACTTCCAAAAGCCGCGCAATGACACGGCTGAAGACATTACCCCCCGCGCGGGCCACCAAGGCGCGCACAAGAGGCTGGCCATCCATCACCTGTCGCGCCAAGGCTCCGGTTTCACAAGGCTCGTTCGACAAACGCGGAGCCTTGCACCAGCTATAGCCTTGTTCATCCGCGCCATCCGGTGAGGTCGATCCCATAAAGGGGGGATGCATGAGGCCACGGTTTTCCATTCGCGCATAGGTGTGATCCTCCGCTATGGCCTCGAGATCAAGCGGATGCTCCAATCCATGCGCGAAGAGGCCCGAAGGATAGAGCGGTGCGCCGTCCGCACCGCCACCAGGATAGGCGCCGTAACAGAGGAAACGATCATAGGCGCGCCCGAGTGTTTCGAGATGGAGATCGGCCGCGATCTCCAGAAACAGGCGGAAATCCCCTTCCGGCCCATGCATACGCCAGGCAGAAAGTTCTTCGGGGTCGGCAAGTGCCGCAACGCGCTCCAGAGCCGTGCCAAACAAACGCTCTTCCAAGGCGGCGCGGACCCCTGAAAGAATGGCCAGGAGCTTGATTTTGTCACGCGCATCAACCCCGCGAGAAAAACCGCCAGGCTGGATCGCCAATGTATGCGGCCAATGTCCGGCGATCAGCCCCATGACATGCAAAAGCAACGCGCGGGTCTGCATCATCGGCCGCACGGATGCCCCACGCAAGGCGGCGAAACGGGCCTCGGCGCGGTCGAACCAGGGCCGGTCGCGATAGGGTCCCCGCGCGAAATCAGGCATGAAGAACAAATGAAAATGCGTCAGATGATCGGCCAGATTTTCGGTGGCAAGAGTGATATTGGCGGCGATCTGCCCATTGCGCGCGGGCGCGATCCCCATAACTCCCGCCAAGGCCAAGGCCGCCGCATGCGATTGCGAGACCGAACATATGCCGCAGATACGTGGTGCAATCACCAAGGCATCGCTCGGGTCGCGTCCTTCGAGGATGCGCTCGAAGCCCCGGAACAATGTGGCATTGACGAAAGCGGCTGTCACAACGCCATCTTCCATCTCCAGCCGCACTTCGAGATCACCCTCGACACGGTTGAACGGTCCCACAATCAGGCGCGTCGCTGCCTCGCTCATACTCTCGCTAGCTCCGTCGCGGCACGCGCGTCACGGGCGGGATCAGGACGTGATCGCTAGTCGCATTGCGCGCGAGGCGTTCCGGCGTTGCGGCCTTGGCGAGCGACGACAAAGCGACGAACCAGGCCTTCGGCATATCGGTCGGCAGGCCCACGGGAATGCCCGCGATCTTCGGCGTTTCCAAAAAGAGATGGCCGGGCTCCTCGAATTCCGGCGCCGTGCAATGGATACAGGCATAGCCGCCGCGTGTGCACGACCCCTCGCCGTTCCACGCCCGTGTGTTGCAATCCGCATGGGCCTGCGTGCCGATACAGCCCATATGTTCCATCATGCAACCAAGGTCCGAGGGTTCGCGCGCGCTGGCCTTATATTCGTAATATTCATTGCGCGTACAGCCGTGATGCACGAGGTGATCCGCATAAAAACGCGGCCGTCCCAGCGGATCGAGATCATCCTCGGACAAGCTTTCAGCAGCCAGAAGCATCAAGGTTTCCGTCACCCAATTCGGATGGGTGGGACAGCCCGCAATATTGACCACCGGCAGGCCGGAGCGGGAACGGAATGAGGCGCCCAAGGCACCGCCCGGATAAAAGCCCTCATAAGCGAGACCACACGCATCGAGCAAATTGGGAGAAGCCGCCGTCACACCGCCATAAGCCGCGCAAGTCCCAACCGCCACCACGTGCCGGGCAATGGCCGCCAGACGTCTTGCCCAATCCACGGCCGGCTCGCCCGTGCCGGCCAGAATGTGAAATTTGCCCGTGCCGTTCGGTCCGCGCAACAAAGCGCCTTCCACGCAGAAAGCATCAAGCGGCAGGCGTCCGGCCAATATATCGTCGAAAATCGCACGGGCCTCGGCGCCGGTGGCCTCGGACAGACTTGGATGCCAGAGAAAACGAATGCCGGCCCCCTCCAAGGTCGTGAGGAGATCCGGCGCCTCGGCGGCGAGCATGGACATGGTGCAGCCGCCGCAGCCTCCCGATTGCAGCCAGAGCACATTATAGACCATTGGATCGATCCCCTCGCCATGGGCTAGTATCGGGAATCACAGATACCCGATACGTCGCTTTTTAAACCGTATCCGCTTGTCCTCACTGGACCGTGACACCTCACGGTCCAGTGAGGGCGGATACTAGAGCATTTTCAAGTGAAGCCCGTTCGCTTCGTGTCAAGAAAAGCGTATTCGATGAATGAAGGCCCTTTCATGATTTCATCAAAGGGCCTTCACCTTGGTCCAGGAGCTGTGCCGGCAATTCGATCGTCATGATCGCGCCCCCCTCCGGATGATTGGCCGCCATCAACGTACCGCCATGTTCCTGAAGGATCCGATAGCTGATGGCGAGCCCGAGCCCGGTCCCCTTGCCGACCGGCTTGGTGGTGAAAAAGGGATCAAACATCCGCTCCATGACGTCGGGCGCGATACCCGGCCCCGTGTCCCGCACGGCCAGCCACGCATGGTCTTCCCGTCGGCCCCCGCTGATTTCGAGAGAACGCTTTGCTCCTTCCGGCAGGGCTTCCATGGCATCGACGGCATTTTGCACAAGGTTCATGACCACCTGGTGGATTTGACCGGAATGGCCAAAAACGTCAAGCGGCCCTTCGATCTGGAGCTCTAAGACGATGCCCGGGGGCGCTGCCGCCAAGACCCAGCCAAGCGCCGTCGTGGCCACGGGCTCAAGGTCGAAAGGCGCCCGGCCGTCACGTCGATCAGAAGAAAAACGACGCAGATCGGCCACAATGTCACGCACCCGTTCCGCTCCGTCGACAATCCCGGCCAAAACACCTTCCAACTCGGTCATGATCATATCGATCCGCAAGGTCTGGCGCTGTTCGGCAAGCTGCGGCGAGGCGGGAAGAGCATGCAGCGCATCGAGATAGGCCGCTAGGCGCCGGGCATAACGGTGCAATGTATGCGCATTGCCATAGACAAAGGAGATCGGATTGTTCAACTCATGCGCCACGCCGGCAACGAGCCGACCGAGCGAGGCCATTTTCTCCGCCTGGACAAGCTGCGCTTGCGTGTCCTGCAGACTGCGATGAGTGGCCGCAAGATCGCGATAGGCCTTGCGCAATTCGCCGACCGGTCGCGCCACGAGAACGAGCCCGGTGACACGGCCACGTGGATCAAAGCGAAGACTGCCATTGACAGCAAAAGGCAGATCACCCTGCGGGCTCTCAAAGATATATTCTTGATCCTCTAACCGGGTCTTTTGGGCGATGACCGCACGCAGATCCTGGATCGTCCCCGGCGATGCCGGAGCAATCAGCGTCTCGAGCGTCATACCAGCGAGACGCCGACCAGATACCGCGAACAGGCGTTCGGCCGCGATATTGGTCCGCACGATGGTCAATTGCCGATCGCAGGCCATCAAAAGATCAGACATGGAATCAAGCACGCCAGCCATGAAGGCTTGGGTCTCTTCCAATTCATTATTTTTACGCTCGAGCTCGGCTTGTTGCGTCAGGAGCTCAGCCCAGGTTTCATCCATCTTGCGCACGACGTTGAGCCACATGCGCTCGGTATCCACATCGGGATCGAAAGGCATGTCCTCGCCGGTTCCCGCGCTCGCGGTCATATTCTTGCTCCCGGGTTCGTCGCATCACCTTTTCATGAAGGGAATCAGCAAGAAGACCTAAGAAGAATCATTTTTCTATGCCCCGAAACCGCGCGGAAAGCCCATTCGTATGAACCACCAAGGAAGGCTATCAGGAGTCGGAAATCCCTGGCGATGGGAGCAACCTGAGCCATTGGCCTCACGGGCCACCATCACCGCGACCACGATGGGACCACGATGACACTTGATCGCCAGGCGGCCCCGATCCGGTTCCAAAGCACTGAACGTTCATGTCCAATGCCCTGAATGTTTGGACATGCGCCAGAGCATTCCTCCCTTTCACATATCAAGAATGACCCGATAGCGCGCCTTGCCGGCCCGCAAATGATCAAGCGCTTCGTTCACTTGCGCGATGGGAAAATGCTCCGTCTGCGGCAGAATTTTGTGACGCGCGGCAAATTCCAGCATGGAGGCAATGGTCACGGGAGAGCCAGTCGGAGAACCAGACACACTCCGCTGGCCAGAAATCAAAGCGAAAGCTTCGATAGGAACGGGCTCCAGCACCGCGCCAACAAAATGCAGCCGCCCTTTGGGACGCAAAGTCGCGAGCAGCGCTTTCCAATCGAGCGGCACATTGACCGTCACGATCACCAGATCGAGAGAACCAGCAATCGCCGCGATCGCCGCGGGATCTTTGCTGTTCACCACGCGATGGGCACCAAAACCCCGGGCTTCCGCTTCCTTTGATGCCGACGAGGTGAAGGCCGTCACCTCGCACCCCCAGGCCGCGGCGAATTTCACCGCCAGATGACCGAGACCGCCAATGCCAACGATACCCACTTTGTCTGTCGGTTTGATCCCGTAAGTCTGTAGCGGAGAAAATACCGTCACGCCGCCGCAAAGCAGCGGTCCCGCTTCCCTTGGGTCGAGCCCTTCAGGGAGATGAATCACCCAGGGCCATTGCGCCCGGACGCGATTGGCGAAGCCTCCCGCATGGCCAACGATCGTCGCGACGGATTCCGCGCAAAGATGCTGATCACCACTGAGGCATTCATGGCAATGCAGGCAGCTGCCGGCGGTCCAGCCGAGACCGACGCGCTGGCCAACCCGTAAGCCACGGGTCTCCGTGCCAAGCGCGACAACTTGGCCGATCACCTCATGCCCGGGCACAGCCGGGTAAGAGGACACGCCCCATTCATTATCGATCACCGAGAGGTCCGAATGGCAAATGCCGCAATGTTCGACAGCGATCTCGACTTCGTCGCCCTTCAACGGACCTGGATCGAAATCGAACTTTTCAAGCTTTCCCTTAGGAGTTCGCGCCGCCCATGCCTTGATCATACGCTTAAGCCCTTCTTCCGGCGTTCGAGCAACACCGAATCATCGCCATTCTGGATGGTATCTTGCCTTCACACCCCCTTGCCACCAACATTCCTCGCCTGAACACAATCACCGTGAAGGGAGCCCATTCGCGCCAGACACCTTTGCCTTGGGCGTCCATTTTTATTAATTAATGGAACCATAGCATTTCTTGGCCTCTTTCATTCCCGCCTGGAAGAAGGAAGCAGGAGAATGGAGAATGACCTTGCGCAAAATTCGTCCCTTTTTCTTGTCCCTTTCGCTGATCGGCACCTCTCTTCTGTCTAGCTCTCTCTTCTCCCCGCAAGCCTCGGCGGCAGGCTCCTCGGCGAAGGCGCCGCTCTATACCTCATCCGACCCTTATGCGATGACTGGCATAGCGCCCGATTTTCACGATGACTTGACCCCTTTGATGCCCGGCTATTGGCTGGACGGCGCCGCTCTCCCCATCACTTTGCCGCCAGAACCGCCGGCTTGCGCTCTCACCTCCGCTCACCCGCGCCACGCGGCCGCAAAAGGTCAACTGGTTTATGCCGACGTACCGCTCTCCTGCGCGCCCCTTTACCCTTGATGCTTGCAGCTTGAACCCACTTCCTTGCCCGAAGCTTGCGGCTCCAACCTTGGTTGTCTTGTCAGCCCGTACGCTTCGTCCTAACGTCGCCATGGTCACGTCGGGGTAAACCTCGGGGGTAAACCTCGATGCGACCATGAATGATTGGAAGGGAGAAGCGGGTGAACAAAGTTTATCCCGATGCACGTGAAGCCCTGGCCGATATCCTGCGAGATGGCCAAACGCTGATGGCGGGTGGGTTTGGGCTTTGCGGCGTTCCGCAAAGCCTCATCGAGGCGATCCGCGAACTCGGCGCCAAAGATTTGACCGTTGTCTCCAACAATGCCGGCGTCGATGGCGACGGACTCGGCATTCTGCTCGCGACGAAACAGATCAAGAAAATGATCTCTTCCTATGTCGGCGAGAATAAGCTGTTCGAAACCCAATATCTTTCCGGCGAGCTTGAACTCGAATTCAATCCGCAGGGAACCCTTGCCGAACGCATACGCGCCGGCGGCGCCGGCATTCCGGCCTTTTTCACGCGCACTGGGGTCGGCACGGTGATCGCCGAGGGCAAGGAAACGCATGAATTCGACGGCGCGACCTATGTCATGGAACGCGGACTGACATCGGATATCTCGATCGTCCATGCTTTTAAGGGCGATACGGAAGGCAATCTCGTCTATCGGAAAACTGCGCGTAATTTCAATCCGATGATGGCGACCGCAGGACGCATTACGGTCGCCGAGGTCGAGCATCTCGTGCCGGCCGGCGAGATCGATCCGGACCATATTCATACGCCGGGCATTTACGTACATCGCATCATCACCCGCCCGCCCTATGTCAAACCGATCGAAAAGCGCACCACCCGGCCTCGCGCCGCAGCCTGAGAAAGAGACGCTCCATGGCCTGGACACGCGATCAAATGGCCGCCCGCGCCGCCAAGGAATTGCGGGATGGTTTCTATGTCAATCTCGGGATTGGCATTCCGACACTCGTCTCGAATTACATTCCAGACGGCATGCATGTGCAATTGCAAAGTGAAAACGGCATGTTGGGGATGGGTCCCTTTCCTTATGAGGGAGAGGAAGACGCCGACCTCATCAATGCCGGCAAGCAAACCGTCACCGCTTTGCCGACGACGAGCTATTTCTCCTCCGCCGAAAGTTTCGCGATGATTCGCGGTGGTCATATCGATCTCGCCATTCTCGGCGCGATGGAAGTAGCGGAAAATGGCGATCTCGCCAATTGGATGATCCCTGGCAAGATGATCAAGGGCATGGGCGGGGCCATGGATCTTGTGGCTGGCGTCAAGCGTGTCGTCGTCGTCATGGAACATTGCGCCAAGGACAAGCCGAAGCTCCTGCATCGCTGCACCTTGCCCCTGACGGGCTCCGGCGTCATCGATCTCATCATCACCGATCTTGGTGTCTTTTCCCTCGACAAACACAACGGCGGGGGGCTGACTTTGATCGAACTCGCTGATGAGATCAGCCTCGAAGAAATCAAGGCCAAGACCGAAGCCACCTTCAAAGTCGCACCGGAACTCGCCTCCAAGGCGGCTTGAGAATCGTGTTCGTCCTGGTATCGAGAATCACGGATTCTCGATACGTTACTTTTTAAACCGTATCCACTTGTCCTCGTTGAACCGCGACGAGTCGCGCATCAACAAGGGTGGATACTGGGGCGGATTCTCAAATAACCCGGGCGAACACCAAAACATCGACGCGGGCGGCGCGGTGGCGCAAGAGAACACGCGCCGCCGCGTTCAGCGTGGCGCCGGATGTCAAGACATCGTCGACGAGAACGATCGAGCGTCCTTCGACGCGGGAACGAGCTTCCTCCGGCACCACGAAAGCTCCCTGCATGTTCAAAGCACGCTGGCTACGGGTCAACCGGACCTGCGTCGCGGTCGGCTTGACCCGCTCAAGCAGGAAGGGATCGACCCTCACGCCGCAATGAGGCGACAAGGCTTGCGCCAGGACATTGGCCTGATTGTAACGGCGTTTCAAAAGGCGCCGCCAATGCAACGGCACCGGTAGGAGCACATCGGCATCTTCAAGGAGATCGGCGCCAGCACGCGCCATCCAAAGCCCGAGCGGGCGCGCAACTTCCAGCCGATCGCCATATTTCAACCGATGCACCAAATGCCGGACAGGTCCCTCGTCGAATTGTGCAACCGCTCTCGCCCGTCCATAGACCGGCGGATTGGCCACAGCTTCCGGAGACAGAAGACCGTCCTGGCCAAGATCCATCGAAAAAGGCGTGCCGAGCCTTTCGCAAAAGGGCCGTTCAATGAAGCGCACCTTGTCCCAACATTCAGGGCAAAGCGCGCCTGTGCTGGCAATAGCCTTGCGGCAGCACAAGCAGAGCGGTGGAAAGATGAAATCGGCAGCCACCTTGCCGAAACCTGAAACTTTCTGGCGCAGCATGCGCGGCCATTGCCCATGGCGAAAGATCAATCGCTTGAAATGGGCAGCTTCGATCATGGCTCAGACATCATGATTAGCGACACCACATTCATTCTCTGCATGTCTCCAGACAAAGTCTCGCAAAGCGGCGAAAGCCGCATGGGAAGCAGATACAAAAGACACATCGTCAATGCGTGAAACCGGCGCAAGCAGGCGCAGACTATTGGTCATGAAGACAGCCTCGGCCGCAAGCAAATGCTCACATTCCAACTCTGTTTCGATCATTTCATAGCCCAGGGACGCGCCCTCTGCGAGCAGGAGAGCACGGATACAGCCTGGCAAAAGCCCTTCGCCGAGCTTGGGGGTGAGAATTTTACGGCCAAAAACCGCGAAAAGATTACCGCTGGCCGCGCAAGCGATCCGCCCCGCTGTATTGAGGCACAGAGCTTCGTCGCAACCGGCGTTCAAGGCCTCACGATGAGCCAGCACGGCGTCGAGGGACGACAGGGTTTTGAGACGCGACAGCGGCGACGTCTCGTTGCGCCTGATCTTCGAGACATGCAGGGTCAATGGCGCGGACGGATTGTTAGCGAGCGGCGCGAGACTGGCCAAAAGATGCGGCAAAGGCGTGGGAGGCAGGCCGAGGCCGCGCGGACCGGGGCCACGTGTAATCATCACGCGCAGGGCGGCCCGTTCGATCCCTTTGGTGCGGCTGGCATGGGCCAGAACGGAGAAGGCCTCGATGATTATTTCCGGCGCCATCGCGATTCCGATCTCGGAGAGCCCCTCCAAAAGCCGCATCCGGTGCGCCATCTCGCGATGCACCTTTCCCCGCAGGACCAGAGCGGTGTCAAACAGGCCGTCACCGAGCAGCAAGCCGCGATCGGTTAGATCGTAGGGATGGACCGCCGTTTCGAAAAGTGCGCCATCACTCCAAAACAGGGGCATGCCAAGCCTCAACCACATTTAAAAAATTGCGAAAAATTGTGTCTCCCCAAGGAGTCAGGACGGATTCTGGATGAAACTGGACGCCAAACAGCGGCCAGATACGGTGGGAGAGCGCGAGAATTTCTCCCGCCTCGGACCAAGCATCAACGTGCAGGGCCGCGTCCATGGCTGGCGTCGCCTCGACGATCAAAGAATGGTAGCAGCCGGCCTCGATCGGCGAGGGAAGGCCGACGAAGAGACCCTGCCCGCCATGCGCAAGGCGCAGGATTCGCCCATGGATCGGTTCGCGTGCCCGGGTGATCTGACCGCCGAAGGCCATGCCGAGACATTGATGGCCAAGGCAAATGCCGAGGATCGGCATGCGACCGGCAAGGCGCGTCAAGACCTGAAGCGACACTCCCGCCTCGGCCGGGCCACAGGGGCCAGGCGACAAAACGATGGCTTTTGGTGCAAGCTTCTCGATTTCAGCAAGATCCAGAGAGTCGTTGCGCTCAACGCGTATCGCCGCGCCAAGATTTTCGAAATAGCGCGCAATATTGAAGACGAAGGAATCGTAATTGTCGATGATGAGGATCATGCCGAACCCTCCCGCTCGAAAATCCGTTCAAGCTTGGCGAGGCTTTCGGCATATTCGGCTTCTGGATCGGAAAGGAGCGTGATACCGCCGCCCGCGTTGAGACAGGCCTTATCGCCAGCAAAGACGATTGTTCGGATCGCAATATTGAGCGCCATATCGCCATTGAAGGCGATAAAGCCAATGGCGCCGCAATAAGGTCCTCGCGCCCTGTTTTCGATCGCGGCGATAATTTCCATCGCCTTGAGCTTCGGAGCACCGGTAATCGAGCCGCCCGGAAAACAGGCGGCAAACAGATCGAGCGCGTCGCACCCTGGCCGTAAACGGCCTGTCACCGATGAAACGAGGTGATGCACGCCCGCATAAGTTTCAACGACGCACAGGTCCGGCACTTCGATTGAAGCGGCCGTGCAAACTTTCGAAAGATCATTGCGCAAGAGATCGACGATCATAATATTTTCGGCTCGATCCTTCTCGGATCGAGCCAAATTATCGCGACAAGCAGCGTCGAGCTCCGGCTCTTCAAGGCGTTTTTGGGTCCCCTTGATCGGGCGCGTTTCCACCATGCCGTCGATAAGGGAGAGAAAAGCCTCGGGCGAACTCGAGGCAATGGCATCGCCCGTGTGCCGGCCCTCCTGCGCGAGAAAGGCGGCATAAGGCGCGGGATTGCGTGAACGCAAGTCCTTATAGAATCGCCAGGAATCGAAGCCACGTGGCACATCAGCCTCGAAACATTGTGCTATATTCGCCTGATAGAGATCACCCGCCAGAATATGCTCCTTGACCCGCCGCACAGCGGAGAGATAGTCCGCCTTTCGCCAATGCTGGCGCCAAGCCAAGGAGGTCGGCACAGGAGAATCACGATGTGAGGCTCCCTGCATGGGATTTTCAAGTGGGCGCTCAAGCAGGCTCTTGAACTGAGCAAGACGCTGCTCCGCGCGTCGATGGCGCGCCTCGGGTTCCGTTTCCGGCAGGCCCGAGGCCATCAGCCAGCCCTTGCCCGTCTCGTGATCGAAGGCGAGCACGACATCATAGAAACCCAGGCTCGCCTGAACCCCTTGAGAACGGACGACCTTAGCCGCCGGATCAAGGCAAGGAGCGAAATCATAGGCGAAATAACCGATCACACCGGTCTGGAGAGGTAGCAAACGCTCGTCTTTGGGCAGTGCATGGGCTGCGAGCCGGGCACGCAGCGCCGCAAGCGGCGGCTCAGGGCAAGGTTGGCCATTCCAAAAGGCGATCCCATTTTCTACGGTCAGCCAGCCAAACGGATCGGCAGCGAGATAGGAATAACGTCCGAGCCGCGGCATGGGGAGGGCGCTGTCGAGAAACGCCAATCCCGGCAGGCCGACAAGCCGTTCCGCCGCTTCGAGGGGCGCGATCGAATCGAGAGGCGCGACATGCAGGATCAAAGGGTCGAGTGAAGACAAGGGATCGGCGCCGTTTCGCCATTATGGCCGATGAATTTGCGCGTCAAATTGCCTGACAGCGGTTCAACACGCAACAAACCTGTTCTAATCCCTTCCCATATTGGTTGCGGCGATTCATGCCAATGAGCCACCGCAACGATTCAAGTATCCACCCTCATTGAAGCGCGACTCGTCGCGGTTCAATGAGGACAAGTGGATAAGTTTAAAAAGTGACGGATCGAGAATCTGTGATTCTCGATACTAGGCAAAAGCGTCCTCTATCCCTCACGATCGGAAGGTTTATCCGTGTCGTCCACGCCGAAAATGATCTTCGATCGCGGCCTGATCCGCCGACGCCTCATGCGGGCAGCCCATAGGGAGCCGAGCCTTTTCCTACTCGATTATGTCGTCGAGGATCTTTGTGAACGGCTGTCCTTCATCAAACGCTCGTTCACCGCCATAGCGGATATCGGAACGCCGGCGCCTGTTCTCGCACAAGCTCTTGTCCGTCAATATCCAGAAGGCAAGATCGTGTGGATGAACCCCGCCCTGCCATCGGATGGGAAGTCCTTTCCGAAACCGCAGCCCTACCAGCAAATCGTCGGCGATCTTGAGGCGCTTCCCTTCGGCAAGGAGGCTTTCGATCTCGCAACCTCAGCCCTGGCTCTGCATTATGCCAATGACCTGCCGGGCATCCTGATCCAGATCCGCCAATCCCTCAAGCCAGATGGTCTGTTTCTCGGCTGTCTCCTGGGTGGCCAGACTCTGCACGAATTGCGGACCTGCCTCGCCACGGCTGAATCCGAACTTTGCGGCGGTATTAGCCCGCGTGTCGCTCCTTTCGCCGATGTCCGCGACATGGGCGGTTTGCTGCAACGCGCCGGTTTCGCTCTGCCCGTCGCCGATAGCGATGTCGTTTGCGTGCGTTATCAACATTTGTTCGCTTTACTCGCCGATCTGCGCGGGATGGGCGCGACGAACAGCCTGGAAGAGCGCCTGCGCAAACCCACCCGGCGCGCCCTGTTTCTGCGTGCCGCTGAACTTTATGCCGAGCGTTTCTCCGATCCAGATGGCCGTATCCGCGCGACGTTCGAACTCATTTATGTTTCCGGCTGGGTTCCACACGAAAGCCAGCAAAAACCGCTGCGGCCCGGATCAGCGCAAATGCGGCTCGCCGATGTCCTGCCGACCAAGACTTATGAACCGCCGAAAGGCACTTGAAACCACTCTCGCGAACGATCCCCATGCGTTCGCTCGTCTTTCGTGTCCTGAACCTTTGAGGTTATACTTCGGCGGTCCTTGTTCTCTTTTCACGTCTCATTCTAAGAGCGATCAACGATAGCACGGTGAGCTGCCAAGATGCTTCCAATCAACAAGCGGCCTTTTCTGGCTGGTATCGAGAATTACAGATCCTCGATACGTCACTTTTTAAACCGTATCCACTTATCCTCATTGAACCGCGAAGAGTCGCGCTTCAATGAGGGTGGATACTAGCGGCGTGGCGGAGGCAAGAACAACCTTCATCAGCATGTACGATCATTTCCGTCAGGTGATGCATCGGCAATTGCCCCTTGCAGGAATGGTGCTGGGCTGTTGCCTGGCCTTGGGGCTGCTCTATTATCTTACGACGCCATCGACTTTTACCGCGACAGGCGCTCTGCTCATCGATCCGCACCAAGCCCCATCATCACAGCAGCAATCCACACCCGGCGATCTCGCACTCGACACCAGTAGCGTACAAACGCAAGTCGAAGTGCTGAAATCAGAAACGATTACCCGCGCCGTTATCCGCAAACTCAACCTGACCAAAGATCCCGAATTTGTCCGCCCGCGCGGCATGATTGGGGCCACCGCCAGTTTCCTCACAGGTCTGTTCGGTTCATCGAGGACAGAAACTCCGGAACAACGCGAGCGTGCGGTCATCGAGAAATTTAACCAGGCGCGATCCATATCGCGGCAAGACCTCACCTATGTCATGCAGGTTTCCTTTCGCTCGGAAGATCCAGTGAAGGCGGCACAAATCGTCAACGCCCTCGCCGAGGCTTATGTGGATGATCAACTCGAGGCGAAATATCAAGCGACTCGCCGCGCCAGTTTGTGGTTGCAGGACCGTATCAAGGATTTGCAATCGCAGGCTCTGACGGCGGAACGCGCCGTGGCCGACTTCAAAGAAAAGAACAATATAGTCGATGCCGGCGGCCGCCTGATGAATGATCAGCAATTAGCTGAAATCAATAGCCAGCTCGTCCTCACCCGCGCTGTCACCAACGAGACCAAGGCGCGCTATGATCGCATCCAAGCCATGATGGCTCAGGAGATTCCCGACGCCTCCGTGGCCGATTCCCTGAACAATCCGGTCATCATCCACCTGCGCAGCCAATATCTCGAACTGGCCCAGCGTGAGGCCATCTGGGCGCAACGTTATGGCCCGGACCATCAAGCGACCGTCAATCTGCGCACACAGATGCGTGAACTCACGAACAGCATTCGCGACGAGATGCGCAAGATCGCTGATAGTTACAAGAATGATTACGAAATTGCCCGCATGCGCGAAGAGAGCATCAAGCAAAGCCTCGATGAGGCTGTCAGCCAAGCACAGACGGCGAGCGAGGCGCAGATTCAGCTTCGTGATCTGCAACGCAATGCCGAAACCACCCGCACCTTCTACGATAATTTCCTGCGGCGCTATATGGAAGCGATCCAGCAGCAATCCTTCCCCATCAGCGAGGCGCGGCTCATTTCTCCCGCCACGCCCCCTTTGAAGAAAAGCGCGCCGCATGGGTCTATCGTCGGCCTCGTCAGTTTGTTCTCCGGCTCTATCTTGGCCATTGGCGCTGCTTATTTGCGTGAAATGTCGGATCGCGTCCTGCGCACCAGCACCCAGGTCGAGGACGTCCTGCACGTGAACTGTCTCGCCGTGCTGCCTGCTTTGCAGACCCGGGCCGAAAAAATCTTGAAAGGACGCAAACAAAAAGCTTTGCCGGAAAAGCGCGATTTCGACAGGCTTAGCCTTCTGCGCTATGCCGTTGATGCTCCCTTTTCCCGCTATGCCGAGGCGATCCGTTCGCTCAAGATCGCCGCCGACCTCAATGGCGTCTTGAACACCGGCAAGGTCATCGGCATCACATCCACTTTGCCAAATGAGGGCAAATCAACAATAGCCGCCAATCTCGCTCATCTGATTGCGGATGCTGGCGGCCGCGTCATTCTCGTCGATGCAGACCTGCGCTGCCCCTCCCTGTCGCAGGCTTATGCCCCACAACGACCAGGCATTGCCGAGGTGGTCAGTGGCGGCCAATCGCTCGATACAACGATCCTGACCTTGCCCGCGTCAAACCTGAAATTCCTACCCGCCGGAGCGACAACCAAGCTTCCGCATACGAATGAGATTCTTGCCTCCTCCGCCGTCAAGATTGTGTTCGAAACCTTGAGGGCGAATTATGATTACATCATCACCGATCTTTCACCGGTAGCGCCCATCGTCGATGTCCGAACCACCGGCCATATTATCGATTCCTACATCTATACAGTGGAATGGGGTCACACCAGGATCGACATTATTCGCCGTGCACTCAGCGATGCTCCCAATGTCTACGAGCATTTGCTCGGCGTAGCACTCAACAAAGTCGATACCGCCGCGCAAAACCGTTACGAGCGTTATCACGGCAATCATTATTATCGGAAATATTACGCCAAATATGGCTATGTCGAGTGAGACCGTCAGCCGGGGAAGAGCGTTTTCCTCTCCTCATTTTTCCGCCTGAAGAACCGACGCGCGCCTCAATTTCATGCGGTGAGAAATGTCATGCCAGGAGGCTGACCCGTCTGGTTTAGCAGGGACTTGAAGGTTCAAAGCCCAGCCTGCCAAATGTTGCGCGCTTTTGTGAAGGCTTCTCCTTCATCATGGCTTGGCCGGCCGCTTTCGTCCCTTAAAGCCTTTTCACAATTCCTCGAACCACGAAAATTCCATAATATATTGAATTAACTTATTTTAATATTCACAAAGCAAGCCTATTTCGGGTAAATGCTTCATCAGCCTGGGCAAACCGCCAAACTTCATGATGTAGCTTTTTATGGTTATCAAAGATAAAATCCACCTCATGGATCACGTAAAATGTTTCTGTGCTAGTTCAACGCAATTTATTGACGCCCAAACCCATTATCATCAATGTAGAAACTTCTTCTAGGCACCGCGCCACAGCAAAAACTTATTCTTACCTTGACGGAAACGCCATGATCGACACATCAATATAGAGCGGCTTGTCGTTCATCCCATTCTGGCGAGGTCCGAAAACCACCGTCCGAGGATATTGAAAAGCAGCCCGGTTTTTCCACATGTATAAGATGCGCCTGTTTCGGTCTCCGCCGCCGCCTCCCCCGAAAGCCTGTGTGCCAAACGGTACACGCATCTATGCAGTCGGCGATATTCATGGCCGCAGCGATCTGCTCGATGCACTTTTTGCCTGGATCGATGCCGATCTCGCGCGACACCCAATTGAACAGGCCCAGCACGTTTTCCTTGGTGATTATATCGACCGGGGTCCGAATTCCGCGGGGGTGATCGATCGGCTCATCGCCCGCTCGCAAACCCATTCGGTGGTCTGCCTTAAAGGCAATCACGAGACCTGTTTGGTTGATTTCATCGAGGAGCCGGAGATCCTCCATCATTGGGCGCAATATGGCGCTTTGCCAACGCTGCTATCCTATGGCTTACACCCAAGCCTCAATCCCAAACCCGAGGAGCAAGCCAGGCTCTCGCAAGAGCTTAGGGAGAAACTTCCAGACTCTCATAAGCACTTTTTCGCGAATTTGCCGCTCAGCTTTACCTGCGGCGATTATTTCTTTGTCCACGCCGGCGTGCGCCCCGGGGTTCCCCTGGACAAGCAATCTCCCGATGATCTTCTTTGGATTCGCGGCGACTTTCTTCACCATGAGGGGAGTTTTGGCAAGATGATCGTTCATGGCCACACCCCGGTTCTCGAGACCACGATTCATCCCAATCGGATCAATATCGATACGGGCGCTTATGCCACCGGGAAGCTGACCTGCCTCGTCCTCGAAAAGGATCAACAAACTTTTATTCAGCAGTCGCGGTGAGCTTTAGGGCGCCCTTTCGTGCAGGCTCACCCGCGACGCACGGCGCCCATTGCAATGCGCCGTTCACGGATCAGTGTTGCAAATTCACGTGAACCCACCCGTGATTTCTTGTCTCTTCAACAAGATCTCCCGCGCCCCACTGCGCCGATGAAGCCCCCTGTCTATTAGGCGATTGCCCTCTTTCCTCTGCCTTGCTAACGACAACCTCGACGCATTCCGCCTCACGACTTGAAGCACGAGCTCGAGCCAGAGGCCGTTTTGATGCTCCCCATCCGAAACGTCGTCTTTGCGTATGCTCGTCCCAGGCCATGAGACCGTGCAACCGTAAAACGTGTCATTGCCGTAACCGCCTATCCGCAAAGGGTATTCCATGGAAAAGATCAAGGTCGCCAATCCTGTCGTTGAGCTCGATGGCGATGAGATGACACGGATCATCTGGCATTATATTCGTGATAAGCTGATCCATCCCTATCTCGACATCAATCTGGAATATTACGATCTTTCCGTCGAAAATCGTGACAAGACCAAGGATCAAGTCACGGTCGATTCCGCCAATGCCATTAAAAAACATGGTGTCGGCGTGAAATGCGCCACGATCACCCCTGACGAGGCTCGCGTTAAGGAATTCAATCTCCACGAAATGTGGAAGTCCCCGAACGGCACGATCCGCAATATTCTCGGCGGCGTGATCTTCCGGGAGCCGATCATCTGCAAAAACGTGCCGCGCCTTGTGCCCGGCTGGACACAGCCCATCATCGTCGGCCGTCACGCCTTTGGCGACCAATATAAGGCCACCGATTTCAAGGTGCCGGGCAAGGGCACGCTCACCATTAAATTCGTGGGCGACGACGGTCAGGTCATCGAGAAGGAAATCTTCCACTATCCGGGATCCGGCGTGGCCCTGGCCATGTATAATCTCGATGATTCAATCCGCGATTTCGCGCGCGCCTCGCTGAATTACGGCCTCAACCGCAAATATCCCGTCTATCTCTCCACCAAGAACACGATTTTGAAGGCCTATGACGGGCGTTTCAAGGATCTCTTCCAGGAAGTCTACGAGACGGAATTCAAGGACAAATTCGCCGAAGCCAAGATCATCTACGAGCATCGCCTCATCGACGATATGGTCGCTTCGTCGCTCAAATGGTCCGGCGGCTATGTCTGGGCCTGTAAGAACTATGATGGCGACGTCCAGTCCGATTCCGTGGCCCAGGGCTTTGGTTCACTCGGCCTCATGACCTCGGTTCTGATGACGCCGGACGGCAAGACCGTCGAGGCGGAAGCGGCGCATGGCACGGTGACCCGCCATTATCGCGAACATCAGAAGGGCCACGAGACCTCGACCAATTCGATCGCCTCGATCTTCGCCTGGACGCGTGGTCTTGCCCATCGCGCCAAGCTCGACGACAATGAAAAGCTCGCCAAATTCGCCTCGACCCTCGAAAAGGTCTGCGTCGACACGGTCGAGGGCGGCTTCATGACCAAGGATCTGGCTTTGCTCGTCGGTTCCCAACAGAGCTGGCTTTCCACCACCGGTTTCCTCGACAAGATCGATGAAAACCTGAAAAAGGCCATGGCCACCGCGTAAATTATTCTCTTCCCCCGTGCGTTTGCGCGTACGGGGGAGGCTCTGAGATCGCGCTGAAAATATCTATATATTTGACTTTATAAGAATTTCGGGCCCAGTACCGATGTTCCCCTGTGGGGAAATATGCGCAGAACGGCAGGGGAGATTGTCTCTTCCCCTACAAAAAGGTATAAGGACGCGTTTCTGGTTGAGGGAGACTCGTTCCGTGCCTGCCGACCTGATCGACGGTTACACGCCGTCGGATGACGAACCGTTTATGAATGACCGCCAGCGAGAATATTTCCGGCGAAAACTCCTCCTATGGAAGGAGGATATTCTCAAAGAAAGCCGCGATACGCTGGTTGTCCTCCAAAATGAAAACGAAAACCATCCCGATCTCGCCGACCGGGCCTCATCCGAAACGGATCGGGCCATAGAATTGCGGGCTCGTGATCGTCAACGCAAACTCATTTCCAAGATCGATTCCGCCCTGACTCGAATCGAGGACGGAACTTATGGCTATTGCGAAGAAACAGGCGAGCCCATTGCCTTGAAGAGACTGGATGCACGGCCAATCGCCACCCTTTCAGTCGAGGCTCAGGAACGCCACGAAAAGCGGGAACGCGTTTATAAAGATAATTGAACCACAATTTTTTAGCGCCGGATAGGCCCTGCCCATCCGTCGCCCTAAGTTTTTTATCTCAATAATTTCAGAATTTAATCCCGAACCTTCATTGCAGGATTTCTTCGCACAATCTTTGGTGCGGACGGCGGGACTCGAACCCGCACTCTTATTCAAGAAGCAGATTTTCGTACCACTTCGGCTTTCGCCGCCACTCAGGCAAAAGCCTGACGTTCGTGGTCTGGACTATCCCTTCGCCGTAGTCTTTCGACCTTAGGCGCCCCCCGTCTAGTCTCTACACCTTCCCCTTATACCAAGATTCGCGCGGAGCGACCTTTGGGTCTCAAAGAGGCTTGGCTCGGGATTGGCCTGGGCTTGCGCCGTTAGCTTTCCCCGAATTTGGGCGGTTCTACTCCGTGGATTTCCCCACGGGCACTCCAATGAAGTCTGCTGCGTCTACCGGTTTCGCCACGTCCGCATAGTACCAAAGGCCATGAAGAACGGCCTTTGGTTCCTTTCTTGAATTTTCGCTTTTTCAAAGCGAGAGCGAAAATTCAAGAGTGGTCCAACGGCCATTGATCATGACCGTTGGTATAAGATCGGCCAGCAAGCCTGTGACTCGCCAAAGCCGGAATAACTGCACTCTGCTTAGAACAAAATGCCGCCAGGGGAAATGCCATTACTCTCTACATGATCAAGCCTTGGCGAAGCATGTGTCAAAATTACCGCGGCACCAGGGGCGCCTGAAAATCCAATCCGAGATCCCACGGAAAATCGATCCAGGTTTCCTGTGCGACTTCCATGACAAACGTGTCGACGAGCGGCAGACCCATCGGTTTGGCATAGAGTGTCGCTATATGCGCCTTCGGCAATTGTTCTCTGATGAGCCGCGCCGTGGTGCCGGTATCGACAAGATCGTCGATGACGAGAAGCCCTTGGCCCTCTTCTCCTGCAAGTTCAGCCGTGATCCTTTTCAGGATCTTGGTCTGCGCGAGATCATTATCGGCGCCATAGCTCGCCACGCAAAATGTATCAATCAGGCGCAGATTAAGTTCACGCGCGACGATCGCCGCCGGCACAAGACCGCCGCGCGTCACGGCGGCCATGCCACGGAAAGGTCCAAGATCCATCAAACGCCGGGCGAGCGTCCTGGCGTCGCGATGGAACTGATCCCAGGACACTTGATAATTTTTCTGACTCATGGTGTGGGCGTCAGCCTGCGGAAAGGCGTGTAATCATCGCGCGGACCTTTTCGACAACCTGGCCGACCAGCTCCGCATCCTTGCCGCGCACAACGATCTGATTATGAAATTTACCATCAACCACATGAGGATAGGAGCCAATTGAAAGTTGGCTATGATCGCTGGCGAGCCTTGCGAGATCGGCGGCATAAGTCCCTTCCGGCACATTCCCCGCCACAATCGTTTCCGCGATCATCGGCGCCCCGGTCGATAATTTCGGAGCCACCGCATTCAGCATGGCTTGCATGATTGAGGGCACACCGGCCATGACGATGACATTCTGAATCCAGAACCCCGGCGCCTTGGAGATCGGATTTTCAATCAGGTCCGCGCCACGCGGAATCCGCGCCATCCGCCGGCGCGCCTCATTGAGATTTTCCGGCTTGATGATTTCGAGAAGAAGCGCAATCGCGCGCGGATCCTCGATCAGTTCGAGACCCAGCGCGGCCGCCACGGCATCCGCCGTGATGTCGTCATGCGTGGGGCCGATACCGCCAGTCGTGAAGACATAATCATAACGCACGCGCAAGGCGTTGAGCGCGGCGACGATCTCCTTCTGGATATCGGGAACGACGCGCACCTCGGCAAGATCGATTCCGATCTTGGTCAGAAATTCAGCAGTGAAGCCGATATTCTGATCCTTGGTCCGGCCCGAGAGGATTTCATCGCCGATGACGAGCAAGGCGGCGGTTACGGATTGTTTCTGCGTCATGATGCGTCTCCAGCCTTTCTCTTAGCATGAATCCCCTCATTTTCACCAAAGGATGCGCGGAAGAACGAGCTTGCGGCCAGAGCCTTGCTTGCCATCAAGAAACTTTGACGGCGTTTCACCGACGCCCCATAGTATTCGCGTGAAAAAGAACAAAGCCCGATCCCCATGCCGACATCAAAAGATCCCGAGGCGATTCGAGACAGCGAGGCCAAGGCCCACGCGGCTCTGATGGCCAATCCCTTTCCACCCTCTCCCTGGATCTCGATTGGCCCAGACGGAATCATCATCGCCACGGGCTATAGCGAGGCTTTGAACCGACTGTTGCGCTGGGTGCCGAAAGCCAAATGGCGGCCGGACAAGCGCTGCTGGCTGGTGCCTTTCAGCGGCGCCGAGGCAATGCGGGCCGTTTTGCCGGAAATCACCCGTCTCGCCGACGCGACTCAGGAACTGGCTGAGGCCGAGGCGCGCCACTTTGCCGGCGAGCAGCCACCCTTTGCTCATCTCACCGAGGCGGCAGAACGGCTTTACGGCAGCGATTGGCCTCAAAAGCTGGCTGAGGAGACCGGTCTCGGGGCCGGACGCGTGACGGAATGGCGGCAGGCCAATGCCGAAAGCCTCACCGCCCATGATCCGATTTTTTCCGAATTGATTCGCCGGATGCGCAAAAAGGCCGCCGATCTCATCACCGGTGCGGACCGCCTCGAAGAATGGCAGGCCGCACGGCGGCGTGATGAAGGCCGCTAGAACCTTAAGTTGAATATCAGGTCCAAGAAACATCACCCCTTCTTGGATCTGATGCTCGGCATGAGTGGAGAGACGACGACAGAGCGATGAAAGACTATATTCCCGAACTTAGCGAAATCCGCATGGTCCAGCGTGCGCCCGATGGCCCCCTGCCCTTCAGCGAGACAGACAAAGCCTATATTCTTTCCTGCCTCAGCGACGTTGAACAGGCTTTTGGACTCAATGGTTTTCCAGGCGTCCAGCCGGAAAAGATCACGCCCAAGTCCTTGATTCGGCAGTTGATCGAATGGTGGCGGACCCTCGAGCCGACGAATGAAGCGCAGGCGGATGCCTATGGCCGCATGCCGGGTGCGATTCGGCTGATCGATACAGTCGCCACCTGGGTCGAGGAATTGGAAGCCGCGCGGGCTGGGCGGGGAACGCAGACGATTTAAGCGTTCAGAGAGAGCCAGCAAGCCCTTGGATCAGGGCGCGGAAGAAGCCAGCTTTAAAGAAAATCAGCCCTGGCAGGAGAGGAGGGACTCGAACCCCCAACCCCCGGTTTTGGAGACCGGTGCTCTAACCAAATTGAGCTACACTCCTAAGGCCGTTTCGTTTTAGCGGGATCGCCCGATCAAGGCAAGGGAAGAGGCGACAAAGCTGTGCATGATCATTGCATCGCGTCGATCGTGGCCCATGGAAGCACAACCGCCTTGCATGGGTTTGATCTTCGAGCCTCTTCGCCGCTGCCCGGTCCGGCATAACCCGCGAAGACCGATTGCCTATTGGAGCCCGCCGCTTGGCTGCGGCTTCCGCAGGGGAGACGAAAATGCTGCCAACCATCATCATGGTCGACGAGGTGCCGCGCTGCGTGGTCCGCCCAACCGATAAGAAGGATCTCGACCGTTTCATCCGTAATGCAAAGAAATATCTTCTTGCGGACAATGAAGAAGGCAAGGTGACCCATCGCCCCGCCAATGATACGGAATCGGCGCAATGGTTTGAGGGTGCGGCCCTGAACAAGGCCTGGGGCGGAGCCGATGAAAATTACTTCGGCCTGCCGATCTTCAAACAGCCTTGAATTATTTTCGTAAAAGCGGATCAGCCAAGGGCGATCCGCTTTTTAAGACTCAGATTGCGCTGATCACACCACCATCGACGCGCAAGGCGGCGCCTGTGGTTGCTGAAGCCTGTTTCGATGAAATATAGACGATCATATTGGCGACTTCCTCGACCGTGGCCGCCCGCCGGATAATCGAGGACGGCCGATGGGCCATGACGAAATCGGCTGCCACGGCCTCCACAGACTTGCCGGATGTCTTCACTTCATCCTGCAACATTTCAGCAAGCCCTTCGGAAAGCGTCGGCCCCGGCAGCACGGAATTAACGGTAACACCACTGCCCGCCACCCTTTGGGCAAGACCGCGCGCGATGGAAAGCTGAGCGGTTTTGGAAAAGCCGTAGTGAATCATCTCGGTGGGAATATTGATTGCCGATTCCGAGGACACAAAAACGACCCGTCCCCAGCCCTGCGAAACCATTCCCGGCAAATAGGCGCGCGAGAGCCTGACGCCGGACATGACATTGACCTCGAAGAAATGCGCCCAGTCCTCGTCAGGCGTCTCGAAGAAATCCTTCGGGCCATAAATACCAAGATTATTGATGAGAATATCGCAGGCGGGAATGGCTGCGACCAAAGCCGCACAGCCCTGCGCCGTGCCAAGATCGCCGGTAAAATGCTGGATCTGCGCATCGGGAACTTGCTTGCGCAAAGTCGAGACAGCCTCGGCCACAGTCGCTTCCTTGCGCCCGTTGACAATCACCGTCGCCCCGCTTTCCGCAAGCCCCTTGGCCGCCGCCCATCCGATGCCCGCCGTGGAGCCGGTGACGAGCGCCGTTTTGCCGGAAAGATCGATTTTCATGGAACCTCCTTAAACTGCCATCGCGCGGATGGAAGCCGCATCTCTTTTGGGAGCGTCAAGATAAAGCATTTTGACGGGGAGATATGACGGGGGTCTTCAAGAAAGCGCGAGCCTTCAGCCCTCTTGATTGAAGGTTTGATCAGTAAGCGTCAAAAAGATAAGAGCATACTATCGACCGTTTGAGCTTCAGCAGCTTTAAGCGAAGCAGGGATAAACGCGAGTTCAAAAACTTGGAGAGACTCGTGAATTGGAACAAAGAGACTCGTGTATCCGAAGCTTTTACTGGTTTTAGTTTCCATACCCTGAAGGCGAAGCCGTTCATTGCACTTCTATGCATCCTCTTTCCGGCTTTTTTCAGTTTTGTAATGTTGCTCAGGTTTCACACTCCTGAAGACCAGTTTCTTTCCTATTTCACAGACGATTTTTTCTATTACCTCAAAATCGCGATGAATATCGCCGATCATCATCGATCGTCGTTTGATATGCTTCACGACACAAATGGATATCATCCATTGTGGCTCGCGCTCATTACGCTGCAATATTATCTTTTTGGCAATACAACTGCCTTGTTTATATCTATTGTAATCATGATTTCGATTATCAATACTCTCAGTTTCTTTATTTTTCTCACAATCGCACTCAAATTAACCAATCACCTTGTCGCCGCTGTCGCCAGCTCAATATATTCAGCGACCTTGATGTTTACTTTGTCACGCACGGGCATGGAAGTATCTCTCGGGATACTTGCGCTTGCGCTTCTGGCTTTGCGTTTGTTGCAGACACCGCTTGAGGTTCAAACAAGGAAACAGGCAATCGTCACAGGCCTGTTAATATCCTTTGCATTCCTTTCCCGTATCGACGCGATACTGATGCCTTTTTTATATATTTGCGCCGGGATTGTATATCCTATCAAATCCCGAGCCCGCTTAGCCATGAATACGATCTATGCGGGTATCGGCTGCATTCCCATTTTCTTCTATCTCGCGTTTAACCACTTCTATTTCAGCAGCGCCTTGCCAATATCCGGCGCTGCGAAGCAATTAAAAACTGGATTTTTTCCATCTTCATCCACACTTCTAGGCCTGTTTGGCTTTAGCGGATACAATATCATCTTCATATGGCCGATAGCCTTATCGGCTTTGTTATATGTTGTCTTATCCTTGAGTGGCCGGGTCCGTTGCCCCTCCGGAGACCGTCTTGTCGTAACGGCGGTTTTACTCCACCCTTTAGTCTTTTACCCACTACTCGCGTTTCGCAGTGATTGGGCTTTATGGGCTTGGTATTTTTATCCGATCGTGATGGTCGGTATCGTCGTTCTTCCCGCGCTGTTGCAGCTTTTGCTTGAACGCCTCAATAGCATTCTCATCAATCGACTCGTTCTCATCGGTAGTATCGCGGTTGCGATCGTTACTCTGCAAAGCATTATCCCGATTAATCCAATCGCCTTTCAGATCTATGAGGCGGCCAAGGAACTCAAAGAATTCTCTGCAACCCACCACGGCACATTTGCCATGGGGGACAGAGCGGGAACCGCTGGATATCTCCTTGATGATCCAATCGTTCAGCTCGAAGGGCTAGTGGGCGATAAACAAATGCTCCAGAATATAAGGGCGGAACGTAATCTCAACGATGTCCTAAAAGAATTAAACGTGCGCTATTACGTTGCTACAGGCGGTGCCTTTGAAGGCGACTGTTATACCGCCCATGAACCTGGGCAGGCTGGACCTAAAAGCCCGCATATGACAGGTCAATTTTGTCAGGCACCCATTCACGAGTTTCACGTTGGTCCAGCCGAAACACGAATTTTCGAAATCGGAAAGCAATAGAATTATTGGCATCTTGGAAGAGCTTGCGATCAGCTTGCCGCTCGTTATTCACCGATCACATGCAGCACGATCTCGCGGCGATGGGGCGCACGGCGGTGCTCAAAGAGATAAAGCCCCTGCCACGTGCCAAGCACCAGCCTGCCTTCGACGATTGGAATGGAAAGCTGCGTAGCGGTCAGCGCTGAACGAATATGAGCCGGCATGTCATCGGGTCCTTCAGCTCGATGAATGTAGCGCGTCTCATCTTCTGGCGCGATCACGTCGAAGAAACGGATCAGATCCCGACAGACATCGGGATCCGCATTTTCCTGAATCAAAAGAGAAGCCGATGTATGCCGGCAGAACACAGTCAAAAGCCCAGTTGTAAAATGCTCTCCATGCAGCCAGTTCCGCACGGAATCCGTGAAGGCGATGAGCCCTCTGCCCTGGGTCGCGATATCGAGCCTCTGTGTCGCCTGACGCAGCATGGACCCTACTCCGCCGCCTCAGCCACGGCCGCTGGATTGTAATTGAGGATCGGTGTCAGCCAGCGTTCGACCTCCGCAATGCTCATGCCTTTGCGCCGCGCATAATCCTCGACCTGATCACGCTCGACCTTGGCCACACCGAAATAATAGGCTTCGGGCTGAGCGATATAGAGACCAGAAACCGAAGAGCCGGGCCACATGGCGAAGCTTTCCGTCAGGCTGACGCTGATCCGCCGTTCGGCTTCGAGCAGACGGAACAAAGTCGCCTTTTCCGAATGATCGGGCTGAGCCGGATAACCGGGCGCCGGCCGAATGCCACGGTAAGATTCCGAAATTCGTTCTTCATTGGTCAGATTTTCATCCGGCGCATAGGCCCAGAATTCGCGGCGCACACGTTCATGCATACGCTCGGCAAAGGCTTCGGCAATCCGATCGGCGAGCGCCTTCACCATGATCGAACCATAATCGTCATTGGCCTTGGCGAAACGCTCGGCGATCTTCTCCTCGCGCGCGCCGGCCGTCACCACAAAGCCACCGATATAATCCGCCTTGCCGCTATCACGCGGTGCGACGAAATCGGCCAAAGCGAGATTTGGCTTGTCCCCCTGTTTCGACAATTGCTGGCGCAAGGTGAAGAAAGTCGCGAGCTCTTCCGAGCGCGATTCACCCGTATAGAGCTTGATGTCATCATCCACTGCATTGGCTGGCCAGAAACCGATGACGGCCTTGGGGTCGAACCAATGTTCCTCGACAATGCGCTTGAGCATGGCCTGAGCATCGTCGAAAAGCTGCCGCGCGCTGGCACCCTGTTTTGGGTCATCGAGCAGAGCCGGATAACGGCCGCGCAATTCCCAGGTCTGGAAGAAAGGCGTCCAATCAATATAGGGGACGAGTTCGCCGACATCATAGCTGCCGAAAATACGCGCGCCGGTAAAGGTCGGGCGCGGCGGCTGATAGGCCGCCCAATCAGGCCGGAAGGCATTCTGCCGCGCGCGTTGCAAAGGCAGGCGCTGCTTTTCGGCCTCGGCCCTCCGATGGGCATCGGAGACCTTCTGATATTCGGCACGGATCGTTTCAATATAGGCGCCGCGCGAGGTCTCCGACAGCAAGGACTGCACAGTGCCCACAGCGCGGCTCGCATCCGTCACATAGACGGTTTGGCCGCGTGTATAATTGGGATGGATCTTGACCGCCGTATGCACCCGGCTGGTCGTCGCGCCGCCGATCAGCAAGGGCACATCGAAGCCTTCACGCTCAAGCTCAGCGGCCACGAAACACATTTCATCGAGCGAAGGCGTGATCAGGCCGGAGAGGCCGATGCAATCAACCTGTTCCGCCCGCGCGGTTTCAAGAATTTTCGCCGCCGGCACCATGACGCCAAGATCAATGATCTCGTAATTATTACAAGCGAGCACCACGCCAACGATATTCTTGCCGATGTCATGCACATCGCCCTTGACCGTCGCCATCAAAATCTTGCCGGCGCTCGACCGCACGGCGCCACCATTGGCGGCTTTTTCCGCTTCCATGAACGGCATGAGATAGGCGACCGCCGCCTTCATGACACGCGCCGATTTGACGACTTGTGGCAGGAACATTTTGCCGGAGCCAAAGAGATCGCCGACGACATTCATGCCGGCCATCAAAGGCCCTTCGATGACATCGAGTGTCCGCGTGCTGGCAAGACGCGCTTCCTCGACATCCTGGTCGATAAATTCGGTAATGCCATTGACGAGCGCATGTTCGAGCCGTTTTTCGACTGGCTCCTCGCGCCAGGCCAAGCTCTTTTCCTGTTTCTCCGTCCCTTGGCCCTTGTAATTCTCGGCCAAAGCCAGAAGTCGTTCGGTTGCCTCTGGCCGCCGGTTTAGAACGACATCCTCGCAGGCCTCGCGCAACTCCGGATCAAGCTCTTCATAGACCGAGAGCTGTCCGGCATTGACGATACCCATATCCATGCCGGCCGCGATGGCGTGATAGAGAAAGACCGAATGCATCGCCTGACGCACCGGCTCATTGCCGCGAAACGAGAAGGAGAGATTGGAAACACCGCCGGAAATATGCACCAGCGGAAATTTCTGGCGGATTTCCCGCGTGGCCTCGATGAAATCGACGCCGTAATTATTGTGTTCCTCGATACCGGTCGCAACCGCGAAAATGTTCGGATCGAAGATAATATCCTCGGGCGGAAAGCCGCACCGATTCACGAGGATATCATAGGCACGCGAACAGATCTCGACTTTCCGCGCGCGTGTATCTGCCTGGCCTTGTTCATCGAAGGCCATGACAACGACCGCCGCGCCATAACGATGAACGGCTTTGGCCGCTTGAATGAAATTCTCTTCACCTTCCTTCAGGGAAATCGAATTGACGATGCCTTTGCCCTGAATACATTTGAGACCAGCCTCGATAACCACGAATTTCGAGGAATCGATCATCACCGGCACACGGGCTATGTCGGGTTCGGCAGCGACGAGATTGAGGAAATCTCGCATGACAGCTTCGGAATCGAGTAGGCCTTCGTCCATATTCACGTCGATGACCTGGGCACCCATGACGACCTGATCGCGCGCGACATCAAGCGCGGCGGAAAACTGGCCTTCCTTGATGAGTTTACGGAATTTCGCCGAGCCGGTCACATTGGTCCGTTCACCGACATTGACGAAGCGAATGTCCTTGGTGAGCGTGAAAGGCTCAAGCCCCGAGAGCCGCAATAAAGGTTCAATGGCTGGGATCTTACGGGGCGCTATGCCCGCGACGCGCTTGGCAATAGCGTGAATATGCGCCGGTGTCGTGCCGCAGCAGCCCCCGACAATATTGACAAGACCGGCCTCGGCAAATTCACCGACGAGCGAGGCCATATATTCAGGGCTCTCATCATAGAGGCCGAATTCATTGGGCAGGCCTGCATTAGGATAAGCGCAGATCAATGTATCCGCGACGCGCGACAATTCGGCAATATGGGCGCGCATCTCGCGCGCTCCCAGCGCGCAATTGAGGCCGATCGTTATGGGCTTCACATGGCGCAGCGAATACCAGAACGCAGTCGGTGTCTGGCCGGACAGAGTACGGCCGGAAAGATCGGTGATCGTGCCGGAGATCATCACCGGCAGACGCACGTTCAAGGATTCATATACATCGTCGATCGCGGCAAGCGCTGCCTTGGCATTCAACGTGTCGAAAATCGTCTCGACAATCAAGATATCCGCGCCGCCCTCGATCAATGCACTTGCGGCCTCGGCATAGGCTGCGCGCAGATCATCGAATGTCACCGCGCGAAAGCCTGGATTATTGACGTCAGGCGAGATCGAGGCGGTCCGGTTGGTCGGTCCTAAAGCGCCGGCGACGAAACGGCGGCGACCATCTTTTGCCTCAGCCTCATCGGCGGCCTGACGCGCGAGCCGCGCCGATTCACGGTTCAATTCGGCAACCAGTTCCTCCATGCCGTAATCGGCCTGGGAGATACGGGTCGAGTTGAATGTATTCGTTCCGATAATATCGGCGCCTGCCTCGAAATAAGCGCGATGAATGGCGACGATGGCGTCCGGTTGGGTCAGAGTCAGAAGATCGTTATTGCCGCGCAGATCGGAAGGCCAGTCCTTGAAACGCTCGCCACGAAAATCGGCCTCGGTAAATTTGCGCTGCTGGATCATCGTGCCCATGGCACCATCAAGCACAAGAACGCGCTCGGCGGCCGCTTCCAGAAGCGCTTTGGTCGTCGCGGGACCATTCAAAGGGGACTGGCTCATTCAGGCAGCTTCTTTCTCGAGTTTCGGCCGCAGCCCCAGAAGGTGGCAGATCGCATAAACGAGATCGGCGCGATTCATCGTATAAAAATGGAAATCCCGCACACCGCGATCGACGAGATCGAGCACTTGTTCGGCGGCGACCGTAGCAGCAATCAATCGGCGCGTCTGGGGATCATCGTCAAGCCCCTCGAACCGTTCAGCGAGCCAAGGCGGAATACTCGCGCCGGCCTTTTTGGCGAAATTCGCGGTCTGTTTGAAATTCTGTACCGGCACAATGCCCGGCAGGATCGGAATGGTGATCCCGCGCGCCCGCACCTTGTCGAGATAGCGCAGGTAGGTGTCATTCTCGAAAAAGAATTGGGTGATGGCGCGGGTCGCGCCGGCATCGATCTTGGCCTGCAGAACGTCGAGATCGGATTCGATCGACGCGCTTTCGGGATGTTTCTCGGGATAGGCGGAGACCGAAATTTCGAAATCGGCGATCTTGCGCAGGCCTGCCACGAGATCCGTCGAATGCGCATAGCCTTGCGGATGTGGATGAAAGGCCGTCCCAATACCTTCCAGGGGATCACCACGCAAAGCCACGATATGACGGACACCTGCCTCCCAATAGGCCTTGGCGACCGCATCGACTTCCGCGCAACTTGCCGCCACACAGGTCAGATGCGCCGCCGGCTTTATCGGCGTTTCCTTCACGATGCGAGCAACGGTCGCATGGGTCCGCTCGCGCGTCGAGCCACCAGCGCCATAGGTCACCGAGACAAAGCTCGGCTGCAAAGGCGCCAGGCGATTGATCGATTCCCACAGGGTCGCTTCCATCGCCTCGGTTTTGGGCGGAAAAAATTCGAAGGAGACGCTCATGCCTTCACAAGTTCCGCGACTGGCGCGAGGCGATGAATCGATTGATTGAAGCGTCATAGTATCGCTCATGCTATTTCTCGTGCGGGCGAGGTTTTGGAACCCTGCCGGTCATTGGGGCGGGCGGATCGATGGTGGCCGAGCCAGAGCGAGACGGTCAGCTTGCCACCCTCGTCAGGTGTCGGCGCGAGATCCCGCCGCGCGACGCATTCGAGGCCGGCTTGTTCCATGAAACCAGCCATTTCCTCACCAGTGAATCCCAACCGCCGATGCGCATGGATCGTGCGCAGCGATTCCTCTTCATGCGGTGCAAAATCGATGATGAGCAGACGACCATCCGCGCGCAAGGCGCGGCCAGCCTCGCGCAAGGCGCGTAAGGGATCATCGAGATAGTGCAGAACCTGATGCATGATGACGTGGTCATAGAATGCCGGCTCGACCGGAAGCGCATAGAGATCGCCCTGACGCAATTGCGTATTGCGCAGACCCGCCCGCTCGAGACGCACGCGGGCTAGGCCTAACATTTGCGGCGATTGATCGACACCGACGGCGCGTGAGGCGAGCGGCGCCAGCAGTTCCAGCATACGGCCTGTGCCGGTACCAAGATCAAGGAGAGCCTCGATCTTTTCCGTGCCGACCGTTTCACGGATCGCCGCTTCGACCCTTTCCTCAGGCACATGCATGGCGCGCAATTCGTCCCAATTGATGGCTTGCGCCTCGAAATAACGGGCCGCTTGTTCCGCCCGCTGTCGCCGCACTTCCGCAAGGCGAGAACGATCGGCGGAGAGAATCGGATCATTTGGCGCGACACGCGCGACGAGATCCCGGGCTAAAGCCGCCAAGGGACCCGTTTGCGCAATGAGGAAAAACGCCCAGGCTCCTTCCCGGTGCCGTTCGACAAGGCCCGCCTCGAGCAAAAGTTTCAAATGACGTGAAATGCGCGGCTGTGATTGCCCCAAAATGACGACCAATTCGCTGACCGTCAGTTCGGCTTCGGCCAAAAGAGCGAGAAGACGCAGGCGCGTCGCCTCGCCTGCCGCCGAAAGGCCGGACAGGATAGCCTCGAAGGAAATGCGTTCGGCTGAATGCAAAAGCCGTCTCCACGCGCGCCCATTCATATCTCACGGGCCAACAATGAATATAAAGATATATTTATATGTAAAACACGCCCATGAGCAAGCACCTTTTTGTGAAAATCTCAGCCGGCGGTCTGGGAGACGAATCGGATAGCGGCATGGCATTCAGGACATCAGCCGAGCGGTTTTTAACCATGATCGGATGATGAAAGAGCGAAGCCTTTTTCTCGCCTTGTCAGGCCGTAATGCTTTCGCTCGCCCCTCGCTGATGTCGTGACGACCGCATCGCCTCATCACGCAGTCAGTGCCTTGTCTGTGGAGCTTGCCTCTCAATCAGACCGGGGAGAGCTCTCGTGCTTTGAAGAAGCATCAGATCATCCGCAAAAGGGGCATCCGCTTCCAGGATCATCTGCTGCCCAACCCACAATGTCCTTAATCCAAGGAGCCCAGGAATGAAAACGACGTTTGCCCGCTGCATGGCCCTCGCCCTGTTTTGCACGACCATGCTGGCCGCACCGCTTTCGGCCTCGGCACAGGACTCCGTGAGCACTCCGGCGGTGCCGAATCCGATGGACGGCGTCAAGAGCCAGGCAGCCGGCACGGTGAAAGCTGTACCCCCGACCGTCCCGCAGGGCGTCACCAATCCGGTCGACAATCTCAAAGGCCAAGCCGCCGAGACCGTGAAACAGGCGACACCGGCAGTGCCGAAAAATCCTGTCGAAGACATCAAGGATACGGCCGCGAAAAAGGCCAAGGCGCAGGAATGCATCGACAAGGCGAATGCCCAAGGCCTGCACGGAAAAGCGCGCAAGAAATTCAAATCCAAGTGTAAAAAGCAATAAGCTGCAAGGCGCAATAAGCGGAAATCGGATCAACCCGGTTTGCAATCATCCAGGCGGATTTTGAGCCACGATTCGCCTGGCTTTTTGCCGACCAACGGTCATGATCAATGATCCCTGATATAAGTCCGTGCTTTTCCCCATGCAGCCGAACCCGCAGACGAGCCTTCCTGATCTTCTCGACAAAGGCCTGAGTGTACTTTTCGTCGGTATCAACCCGTCGCTCTATTCGGTTGCGCAAGGGCATTATTTCGCACGTAAAACCAATCGTTTCTGGCCGGCCTTCTCGCGCTCGGTCCTCAGCCTCGCCGCGCGCGAAAACCTCGGCCTCGAAGCTCTTGAGCCAATGCATGATCATCTTCTGCCAGCGCAGGGATTTGGTTTTACCGATACGGTGAAACGTCCAACGGCACGCGCCAGCGATGTTTCGCCGGCGGAATTTGCGGCGGCCGTGACGGCCCTCGTCGAGAAAATCGAGTATTACCGGCCGCGCATCGCCTGTTTTCATGGCACCATGGCCTATCGCCCCGTCCATCGCGCCCTGACGGAAACGAAGACTGATCCGGCCCTCGGAATGCAGACCTTATCGATCGGGCCAACGCATCTTTATGTCGTTCCCAATCCCAGCCCTGCCAATGCGCATTTCACACCCGCTGATCAAACCGCCTGGTATGACCGGCTCGCCGGGACACTTTTGGAATTGCCATCGGGGCCATGAACAGAGAAGGGATACAGGTGAGCAAGACAAAGAGCCCAGCAGCGCCCCGACGCGGCATGAACCGCCTGGCCCTGACGTTTGCGCTCCTGACCGCGCTTTATCCTTCTACGCGTGGGTTCAGTGATAGTGCTCACCCGCCTTCACCCACGAACCGACGCCCAGCGGGTTCGTTTCAAACCCCGCGACCCTGCCGGCTCGATTCCAATAGTGTCATTCTGGTCATCGGCCAGAGCAATGGGGCCAATTTCGCCTATTCCTATTCGAAAGCCCAGGATCCGGACGCAGCCGCTTTCTATAATGGCCGATGCTATGCTCTGTCCGATCCCCTTCCTGGCGGAGATGGAGGACGTGGCAGCCAATGGCCGGCCTTCGCCGACCTCTTCCGTGCCAAATTCGGCCGTTCCGTGACATTGATTTCCGCCGGCTGGGGAGGCACCTCGGTCCGTGACTGGAGCGAAAACGGCTTCGACGCCTACGCTTTGAGCCAAGCGAAGCTCGTGCTCGACGCAAAAGGCAAGATCGATGCGATCTTCTGGCAGCAAGGCGAATCCGATCCCAATACGGATGCCGAAACCTATGCCGCGAGACTGCAAGTCGTGCTGGATCGGTTCCACGCCCTGGCCCCGAATGCGCCGATCTTTATCGCGCAGGCGACGCTCCAGAACGGGCGAACACACGAGGCCGTTCGGGAAGTCCAGCGCCGTTTCGCCGCGAAACCCGGAATGGCACCGGGTCCCGACGCTGACAAGATCACCGATCGCTACGATGGTTTACATTTCGGCGCGCAAGGCACGCGGGAGCTGACCCAAGCCTGGTTCGATGCCGTTGTCGCTTGCACCTGTCTGAAGGCCAAGGGTCTTCAGTAATACGCAGAGTCGCTAGGGGATAACACCACTAGCGACTCTGCGTTTCTTTCTCAAATTCTAGTTCTCGCGTCCCCTATCAACGCGAGAACTTTTTGTATTTCATCCGATGCGGCGTGAGGCTGTCGACACCAAGGCGACGCTTCTTGTCTTCCTCGTAATCGGCGAAATTGCCTTCAAACCATTCCACATGACTATCGCCCTCATAGGCGAGAATGTGTGTGGCAATACGATCGAGGAAGAAGCGATCATGCGAGATGATCACGGCGCAGCCCGCGAAATCGGTCAGAGCCTCTTCCAGGGCGCGCAAGGTTTCGACATCGAGATCATTGGTCGGTTCGTCGAGCAGCAGAACATTGGCGCCGGATTTCAGCATTTTGGCGAGATGCACGCGATTGCGCTCACCGCCCGAAAGCTGGCCAACTTTCTTCTGCTGGTCCGTTCCCTTGAAGTTGAACGCGCCCGTATAGGCGCGGGAATTGATCTCGCGCTTGCCAAGATAAATGACATCATTGCCGCCGGAAATTTCTTCCCAGACATTCTTGTTGCCATCGAGCGCGTCCCGCGATTGATCGACATAGCCGAGCTGCACGGAATCACCGATGGAGATCGTGCCGGAATCCGGCTTTTCCTGCCCGGTGATCATGCGGAACAAAGTGGTCTTACCGGCGCCGTTCGGACCTATGACACCGACGATGCCGCCCGGCGGCAGTTTGAATGACAGATCATCGATCAATAATTTGTCGCCGAATGCCTTCGTCAGATGCGAGAATTCGATGACATTATTGCCGAGGCGCTCGGCCACCGGAATGATGATCTGCGCTGTCGTCGGAGCCTTTTCCGATTGTTTGGCGACGAGATCCTCATAGCGCTGGATACGCGCCTTGGACTTGGCCTGACGCGCCTTAGGGCTCGCGGCGATCCATTCCGCTTCCGCTTCCAGGGCACGCTGGCGCGCCTCGTCCTCGCGGCTTTCCTGCGCCAGACGCTTCTGCTTCTGCTTCAACCAACTCGAATAATTCCCCTCGTAAGGGATGCCGCGGCCGCGATCGAGTTCGAGAATCCAGCCCGTTACATTGTCGAGGAAGTAACGATCATGGGTGACGATCAGGATCGCGCCGGGATAAGTGCGCAAATGGCCTTCGAGCCAATTGACCGTTTCCGCGTCGAGATGGTTGGTCGGTTCGTCGAGCAGCAGCATCTCCGGCTGTTCGAGCAGGAGCTTGCACAAAGCGACGCGGCGGCGCTCACCGCCCGACAGCTTGTTGACGGGCCAATCATCGGGCGGACAGCCGAGCGCATCCATGGCCAGATCGACCTGGGCATCGAGATCCCACAAATTCTGCGCCTCGATTTCATCCTGCAGGCGGGTCATTTCATCGGCGGTCTCATCAGAATAATTCATCGCGAGATCGTTATAGCGATCGAGAATCGCCTTTTTCGCCGCCACGCCCAGCATGACATTGCCCCGCACGTCGAGCGTATCGTCGAGCGGCGGCTCCTGAGGCAGATAACCGACCTTCGCACCGTCCGCGACGAAGCCGTCGCCGGTAAATTCCTTGTCGATCCCCGCCATGATCCGCAAAAGCGTGGATTTACCGGCGCCATTGACGCCAAGAACACCAATTTTCGCATCGGGGTAGAAAGACAGGTTCACATTATCGAGAACCTTCTTGCCACCCGGATAGGTCTTCGTCAGACCCTGCATATGATAAATGAATTGCCGCGCCATGGGCTATCGATCTCATGATTTTGGAATATCTAAGGGTTAGCTTTTAGCGATGACCGGCACATCGGTCCAGTTCGAGACCGCTCCGCCTTGGCGCCATCACAATCATTAGGCTAAGCTCGGTATCCAGCAGACTCGCACCGAGGCCGCCTCGCCCCGCTATAATAAACTTATTCCGCTCTCGTGTTTTTCTACATCCTTCAGCCTATCTCCTCGTTATCTCAATCAATGGCCGCGAAGGGCGCTTCTTGATTTTTCACCTGAATTATCGCTTTTTCAAAAGGTTAAGATCATTCAAGAGGCTCTGACGGCTTTTTAATCCTACGTCCGATCAACAAACGCACGACAGTTTCCGCGGCCTCCAGCATCCACTTCGAAAGGTGACAGCTTTGCCCGATCGTCCCCTGCGCGAGCCTGAACCCCCGGCTTTCAAGAGCCCTGCCGCCGCCCCCGCTGCTGCCCGCCCTTCGTCCCCCATCGGGGCTCCTATTCCTCACCCCCTGGTGACACCCAGCAGGGCTGTGGAGAAGCCGCGCGAGACCATTTCCGAAATCGCCCGTGGCGAAACCCCTGCAGATGCCATCATCGCCGATACCGCCCATGGCGCGGACGCCTATGATCTTGATCCGTCCTTGCAAAAACTTGCCGAACTGGCTCTGCATCGGCAAACACAGACGCCCTTGACCATTGGCCTGCTGGGACCTGCGGGCAGCGGCAAGAGCTTTGCCCTCAATCGTCTCCTTGACCTGATTGCCTCGCTCGCAAGAGCGGCAGGATCGGCCAGCCGCACGCCGTTTCTGAAAAAACTGGTCGCGATCAAGATCGATGCCGCGCGTTTCGGACGGGACACCGCCAATGGCATCGCTTCCGCCCTGCATGAAGGCCTGGCCCGCTCCCATCCAGCGCTTGCCGCCGAGGCGCTTCTGGC